>NZ_JBHXPF010000007.1:0-97814 GCF_042718715.1 Streptomyces sp. NPDC058576 | reverse complement strand
GCCCCCTCACTACCCGGGGCGGGCGTTGGTGTCCGCCCCCCCCCTCCCCCCCCCGGCCCGTGGGTGTTCTCCCCCCACCCCCCCCCCCCCCACCCCGGGGTTCCCGGTTGGCGCCCCAAGCCCCGGTCCGGGGCTTTCGGGGCTCTGCCCCGGACCCCGGTCCTCAATCGCCGGACGGCTGGATTCGTCCTACGCGGCCCGACGGCCCCGGGCAGGCGCGCCGGAGCGGCCGGTGCCGCGGGCCTCGCCGCCCGAACGGCCCGCGCCACCGGAACGCGCACCCTGAGCACCGCCCCCCGCACCCGCACCGGACCCACGCCGTCCGCGCCCCCGGCTGCCGGACCGCACCGTGCCGCCGCCGGAACCGGAACCCGCCGCACCGCCCGACCGCGTCCGCTGCTTCGGCGGAGTCGGCTGCGGCACCTCGATCACGATCGCGATGCCCGAAGGCTCCCGCGCCCCCGTGATCCGGCCCAGCTCAGCGTCGCTGGAGGTGACCCGCGTGGTGCGCGGCGCGATGCCCGCGTCCTGCATCAGGCGCGTCATCTCCCGCTTCTCCTCGGGCAGCACCAGCGTGACGACGCTGCCGGACTCCCCGGCGCGCGCGGTGCGCCCACCGCGGTGGAGGTAGTCCTTGTGGTCGGTCGGCGGGTCCACGTTGACGACCAGGTCGAGGTCGTCGACGTGGATGCCGCGGGCCGCGACGTTCGTCGCGACGAGCGCGGTGACCTGCCCGTTCTTGAACTGGTCGAGCGTCCGGTTGCGCTGCGGCTGCGAGCGCCCGCCGTGCAGGGCGGCCGCCCGCACGCCGCTGGCGAGCAGCCGCTTGGCGAAGCGGTCGGCGGCGCGCTTGGTGTCGACGAACATGATCACCCGGCCCTCGCGGGCGGCGATCTTCGTGGCGACGGCCTTCTTGTCGGTCTCGTCCAGGACGTGTAGCACGTGGTGCTCCATCGTGGTGACCGCACCGGCGGACGGGTCGACGGAGTGCACGACCGGGTCGGTGAGGAACATCTTGACGAGCCGGTCGATGTTCTTGTCGAGGGTCGCGGAGAACAGCATCCGCTGGCCGTCCGCCTCGACCTGCTTGAGCAGGGCGACGACCTGCGGCATGAAGCCCATGTCGGCCATCTGGTCGGCCTCGTCGAGGACGGTGATGGAGACCTCGTCCAGGCGGCAGTCGCCGCGCTCGATGAGGTCCTTGAGCCGCCCCGGGGTGGCGACGAGCACTTCGGCCCCGCGCCGCAGGGTGGCGGACTGCTTGGTGATCGACATGCCGCCGACGACGGTGGCGAGCCGCAGGTTCACGGCGGTCGCGTACGGGGTCAGCGCGTCGGTGACCTGCTGGGCCAGCTCGCGCGTGGGCACGAGGACCATGGCGAGCGGGGCGCGCGGCTCGCTGCGGCGGCCGGCGGTGCGGGCCAGCAGCGCCAGGCCGAAGGCGAGGGTCTTGCCGGAGCCGGTGCGCCCGCGGCCGAGGATGTCCCGGCCGGCCAGCGAGTTCGGCAGGGTCGCGCCCTGAATCGGGAACGGCTCGGTGACGCCCTGCGCGGCGAGGGTCTTCAGCAGCGCGGCGGGCATGTCCAGGTCGGCGAAGGCGTCGACGGACGGCAGCGCGGGGGTCACGGTCTCCGGCAGGGCGAACTCGCCCTGCGGCGGGGTGGCGCGGCGACGGGCCGGGGGCTTGGAGCCGCCCTGGGCCTTGGAGCGGGGTGCGCCGCCACGGCCGTTCGAGGGAGCCTGGGGGCCTGCGCCCTGGCCGCGGCCTCGGCCGCGGGCCGGTCGGGAGCGGGGGGTGCGGTCCTGGCGTTCGGAGCTGGTCATACGGAATTGCCCTCCTGGGGGATTCCTGGGCAACTGCCGAATGGGTTTGGTGCGATGTGCCGGCCGGGCCGTCCGGGTGCGCCCCCAGGATGTGCGCACAGAACGGGTTGGTGCGACGCGTGGTCGCTCGGACAGCACAAACCGGGGCCCGCACCTCACGGTGCGGGCCCCGGTCAGCGAGGTACGCGTCCGGCAATTAGGCCGGGACGATGTTCTCCGCCTGCGGGCCCTTCTGGCCCTGCGTGACGTCGAAGGAGACCTTCTGGCCCTCCTGGAGCTCACGGAAGCCCGAGGTGGCGATGTTGGAGTAGTGGGCGAAGACGTCGGCGCCGCCGCCGTCCTGCTCGATGAAGCCGAAGCCCTTTTCCGAGTTGAACCACTTCACGGTTCCAGTAGCCATGTCATTCTCCTAAAAGAGGTGCAGTGCCGGAAATCCGCACTTTACGGATTCCAAGTCGCCGCATTGAGCCCCATCCGGAGAAAGCCGGAAAACAATAAAGCGCCTGAGGAAGCATTCCCGTCAGGCGCACATAAAGTTCATGGGTACCAAAACTGCAACGGGAAACACCCTAGCACGTCCTCCCCTCCGGCGGTGGGGCACGCCGCGCCGCAGGAGGGGAAACATGGCTGACCAGAGGGCGTACGGCAGGCGTACGGCAGATGCCTCAGAGCCGCTCGACGATGGTGACGTTGGCCTGTCCGCCGCCCTCGCACATCGTCTGGAGCCCGTAGCGGCCGCCGGTGCGTTCGAGTTCGTGCAGCAAGGTCGTCATCAGCCGGGCGCCGGTTGCCCCGAGCGGGTGACCCAGGGCGATGGCTCCGCCGTTGACGTTGACCCGCTCGGGGTCCGCACCGGTCTCTTTCAGCCAGGCCAGGACGACCGGGGCGAACGCCTCGTTGATCTCGACGAGGTCGATGGCGTCGATCGTGAGGCCGGTCTTCTTCAGGGCGTACGCGGTGGCCGGGATCGGGGCCGAGAGCATCCGGATCGGGTCCTCGCCCCGTACGGACAGGTGGTGGACGCGGGCCCGCGGGGTCAGGCCGTGTTCGGCGACGGCCCGTTCCGAGGCGATGAGCAGGGCGGCGGCCCCGTCGGAGACCTGGGAGGAGCAGGCGGCGGTGATGGTGCCGCCCTCGACGACGGGACGCAGTCCGGCCATTTTCTCCAGGGTGGTGTCGCGGCGCGGCCCCTCGTCAGCGGTGACGTCTCCGTAGGCGACGGTCTCCCGGCCGAAGCGGCCCTCGTCGAGGGCGCGGACCGCCCGCCGGTGGGAGGTGAGGGCGAACTCCTCCATGTCCCGGCGGCTGATGCCCCACTTCTCGGCGATCAGCTGGGCGCCGTGGAACTGGTTGACGGGGGCGTCGCCGTAGCGGGCGCGCCAGCCCTCGCTGCCCGCGAAGGGCCCCTGGGTGAGGCCGAGGGGTTCGGCGGCCTGGCGGGAGGCGAAGGCGATCGGGATCTGGGTCATGTTCTGGGTGCCGCCCGCGACGACGAGGTCCTGGGTGCCGGAGAGGACGCCCTGGGCCGCGAAGTGGAGGGCCTGCTGGGAGGAGCCGCACTGCCGGTCGACGGTGACGCCGGGGACCTCCTCGGGCAGTCCGGCGGCGAGCCATGACGTACGGGCGATGTCGCCGGCCTGCGGGCCGACGGTGTCCAGGCAGCCGAAGACGACGTCCTCGACGGCCGCCGGGTCGACGCCGGAGCGGGCGATCAGCTCCTTCAGCACGTGTGCGCCGAGGTCGGCGGGGTGGACGGCCCCGAGGCCGCCCTTGCGCCGCCCGACAGGGGTGCGTACGGCTTCGACGATGTAGGCCTCGGTCATGGCTGCTGCTCCTCGGGGCGCTCGGGGTCAGGTACGCAGGGCGATGCCGTCCAGCACCATCGAGAGGTACTGGCGGGCGATCTCCTCGGGGCTGTGGTGTCCGCCGGGCCTGTACCAGGAGGCGGCGACCCACACCGTGTCGCGGACGAAGCGGTAGGTGAGGCGGATGTCGAGGTCGTCGCGGAAGGCGCCTTCGGCGACGCCGCGCTCCAGGGTGCCGAGCCAGGCCTTCTCGAACTTGGTCTGCGAGTCGGCGAGGTAGGCGAAGCGCGGCTGGGCGGCGAGGTGTCTGGACTCCTTCTGGTAGATCGCGACGGCGGGGCGGTGCCGGTCGATCTCCCGGAAGGACTCGGTGACCAGGGCCTCGATGGTCTCGCGGGGGCCGAGCCCGGCTGCCAGGACCTCGTCGTAGCCCCGCCAGAGCTCGTCGAGGAAGGTGGAGAGGATCTCGTCGACCATCGATTCCTTGGAATCGAAGTGGTAGTAGAGGCTGCCCGCGAGCATCCCGGCCTCGTCGGCGATGCGGCGCACGGTGGTGGCGTTGTATCCGTGGGCGGCGAAGACCTCGGCGGCGGTGGCGAGCAGTTCGCGTCGCCGCTCGGGTGTGGGGGTCACCTGGGGCTTCTTCTTGGTAGGCACCCGGCCATTGTCCGCCCGCGGCCTGTGTGTTCACGCAGGTGTTCGCGCGGGCGCCGGGCGTGCTCACGCATGCTGACTGCTGACGGGGACGACTTCGCCGGTCATGTACGAGGAGTAGCCGCTGGCGAGGAAGACGATCACGTTGGCGACCTCCCAGGGTTCGGCGTACCGGCCGAAGGCCTCCTTGGCGGTGAGTTCGGCGAGGAGTTCGGCGGAGGTGACCTTGGCCAGGTGGGGGTGCATGGCGAGGCTGGGGGCGACGGCGTTCACGCGGACCCCGTAGTCGGCGGCCTCGACGGCGGCGCAGCGGGTGAGGGCCATGACGCCGGCCTTGGCGGCGGCGTAGTGGGCCTGGCCGCGCTGGGCGCGCCAGCCGACGACGGACGCGTTGTTGACGACGACTCCCCCTCGCCCGGCGGCCTTGAGGGAGCGCAGGGCGGCGCGGGTGCAGCGGAAGGTGCCGTTCAGGGTGACGTCGAGGATCTTCGTCCACTGGTCGTCGGTCATCTCGGTGAGTTCGGCGGTGCCGCCGAGGCCCGCGTTGTTGACGACGATGTCGAGGCCGCCGTGGGTGCGTTCGGCGTGGGCGAAGAGGGCGCCGACCTGCTCCTCGTCGGTGACGTCGCAGGTGAGGTGGGTGACGCGGTCGGGGCCGAACGCCTCGGCGAGGAGGTGGGCGCTCTCCTTCAGCCGGCGGGCGTGGGCGTCGCTGATCACTACGCGCGCCCCCTCCTCCAGGAAGCGGCGGGCGGTGGCGCCGCCGATGCCGGCTCCGGCGGCGGCGGTGACGACGGCGGTGCGGCCGGCCAGCAGCCCGTGTCCCGGCAGGTACGGCGGTGCGCTCGCGCTCATGCCCGTTCCCCCGGCTTCTCGACGGTGTAGGGGTCGTAGGTTAACCTACCAAACACTTGTTAGGGAACTCTCCCGGTGATGGTCACGACGGAGCGGGGAAGGCGGGCCGGTCATGGATCTGGCGCACACGGCAGGGACGAAAGCCCTGCGGGCCGAGGCCCGGGCCTGGCTGCGGGAGCACGTACCGTCCCGGCCGCTGCCCTCCCTGGAGACCGAGGAGGGGTTCGCCGCGCACCGGGAGTGGGAGGCGCTGCTGTACACCGGCCGGTGGTCGGCTCCCTCCTGGCCCGAGGAGTACGGGGGCCGGGGCGCGGATCTCTTCGGCTGGCTGGCGTTCGAGGAGGAGTACTGGGCGGCCGGTGCGCCCGGCCGGGTCTCGCAGAACGGGATCAGCCTCCTCGCCCCGACGCTGCTCGCCCACGGCACGGCACGGCAGCGGGCCCGGGTGCTGCCCGAGATGGCGAGCGGCGAGGTGATCTGGGCGCAGGCCTGGTCGGAGCCGGAGGCCGGCTCCGACCTGGCGGCGCTGCGGTCGCGGGCGGTGCGCACGGGGGGCGGCTGGCTGCTGTCGGGGCAGAAGACCTGGTCCTCGCGGGCGGCGTTCGCGGACCGGGCGTTCGGCATCTTCCGTACGGACCCGGGGGCCGCGAAACCGCACCAGGGGCTGACGTATCTGATGTTCGGGCTGCGGGATCCCGGGGTGACGGTCCGTCCCATCGGGCGGCTGGACGGGAAGCCCGCGTTCGCCGAGATCTTCCTCGACGAGGTCTTCGTACCGGACGAGGACGTCATCGGGGAGCCGGGGCAGGGCTGGCGGATCGCCATGTCGGCCACCGGCGACGAGCGCGGGCTCACCCTCCGCTCCCCCGGCCGCTTCCTGGCCGCCGCCGACCGGCTGGCGGCCCTGTGGCGGGGGGCGGGCGATCCGGCGGACACGGCGCTGCGCGACCGGGTGGCGGACGCGGTGATCGGGGCGCGGGCGTATCAGCTGTTCACGGCGGCCTCCGCGGCCCGGTTCGCGGCGGGGGCGGCGCTGGGGCCGGAGTCCAGCCTGAACAAGGTGTTCTGGTCGCGTTACGACATCGCGCTGCACGAGACGGCCCTCGATCTGCTGGGCCCGGACGCGGAGCTGGCGGACACCGCGTGGGCGGAGGGGTACGTCTTCGCGCTCGCCGGTCCGGTCTACGCCGGGACGAACGAGATCCAGCGCGACATCATCGCCGAGCGGCTGCTCGGCCTGCCGAGGGGACGGCGCTGATGAGCTTCCTGCTCACCGACGAGCAGCGGGAGTTCGGGCGTTCCCTGGACGCGATGCTGACGGCGGCGGACACCCCGGCGGTGCTGCGGGCGTGGGCCGCCGGGGAGCACGGTCCGGGGCGGGCCCTGTGGGGGCGGCTGGCGGACGCCGGGGTGTTCGCGCTCGCCGTCCCGGAGGCGTACGGGGGTCTGGGGCCGCTGCCCGTGGAGAGCGCCGTCGCCTGCGTCGAGCTGGGGCGGCACGCGGTGCCCGGACCGGTGGCGGAGACCCTGGCGGCCGGGGCGCTGCTGGCCGGGGCGGGCGGGCCGGTGGCCGAGGAGTGGCTGCCGGGGATCGTCTCCGGGAGGGCGGTGCTCTCGCTGCGGCTGGAGGGGTACGGGCCGTACGCCCTGGACGCGGACACGGCGGACGCGGTGCTCATGGTGACCGGCGACGAACTGCGGCTCGCGCCGGGGCCCGGGGAGCTGTCGGTGTCGGCGGATCCGGCGCGGCGGCTGTTCCGGCCGGAGGCGGGCGGCGCGCCCGTCGCGAAGGGCCCGGCGATACGGGCGGCGGCACGGGCGGCGGGCGACGCGGCATCCTTCGCCACGGCGGCCCTGGCGCTGGGCTGCGGGGAGGAGCTGCTGCGGGCGACCGTGGCGTACGTGAAGCAGCGCACCCAGTTCGGGGTGCCCGTCGGGTCCTTCCAGGCGGTCAAGCACCGCCTGGCGGACACCCTGCTCGGCCTGGAGTTCGCGCGCCCGCTGCTGTACGGGGCGGCGGTGGAGCTGGCCGAGGGGTCGCCCGGGGCCGGGGCGGCGGTCGCGGCGGCGAAGGTGGCGGCGGGCGAGGCGGGGTACGCGGCGGCCCGCACCGCGCTCCAGTCGCACGGCGCGGTGGGCTACACCGAGGAGCTGGACCTGGCGTGGTGGCTGCGCCGGGCCCGGCCGCTGCGGGACGCGTGGGGCACGCCGTCCGTCTGCCGGGCCCGGGTGCTGGCGGGCTGAGCGGCCCCGGTCTCAGGGGACCTCGACCACCGGGGCGTCGTCGCCGGTCCGGCGTACCGTGCGCAGCGGTCGGCCCGGCTGCCAGGACCGGATGACCAGCGCCTCGCCGTCGAGTCCGATGCGGACCACCTCGGTCAGCTCCGCACGGAAGAGGTGGAAGGGCTCGGGCGGGGTCGCCTCCTCGATGAAGCGGGCGATCACCGCCGGGTCGGTGATCTCCACGGCCCGGCCGCTGACCCGGACGTCCCCGTCGTTCAGCTCGGCGTCGGGGCCAGGGTTGGCGTGGAGTGCGAAGCGCGGGTCGCGGCGCAGGTCCAGGGCCTTGAGGGAGTTCGGCATCATGCCGAGCAGCAGCTCACCGAAGCGGAAGTCGGCCTCCAGGCCGGTGACCCGGGGCGAGCCGTCCTTCCGCAGGGTGGCCAGGACGTGGTGCTTGTAGAGCCGGAAGCGGCGTTGCACGGTGTCGGCGAAGTCGGGCTCGGCGGCGGCGAAGCCGCCCCAGGACAGAGGTGAAGAAGACGTCATGGGCGTCATCGAACACCGGATACCCGACATCCTCCGTCCGGATTCGCCGGGCGATCACACGTGCGAGAAGGTGATCAGCACCGCCTGGCCCATCGTCCGCAGGACCCCGGGCGGCTCCCCGGCCGCCAGCACCGCGTCGTAGCGGTCCAGCCGGACACCGTCCGGCCCCGCCAGCTCCGCGCCGTCGTCCAGGGAGACCGCCAGCACCGCGCCGCCCTCCGGCGGCAGCAGGCGGACGGTGCCGCAGACGACGGCGGTCTCCGCCCGCGTACGGGCCCTGCGGTACATGACGTTGAGGTTGACGACGGGGCCGGCCAGCAGGAAGCCCTCGGTGGGCAGGTCGCCGGGGAACCCGTGCGGCCAGAGGGGCTCGTCGACGATGTGGTGCTCGCCGCCGACGACGAGGTCCATGCCGGCGCCCTCGACCACGGTCAGGATGCGGTCCACGCCGGGGAAGGCGGAGAAGGGGCCGTCGGCGGTGACGTCCGCGAGGCTCACCCGCCAGTCGAAGGCGTCGCTCCCGGCGCCCTCGGGGCCGGTGGCGATCTCCCGGACGATCCCGCCGCCGTTCTTCCAGGGGACGGGTGTGCGGTCGGCGGCGCGCAGGATCCGTACCGTCACCGGACGATCCCCCGCTCCCGGGCGGCGGTCAGCCAGAGCGGGAACTCGGCGACGAGCCGGTCGTACAGCTCGGAGTCCGGGACCTGCCGGGGGTCGAGGCCCGCGTGGAAGTACCCGGCGTTGTCGACGGACCGCTTGGCGGGGACGGCCAGTTCGTCGAGCTTGCGCAGGAAGTCGAACTGGCTGCTGCGGGTGTTGCCGAAACCGACGAACTGCCAGAACAGCGGCAGCTCGGCGGCCTTGCAGAGGTAGCGTTCGGCGGCGAGCTTGTTGATCGGTCCGCCGTCCGTCTGGAAGACGACCAGGGCGGGCGCGGTGGAGCCGCTGTCGAGGTAGTGGTCGATGACGGCGTCCATCGCCAGGTGGTAGCTGGTCTTCCCCATGTGTCCGAGACCCGCCGCGATCTCCTCGATCCGGCCGTGGTGGTTGGCGAGGGCGATGTCGGTGACGGCGTCGACGTCGGTGGAGAAGAAGACGACGGGGACCGTGCCGTCGTCGTCGAGGTTGGCCGACAGGCCCAGCACCCGGTCGGCCAGCGCCTGGACGCTGCCGTCCGCGTAGTAGGGCTTCATCGAGCCGGAGTGGTCGAGGACGAGGTAGACGGCCGCGCGGTGGCCGCCGAGGCCGTGCTTCTCCAGCGAGATCCCGGCGCTCTTGTAGAGGCTGACCAGGGCCGGAGCCGTCTCCTCCACCTTGGTCAGGCTGATGGCCGGGCCCGCGCCCGCGGCCGTGTTCGTACCGTGCATGACGGCTCCCCCCGCTGTGCGTTCCGCGTTCTGCGGAGTTCGAGCGTAGGCCACGCCCGGGCCCCGGGCTCACGGCCCTCCGTGCCGGTTCGCTATCTTGATCGCCGCCGCCCCCACCGGCCCCGTTGCCCACCCCCAGTGAAGGAGCCGGCCATGGAGGCCGCCGCCCCCGCGTGTTACCGCCACCCGTCCACCGAGACGTATGTGCGCTGCACCCGTTGCGAGCGCTACATCTGCCCGGACTGCATGCGCGATGCCTCCGTCGGCCACCACTGCGTGGAGTGCGTGAAGGAGGGGCAGCGTTCGGTGCGGCAGCCCCGTACGGTCTTCGGCGGTGCGGTGTCCCGGGCGACGGCGCCGCTTGTGACGTACGCCCTGATGGCGCTCAACGTGCTGGTCTACCTCAGCGAGGTGGTCAGGCCGGAGATCGTGGACCGGTTCGCGGTGCTCGGCGCGGCCCTTACCGGGCCGGACGGTGAGCAGTACTACTACCGGGGTGACACCTTCCCGGGGTACGAGCTGACGGGCATCGCGGACGGCGAGTGGTACCGGCTGGTGACCGGGGCCTTCCTGCACCTGCCGCCGGACGCCTCGTTCGGGGTGATGCACCTGCTGTTCAACATGTTCGCGCTGTGGAACATCGGCCGGGCGGTGGAGGGGCAGCTCGGCCGGGTCCGCTACCTCGCGCTGTATCTGCTGTCGGCGGTGGGCGGTTCGGTCCTGGTGTACCTGCTGGCCCCGGACACCTCGACGGTCGGCGCCTCCGGTGCGGTCTTCGGTCTTGCCGCCGCGTACTGGGTCATCCACCGGAGGCTCGGCCGTGACATGGCGGCCGTCAACCGCTTCATGGCCGGGTTCCTGCTCTGGATGGTGCTCTCGGCGCTGTTCACCTCGTGGCAGGGGCACCTGGGCGGGCTGCTGACCGGGGCGCTGGTGACGTACGGGCTCGCCTTCGCGCCGCCGAAGCTGCGGAGCGGGCCGGTGCAGGTGGCGGGCGCGGTGGTGCTGCTGGGGCTGTTCGCGGTGGCGGTGGTCGTGAAGACCTCGGCGCTCACCGGCGGCGGCGTCTGAGGTGAACCCATCCCGGGCGCGGGCCGGGGCGCGAAACCGGCCCCGGACGCGCCACGGCGCCCGCTGAGTCCGGTCGGGGACAGGCAGGCGCCGCGTTCAGTTCCGTACGCCGTTGTACGGGACGTTGCTGGGGGCTCCCCCGGGCCGCGTGGCCCAGGGGGAACCCGGGTGGTGCTCAGACCAGCAGGGACCGGTCCGTCGGGCGGATCGGCGCGTGCAGGGCGCTGGTCCCGGTCAGGAAGCGGTCCACTCCGCGGGCGGCGGAGCGGCCCTCGGCGATGGCCCACACGATCAGCGACTGGCCGCGTCCCGCGTCGCCGGCGACAAAGACGCCGTCGACGTTGGTCGCGTAGCTCTCGTCGCGGGCGACGTTGCCGCGCTGGTCGAGCTCCAGGCCGAACTGCTGGACCAGACCGTTGGACTGGTCGGTTCCGGTGAAGCCCATGGCGAGCGTGACGAGCTGCGCGGGGATGCGCCGCTCCGTGCCGGGCTTCTGCTCCAGCTTACCGTCCTTGAACTCGACCTCGATCAGGTGGAGGGCGGCAACGTTTCCGTCCTCGTCGCCCTCGAAGTGGGTGGTGGAGACGGAGTAGACCCGCTCGCCGCCCTCCTCGTGCGCGGAGGTGACCTTGTAGAGCATCGGGAAGGTCGGCCACGGCTGGCCCGGGTTCCGCTCCTCGCCCGGCTTGGGCATGATCTCCAGCTGGGTGACGGAGGCCGCGCCCTGGCGGTGGGCGGTGCCGACGCAGTCGGCGCCGGTGTCGCCGCCGCCGATGACGACGACGTGCTTGCCGGCGGCGTGGATCGGGGAGACCGTGAGGTCGCCTTCCTGCACCTTGTTGGCGAGCGGCAGGTACTCCATCGCGAAGTGGATGCCGCCCAGCTCACGGCCGGGGACCGGCAGGTCGCGGGAGACGGTGGCGCCGGCCGCGATGACGACCGCGTCGTAGCGGCGGCGGAGCTTCGCGGCGTCGATGTCCTTGCCGATCTCCACCTCCGTACGGAACTTGGTGCCTTCCAGGCGCATCTGCTCGATGCGGCGGTTGATGTGCGACTTCTCCATCTTGAACTCGGGGATGCCGTAGCGCAGCAGGCCCCCGATGCGGTCCGCGCGCTCGTAGACGGCGACGGTGTGGCCGGCCCGGGTCAGCTGCTGGGCGGCGGCGAGTCCCGCCGGGCCCGAGCCGATGACCGCGACGGTCTTGCCGGAGAGGCGCTCGGGCGGCTGCGGGGTGACGTCGCCGCTCTCCCACGCCTTGTCGATGATGGAGACCTCGACGTTCTTGATGGTGACGGCCGGCTGGTTGATGCCGAGCACGCACGCCGACTCGCAGGGGGCCGGACACAGCCGCCCGGTGAACTCCGGGAAGTTGTTCGTGGCGTGCAGCCGCTCGGAGGCCGCGGTCCAGTCCTCGCGGTAGGCGTAGTCGTTCCACTCGGGGATGAGGTTTCCGAGCGGGCAGCCGTTGTGGCAGAACGGGATGCCGCAGTCCATGCAGCGGCCGGCCTGCTTGCTGATGATCGGGAGCAGCGAGCCCGGAACGTAGACCTCGTTCCAGTCCTTCACGCGCTCGGCCACGGGGCGGGTCTGGGCGACCTCGCGTCCGGTGGTCAGGAAGCCCTTGGGGTCAGCCATGGGTCGCCGCCTCCATCATCTTCTCGGTGGTCTCCTGCTCGGAGAGACCGGCGAGCTCAGCGGCGTCCTTGGCGGCGAGCACAGCCTTGTACGTGGACGGGATGATCTTGCTGAAGCGGGTCACGGCGGTGTCCCACTCGGCGAGGAGCTTCTCGGCGACGGTGGAGCCGGTCTCCTCCTCGTGGCGGCGCACCACGTCGTGCAGCCACTGCCGGTCGGTGTCGTCGAGCTCCTCGACCGCGCCGAGGTTGCCGACGTTGACGTCGTCGCGGTTCAGGTCGATGACGTACGCGACACCGCCCGACATGCCGGCGGCGAAGTTGCGGCCGGTCTCGCCGAGGACGACCGCGTGGCCGCCGGTCATGTACTCGCAGCCGTGGTCGCCGACGCCCTCGGAGACGACCAGCGCACCGGAGTTGCGGACGCAGAAGCGCTCGCCGGTACGGCCGCGGAGGAAGATCTCGCCGCCGGTGGCTCCGTAGCCGATGGTGTTGCCGGCGATGGTGGAGTACTCGGCGAGGTGGTCGGCGCCCCGGTCCGGGCGGACGATCACGCGGCCGCCGGAGAGGCCCTTGCCGACGTAGTCGTTGGCGTCGCCCTCCAGGCGCAGGGTGACCCCGCGCGGCAGGAACGCGCCGAAGGACTGGCCGGCCGAGCCGGTGAAGGTCAGGTCGATGGTGTTCTCGGGCAGGCCCGGACCACCGAACTTCTTGGTCACCTCGTGGCCGAGCATCGTGCCGACGGTCCGGTTGATGTTGCGGATCGCGACCTGGGCGCGGACCGGCTGGGCGGCCTCGGCGCTGTCGGCTCCGAGCGCGTCGGCGGCCAGCTTGATCAGCTGGTTGTCGAGCGCCTTGGTCAGACCGTGGTCCTGCTCGACGATGCGGTGGCGGACCGCGCCCTCGGGCAGCTCGGGCACGTGGAAGAGCGGGGCGAGGTCGAGGCCCTGCGCCTTCCAGTGGGTGACCGCACGGTCGGTGTCGAGGAGTTCGGCGTGGCCGACGGCCTCCTCGATGGTGCGGAAGCCCAGCTCGGCGAGGATCTCGCGGACCTCTTCGGCGATGAACTCGAAGAAGTTGACGACGTACTCGGCCTTGCCGGAGAACCGGTCGCGCAGGACCGGGTTCTGGGTGGCGATGCCGACCGGGCAGGTGTCCAGGTGGCAGACGCGCATCATGACGCAGCCGGAGACGACGAGCGGCGCGGTCGCGAAACCGAACTCCTCGGCGCCCAGCAGCGCGGCGATGACGACGTCGCGGCCGGTCTTGAGCTGGCCGTCGGTCTGCACGACGATGCGGTCGCGCAGGCCGTTGAGCAGCAGGGTCTGCTGGGTCTCGGCGAGGCCGAGCTCCCAGGGGCCGCCCGCGTGCTTGAGCGAGGTGAGCGGGGACGCGCCCGTTCCGCCGTCGTGGCCGGAGATGAGGACGACGTCCGCGTGCGCCTTGGAGACCCCGGCGGCGACCGTGCCGACGCCGACCTCGGAGACCAGCTTCACGTGGATCCGCGCCTGCGGGTTCGCGTTCTTCAGGTCGTGGATCAGCTGGGCGAGGTCTTCGATGGAGTAGATGTCGTGGTGCGGCGGCGGCGAGATGAGGCCGACGCCGGGCGTCGAGTGACGCGTCTTGGCGACCCACGGGTAGACCTTGTGGCCGGGCAGCTGGCCGCCCTCGCCGGGCTTGGCGCCCTGCGCCATCTTGATCTGGATGTCGTCCGCGTTGACCAGGTATTCGCTGGTCACACCGAAGCGGCCGGAGGCGACCTGCTTGATGGAGGAGCGGCGCGCCGGGTCGTACAGGCGGTCGGCGTCCTCGCCGCCCTCGCCGGTGTTGGACTTGCCGCCGAGCTGGTTCATCGCGATGGCGAGCGTCTCGTGCGCCTCGCGGGAGATGGAGCCGTAGGACATGGCGCCGGTGGAGAAGCGCTTGACGATCTCGGAGGCGGGCTCGACCTCGTCGAGGGAGATCGGCTCGCGGCCGGAGTCGAAGCCGAAGAGGCCGCGGAGCGTCATGAGGCGCTCGGACTGCTCGTTCACCCGGTCCGTGTACTGCTTGAAGATGTCGTAGCGCCGGTTGCGGGTGGCGTGCTGGAGGCGGAAGACCGTCTCCGGGTCGAACAGGTGCGGTTCGCCCTCGCGCCGCCACTGGTACTCGCCGCCGATCTCCAGCGCGCGGTGCGAGGCCGCGATGCCGGACGCGGGGTACGCCTTGGTGTGCCGGGCGGCGACCTCCTTGGCGACGACGTCGAGTCCGGCGCCGCCGATCTTGGTGGCGGTGCCGTTGAAGTACGTCGCGACGAAGGCCTCGTCCAGGCCGACGGCCTCGAAGACCTGGGCGCCGCGGTAGGAGGCGACGGTGGAGATGCCCATCTTGGACATGACCTTCAGGACGCCCTTGCCGAGCGCGTAGATCAGGTTCCGGATGGCCTGCTCGGCCTCGATGTTCTCGATGAAGGTGCCGGCGCGGACCAGGTCCTCGACGGACTCCATCGCGAGGTACGGGTTGACCGCGGCCGCGCCGTAGCCGATGAGCAGGGCGACGTGGTGGACCTCGCGGACGTCCCCGGCCTCGATCAGCAGGCCCACCTGGGTGCGCTGCTTGGTGCGGATGAGGTGGTGGTGGACGGCGGAGGTGAGCAGCAGCGAGGGGATCGGCGCGTGCTCGGCGTCGGAGTGCCGGTCGGAGAGGACGATCAGGCGGGCGCCGTCCTCGATGGCGGCGTCGACCTCGGTACAGATCTTCTCCAGCCGCGCGGCCAGCGCGTCACCGCCGCCGCTGACCCGGTAGAGGCCGGAGAGGGTCGCGGCGCGCATGCCCGGCATGTCGCCGTCGGCGTTGATGTGTATCAGCTTGGCGAGCTCGTCGTTGTCGATCACCGGGAAGGGCAGCGTGACGCTGCGGGCCGCGGCGGCGGTCGGCTCCAGGATGTTGCCCTGGGGGCCGAGCGAGGAGCGCAGCGAGGTGACGAGCTCTTCGCGGATGGCGTCCAGCGGCGGGTTGGTGACCTGGGCGAAGAGCTGGGTGAAGTAGTCGAAGAGCAGCCGGGGGCGCTCGGAGAGCGCGGCGATCGGCGAGTCGGTGCCCATGGAGCCGAGCGGTTCGCCGGCGGTGCGGGCCATCGGCGCGAGGATGACGCGGAGCTCTTCCTCGGTGTAGCCGAAGGTCTGCTGGCGGCGGGTGACCGAGGCATGGGTGTGCACGATGTGCTCGCGCTCGGGCAGGTCGCTCAGCTCGATCTCGCCGGTCTCCAGCCACTCCTGGTAGGGCTGCTCGGCGGCGAGGGACGCCTTGATCTCGTCGTCCTCGATGATGCGGTGCTCGGCGGTGTCGACGAGGAACATCCTGCCGGGCTGGAGGCGGCCCTTGCGGACGACCTTCGCGGGGTCGATGTCGAGGACGCCGACCTCGGAGGAGAGCACGACGAGGCCGTCGTCGGTGACCCAGTAGCGGCCGGGGCGCAGCCCGTTGCGGTCGAGGACCGCGCCGACCTGGACGCCGTCGGTGAAGGTCACGCAGGCCGGGCCGTCCCAGGGCTCCATCATCGCGGAGTGGTACTGGTAGAAGGCGCGCCGGGCCGGGTCCATGGAGTCGTGGTTCTCCCACGCCTCGGGGACCATCATCAGCACCGCGTGCGGCAGCGACCGGCCTCCGAGGTGGAGCAGCTCCAGGACCTCGTCGAAGGAGGCCGAGTCGGAGGCGTCCGGGGTGCAGACGGGGAAGATCCGGTCGAGCTGCGCCGGTCCGAAGAGCTCGGAGGCGAGCTGGGACTCGCGGGCCTTCATCCAGTTGCGGTTGCCCTTGACCGTGTTGATCTCACCGTTGTGCGCGACGAAGCGGTACGGATGGGCCAGCGGCCAGCTCGGGAAGGTGTTGGTGGAGAAGCGGGAGTGGACCAGCGCGACCGTGGAGGCGAAGCGGCGGTCGGAGAGGTCCGGGAAGAACGGCTCCAGCTGCCCGGTGGTGAGCATGCCCTTGTAGACGATGGTGCGGGCGGAGAGCGAGGGGAAGTACACCCCGGCCTCACGCTCGGCACGCTTGCGCAGGACGAACGCCTTGCGGTCCAGGACGATGCCGGTGGACTCGCCGTCGGCGACGAAGACCTGGCGGAACTCGGGCATGGTGGCGCGGGCGCCGCTGCCGAGGAGTTCGGGGGTGACCGGGACGTCGCGCCAGCCGAGGACCTTCAGGCCCTCCTGCGTGGCGATCTTCTCGATCGTGCGGACGGCCTCGGCGGAGTCGTCCGCGGGGAGGAAGGCGATGCCCACGGCGTACGAGCCGGCCTCGGGAAGCTCAAAAGGGGTCTCGGCGCGCAGGAAGGCGTCCGGGACCTGGCACAGGATGCCGGCGCCGTCGCCGGAGTCGGGCTCGGAGCCGGTGGCGCCGCGGTGTTCGAGGTTGCGCAGTACGGTCAGCGCCTGCTCGACCAGCTCATGGCTGGCCACACCGGTCAGAGTGGCCACGAACCCGACGCCACAGGCGTCGTGCTCGTTACGGGGGTCGTACATCCCCTGCTGGGCGGGGCGACCGTCCATGGGCGACCAGGCGTCGATACGCATCGGCTCTCCCGTCGTCGTCGTGGCATTTGCGGTGCCGAGGGACGACGTTGGCCCTCTGCGAAATTTCGTGCAGGTTACATGATGGGGCGCTTCTCAAGAAGCGGAAGGCTTGTTCCAACATACGGACACCGTGGTGACCGGAAGTGACTGGGTGACCAGAGATGACCGGCTGACCAGAGGGTGGGTCGCTGTCGGAACGATCGGCGCCCGGGAGTCTGCAGAGAGCAGGCGTCGTTGCCTGCGGTGCTTACGGCTCTTGCCCGGTGGTCGAGTGAACGAAACCACCGAGTAACGGCTACTTATGTGTAGCGCTGCATAGCGTCTCATTTTACGACTGTGGAGCCGGTCACGCCCAGTGGGCGGCGCCAAGACGTACGTCACACGGGTTGCCGTGGCGTTGCGCCGATCGGGGCGGCCCGGTTGCGCCGTCGTCACCCGGCGGCGACGCCGAACAGCGTGCCCAGCCCGTACGTCATCGCGGCGGCGGCGCCGCCGAGGGCGAGCTGGCGCAGTCCGCTGAACCACCAGCTGCGGGCCGTCACCCGGGCCACGACCGCACCGCAGCCGAAGAGGCCGAGGAGCGCGAGGAGGACGGCGGGCCACAGGGCGCTCGCGCCGAGGAGGTAGGGCAGGACGGGCAGCAGGGCGCCGAGCGCGAAGGCGCCGAACGAGGAGACGGCGGCCACCAGCGGCGAGGGCAGGTCGCTCGGGTCGATGCCGAGCTCCTCGCGGGCGTGGATCTCCAGCGCCTGCTCCGGGTCGCGCGACAGCTGCCGGGCGACCTCGCGGGCCAGCGGGGCGTCCACGCCCCGGGACTCGTAGAGCGCGGCCAGCTCGGCCATCTCGTCCTTGGGGTGCTTACTCAGCTCCCGGCGCTCGACGTCGAGCTCGGCCTCGACCAGCTCGCGCTGCGAGGCGACGGAGGTGTACTCGCCGGCCGCCATGGAGAAGGCTCCGGCGGCGAGCCCCGCGAGCCCGGTGATCACTATGGTCTGCTGGGACACCGCGCCGCCGGCGACGCCGGTCATCAGGGCGAGGTTGGACACCAGGCCGTCCATCGCGCCGAAGACGGCGGGGCGCAGCCAGCCGCCGTTGACATCCCGGTGGGTGTGGTTGTCCCGGTGCGCCTCGTGCAGAACGGCGTCGGTCTCGATGATGGCCACGACTCGCTACTCCCCAGGTGAGTACAACTCTCGACAAAGTCCAAACTACGCTGTTCGAGCGGTCGCCGCCAGGAAGGCAAGGCTGCCCTACAACCCCACTGACCTGCGAAGAAAGGCCAGCCTCAGCTATCTCGGCCGTCATCCGACCGGCCCCTTTCCCCGCCATTTCCGCCTCCCCCCGCCCTCCGCGTGGCACAGATGCGGACAGGGCCCGGAAACGGACTCGCCGGACGAGCGGAAGGGCGACGCGATGAACACGGCCGTCGGCAATGACCGGGCCAGGGGTGCGCTGCTGGGCCTGGCGGTCGGGGACGCGCTCGGCGCCCCGGCGGAGAACCTGCGGCCCTCCGAGATCCGCCGCCGCTGGGGACGGATCGAGGGGTTCGTCAGCGACGACCCGGCGGGGACCGACGACACGGAGTACGCGATCTTCTCCGGGCTGCTGCTGGCCCGGCACGGCTCCGCGCTCGACGTCTCCCATGTCGAGCGGGCCTGGCACCACTGGATCGCCGATCTGGACGAGGGCCCGTTCCGGGGGGCCGGGTTCAGCGAGCGCGGCACCCTGGAGAACCTGCGCCGGGGCCTGGCCGCACCGATCTCGGCCCAGCACCGGCACGCCTGGAGCGACGGTCTCGCGATGCGGGCGGCCCCCTTCGGGGTGTTCGCGGCGGGCCGCCCCGCCGAGGCGGCCCGGCTGGTGGCGGTGGACGGCCGGGTCAGCCACGAGGGCGAGGGGATCTACGGGGGCCAGGCGGTGGCGGCCGGGGTGGCTGCGGCCATGGTCGGCTCGGGCCTCGCCTCGGTGATCGCGGCCGCGCTCTCGGTGGTCCCGATGGACTCCTGGACAGCCCGGTCGCTGCGCCGGGCGGTGACGGCGGCCCAGCGGCCCTACCCCGACCGGCTCACGATGGAGCGGGCGGTGCGCTCGGCGGTGGTGATCGCCGGCTACCCGTGGACGGACCTGGCGCCGGAGGCGGTGGGCCTGGCGTTCGGGGCGTTCACGGCGGCGCGCGGGGACTTCCCCGCGGCGGTGCTCACGGCCGTCAACATGGGCCGCGACGCCGACACGACGGCGGCGGTGGCGGGCGCCCTGGCCGGAGCGCTGAACGGGGAGAGCGCCATTCCACCGGACTGGGCGGGCGCGATCGGCCCGGTCCGGGGCAGTTGCCTGCCCTCGATGCGCGGCTACCACGTGCTGGACATCGCGGAGCTGCTGACCCCGGAGGACCCGGACGCGACCGCGCCCTCAGGGCCCGCGCAGGAACGGGGCGGCGGTCGCGAGCCCTCGGCCGTACGGGACATGGCCTCCGTGGCGGCCTCCTTCGAGCCCGTACGGGAGGAAGGGCGATGACGACGGCAGGCGGAGCGCCCGGGGGCGGCCGGGCGGCGATTCCACGCGATACGGCTGCCCCCGAATCCCCCGGGCGCGGCCCGGCGACGACGGCCGCCCGCGACACGGCCGCCACCGGGGCCCCCGCCCCCTCCCGCCGCGCCCGGATCGAGGGACTGCTGCTCGGGCTCGCGGCGGGCGACGCCGCCGGCTGGCCCGCCGCCCGGCACCGGGCGGCCCGGATGCCCGAGTGGACCCGGCGGCTCACCCGGGAGCTGGACACCTTCGCCGAGCAGAACGCCACCACCACACTGCCGGTGCCCATCGCCCTCAACCAGCCGCCCGAGCCGCTGCGGCTCGGGCCGTCCGACGACGCCGAGTGGGCCGCGTTCGCCGCTCGTACGGTGCTGGCGGCGGCCGACGACGCGGCGGGTCTGGCCCCCGGCCGGCGGATGCGGGACGCGGTCGACCGGGCCTGGAACGCGCTGGCCGCCGCCGTCGCCGCAGCCAGCGCCCGGGCCCCCGAGGTCGAGGCGGCGGTACTTCCGCTGCGGGCCCGGATCTCGGTGCGGGCCGGGCTCGGCAACCTGGCCGCCGGGCTCCGGCCGCCCGCCACCGGGCACGACAACCCGCACTACTTCGACGACGCCGCGTGCGTACGGGCGGCCGTGCTCGCCGTGGTCCACCCGGGCGACCCGGAGGAGGCCGCCGCACTCGCCGAGTTCGACGCCCGCTACACCCAGGACGGCGACGGGGTGCACGGGGCTCGGGCCATGGCCGCCGCCATCGCTGTGGCCCTGACCGGGGCGGACGTCGACACGGTGGTGAACGCCGCCCTCGACCGGCTCCCCGAGGGCACCGAGATCGCCCGCAACGCCGTACACGCGGTCCGCCTGGCCCGGGAGTTCGCGGACGAGCCGGCCGGGGCGTTCGCCCTGGTCCCGGTGTTGGAGCACCAGATCGTCGACCACGTCTACAGCTACGGGATCGCCGCGGCCGAGACCGTGCCGGTCGCCCTGGCGCTGACCACCGCCGCCCGGGGCGAGATCGCCCAGGCGGTCCCGGCCGCCGCCTGCCTCTCCCGGGTCGCGGACTCCGCGCCCGCCCTGGCCGGGGCGCTGACCGGGGCCATCGGCTCGATCACCGCCGTACCGGCGGGCTGGCGCGAGGCCTGCCGGACACTCGCGGGCTGCGCGCTGCCCCGGCTCGCGGGCACGGACCTGATCGAACTCGCCGGGCTGCTGGCAGCCACGGAACCGGCCCTCCCGGGTGGACAATTCCGACATGACGCCCACAACGGCCACGGCAGCCGCGCCCGCCCCCTCGACACCGCTCCCCTCCCCCACCGCGCCCGGACTGGATGAACGCATCACCCGGGCCCTCGTCGGAGCCGCCGTCGGCGACGCGCTCGGCGGCCCGGTCGAGGGCTGGACCCCCGAGCAGATCGCCGAGCGCCACGGCGGCCGGGTGACCGGGATCGTCGGCCCCTGGTACGGCGAGGACTGGCGCACCGCGCGCCCCATCGCGCCGTACCACAAGGGCGACGGCCACGTCACCGACGACACCTTGATGACCCACGCACTGATCCGGGTCTACGAGAAGGTCCGCGACCACCTCGACGCGTACGCCGTCGCCGACCACCTCGTCCCCGACCTGCTCTCGCCCCGGTGGATCCCGGAGCTGGAGGCCGAGGCGCTCCCCCTCCAGCGGATCTTCCTGGCGGAGAAGTGGATCGTGGCCCGGCTGCACTACGGGCACGTGGACCCCCGCGAGGCAGGTGCGGGCAACATCGTCAACTGCGGGGCGGCGATGTACATGGCCCCGGTGGGCCTGGTCAACGCCGGCCACCCCCGGGCCGCGTACGCCGAGGCGCTGGAGGTCGCGGCTCCCCACCAGTCGTCGTACGGGCGGGAGGCCGCCGGGGTGTTCGCGGCCGCCGTCGCCGCCGCCTGCCTCCCGGGCGCCACCCCGGGCACGGTGGTCGAGGCCGCCCTCGCGCTGGCCGAGGACGGCACCCGGTCCGCGATCGAGGCGGTCTGCGAAGTGGCCACGCGCCACGACGACTTCGAGACCGCGCTCGCCCCGCTGCGGGCCGCGGTCGAGCCCTTCGACACGGTGGGCCCCGACTACCGAAGCCCCGCGCTCGGCGCCCGCCGCCCCTCCCGGCTGCACGCCATCGAGGAACTGCCCGTCGCGCTCGGGATGTTGCTGGTCGGGGGCGGCGACTACCGGCGTACGGTGCTCGGTTCGGTGAACTACGGGCGGGACTGCGACTCCATCGCGACGATGAGCGGGGCGATCGTGGGCGCGCTGGGCGGCGAGGTCCCGGCGGACTGGGCGGCCACGGTCGCGAAGGCGAGCCGACTGGACCTGCACACCCCGGCCCGGGCGCTGGCCGAGGTGGCCCGGGAGGTCTTCGCCCGGGACCTGGAGCGCCGCCGGGCCCACGAGGAGGCGTTCACCGCGCTGGCCGGTGAGCGGTGAGCGTCCGCCCTCCCCGGGCACGGCTCCAGGCCCCGCCCGTCCGCCTCACCTGGGTGCAGCCCGAGGATCTGGTCGGGCACGAGCTGCGGCAGGCCGCGCAGGACGGCCGGGACGCCCGGGAGATCCAGGAGCGGTGGTACGCGGCCGGGGGCTCCCCGGCCCCGGACCGGGCGGGCGCCTCCGAGCCGCCCGCGCCGGCCCGGCTGCGGGCCCTGGCCGGTGAGCTGCTGGACGAACTCGCCACGCTGGAATCGCCGTCGGCCGCCGACGAGCCGACCGGTCTGGACGAGATCGTGGCCGCGTGCCCGCACTGGCCGGGGCCTTCGGACGCCGTGCCGCTCGTCGGCCGGGACCGGCTGCACGCCGCCTGGCTCGGCCGGGCGGCGGGCTGCCTGCTGGGCAAGCCCGTGGAGAAGCTGCCGCTGCCCGGCATCCGCGCGCTCGCCCGAGCCACCGGCAACTGGCCGCTCACCACCTGGTTCACCGCGCGCCAGGTGCCCGCCGAGCTGCTCGCCGCCCACCCCTGGAACCGCCGCTCGGCCCCTACGTCGCTGGCCGAGAACATCGACGGCATGCCGGAGGACGACGACCTCAACTACCCCTTGCTGACTCTGCTGCTGCTCCAGCGGCACGGGCGCTCCTTCACCACGGCCGACCTGGCCCGGCTCTGGCTCGACGAACTCCCGGCCGGGCGCACCTTCACCGCCGAGCGGATCGCGTACGGCAACCTCCTGGCGGGTGTCGAGCCCCCGGAGGCGGCCCGCTTCCGCAACCCGTTCCGGGAGTGGATCGGCGCGCAGATCCGGGCCGACGTGCACGGCTGGACCCGCCCCGGCGACCCGGCCGGGGCCGCCGCCCAGGCCCATCGCGACGCGGTCCTCACCCACACCGGCAACGGGGTGTACGGCGCGATGTTCACCGCCGCCGCGCTCGCCGTCGCGGCCGGCGGCGAGAGCGATGTGCACGGCTGCCTCGCGGCCGGGCTGCGGGTGGTGCCGCCGCACTCGCGGTACGCCCGCGCGGTCCGCCTCGGCATCGAAACCGCCCGCACGGAAAGGGACTTCGACCTCGTCGTGGACCGGCTGCACGCCGTCTACGCGGACACCCACCACTGGGTGCACGTCCTGCCCAACGCCGCACTGCTGGCAGCCGCTCTCACCCACGCCGACGGCGACTTCACCCGCTCCATCGGGTGTGCCGTCTCCGGCGGCTGGGACACCGACTCCAACGGGGCGAGCGCCGGCTCGCTCGCCGGACTGCTGGCGGGCGGCCCGGACGGACTGCCCGCGCACTGGACGGCTCCGCTGAAGAACCGGCTCGCCACCTCCGTGCCCGGTTTCGACCGGACCGGGTTCGACACCCTCGCCGCACTGACCCATCAGGAGGCTCTGCGCCCATGACCCGCATCGCGGTGCTCGGCAGCACCAATATGGACCTCGTCGCGTACACCGCCCGCGCCCCGGGCCTCGGCGAGACCGTCACCGGACGGGAGTTCCGGACGATCCCCGGCGGCAAGGGCGCCAACCAGGCCGTCGCCGCCGCCCGCGCGGGCGGGGAGGTGGCGATGATCGGCGCGGTCGGCGACGACGTGTACGGGGCGCGGCTGCGCGACGGCCTCGAACACGCGGGGGTGGACACCGACCTCCTGCACACCGCCGAGGGGCCCAGCGGCACCGCGCACATCGTGGTCGACGACACCGGGTCCAACGCGATCGTGGTGGTCCCCGGGGCGAACGGGGTGGTGACCGCGCTCGGACCCGGGGAGATCGCGGCGGTCGCCGCCGCCGATCTGCTGCTGATGCAGCTCGAACTCCCGCTGTCCGCCGTCGTGGAGGGCGCCCGCGCGGCCCGCGCCCAGGGCGTACGGACCATCCTCACGCCCGCCCCCGTGCAGCCGCTGCCCGACGAACTCCTCGACCACATTGACCTGTTGGTCCCCAACGAGCACGAGGCCGCCGAGCTGTCCGGGCAGGCCGATCCGCACGCCGCCGCACAGATCCTGCTGCGCCGGGTGCCCGAGGTCATCGTCACGCTGGGCGCGAAGGGCTGCCTGTACGCGGCCCGGGGCGGCGAGCCGGTGCTCTTCGAGGCGCCCTCGGTGATCGCCGTCGACACGACCGGGGCCGGGGACACCTTCGTCGGCTCGCTGGCCGTGGCGCTCGGCGAGGGGCGGCCGGTGGCCGAGGCCGTGGCGTTCGCCTCCTCGGCCGCCGCGCTCTGCGTCCAGAAACCGGGCGCGTCCACGTCCATGCCCTACCGCAGCGAGATCGAGGCCGGTGCCGTATGAGTACGACAGCAGGGCCCCTGACCGGGCTGAAGGTCATCGACCTGGCCACCCTCTTCGCCGGCCCGCTCGCGGCCACGATGCTGGGCGACTTCGGCGCCGATGTGATCAAGGTCGAGCACCCCCGTAAGCCGGACCCCTCGCGCGGGCACGGGCCCGCCAAGGACGGGGTCGGCCTGTGGTGGAAGCTGCTGGGCCGCAACAAGCGCGCCCTCACCCTGGACCTGTCCGCCCCGGGTGGCCGGGACGTTCTCCTCCGACTGGCCGCCGAGACCGACGTCATCGTCGAGAACTTCCGGCCGGGGACCCTGGAGCGCTGGGGTCTGGGCCCCGAGGAGCTGCACGCCGTCAACCCGCGTCTGGTGCTGGCCCGGGTCACCGGCTTCGGCCAGTTCGGGCCGTACGCCCACCGCCCCGGGTTCGGCACGCTCGCCGAGGCGATGAGCGGGTTCGCCGCGATCACCGGGGAGCCGGACGGGCCGCCGACGCTGCCGCCGTTCGGGCTCGCCGACTCCATCGCCGCCCTGGCCACGGCGTACGCGGTGATGGCGGCGCTCGCCGGGCGGGAGAAGACGGGCGAGGGCCAAGTGGTGGACCTGGCGATCATCGAGCCGATCCTCACCGTGCTGGGCCCGCAGCCGCTCTGGTACGACCAGCTCGGCTACGTCCAGCCGCGCACCGGCAACCGCTCCCGCAACAATGCCCCGCGCAACACCTACCGCACCGCCGACGGCCACTGGGTCGCGGTCTCCACCTCCGCCCAGTCCGTCGCCGAGCGGGTGATGCGCCTGGTCGGCCGCCCGGACCTGATCGACGAGCCGTGGTTCGGCGCGGGCACCACCCGGGCCGAGCACACCGAGGAGCTGGACGGGGCCGTCGGCCACTGGATCTCCCGGCACAGCCGCGAGGAGGTGCTCAACGGCTTCGAGAAGGCGGAGGCGGCCGTCGCGCCGATCCACGACGTACGGGAGGTGATGGAGGACCCGCAGTACCGCGCGCTGGGCACCATCGCCGAGGTCGACGACCCGGAGCTGGGGCCGCTGCGGATGCAGAACGTCCTCTTCCGGCTCTCGGAGACCCCCGGCGGGATCCGGTGGGCGGGCCGCCCGCACGGCGCGGACACCGAGGAGATCCTGGCCGGGCTCGGGCTCTCGGAGACGCGGATCGCGGCGCTGCGGGACCAGGGGGCGCTGTGACGGACCGCGCGGTGCCGGTCCCGCCGCTGCCGGAAGACCCACTGCCCGACCTCGGCCGGCCGCCGCTGACCTGGCTCTACGTGCCCGGGGACCGGCCGGAGGTGGTGGCCAAGGCCCTGGGCTGCGGGGCGGACGTGGTGATCGTCGACTTGGAGGACGCCGTCGCCCCCGACCGTAAGGAGTACGCGCGCTCGGCCACCGCCGAACTCCTCGGCGACCAGGTCACGGTGGACCCGGACGCGGTGCCGGTCCATGTCCGGGTGCACGGCGAGGACGACGTCCGGGCGCTGGCCGGGCTGCCGGGCCTGGCCGCGTTCCGGCTGCCCAAGATCACCCATGCGGTCTCGGTGCACCATGTGGCGGCGGTGGCCCCGGGCGTACCGCTGTACCCGCTGCTGGAGTCGGCGCTCGCGATCGAGCACGCGTACTCGATCGCCTCGGCCCACCACGCCGTACGGGGCATCGCCCTGGGCGAGGCGGACCTGCGGGCGGACCTGGGCGTACGGGAGGACGCCGGGCTGGACTGGCCGCGCAGCCGGGTCGTGGTGGCGGCCCGGGCGGCGGCCCTGCCGCCGCCGGTGCAGTCGGTGTTCCCGGACATCCGGGACCTGGACGGGCTGTGGGCCTCGTGCGGGCGGGGGCGGGCGCTCGGGCTGCTGGGCCGGGCGGCGATCCACCCGCGCCAGTTGCCGGTGATCGAGCGGGCGTTCCGGCCGACGGCCGAGGAGATCGAGGCGGCCGAGCAGATCGTCGCGGCCTCGGCGGTGGAGGCGGGGGCACTGGCGCTGCCGGACGGGAGGTTCGTGGACGCGGCGGTGGTGGCGTCCGCCCGCCGGACGATCGCGCTCGCCGGGCGGGCCTGAGACCGCGGGCCCGCCCGGCGAGCGGGAGGTGGGTACGGGGTGCGCGCGCCAGGGGGCGCGGCCCCGGCCGGTCAGCTCTTCTCGGCTGCCGGTTCGGTGCTCCCGGCGGTGGCGCCCCTGCCCGGCTCACCGGGTTCGTCCTTGGTGAGCGGGTCCTTCGCCTCGGCGTCGTCCGTCTTCGCCGAGCCGTCCTCGTCGGGGCCCTTCCCGCCGTTGGCGTCCCGGTCGGGCTCGACGATCTCCTCACGGCCCGGACGCCGCTTCGCGGAGACCACGATGTAGGCGACGGCGAGGACGAAGGCGATGATCGCGGTCCACACGTTCAGGCGGAGGCCCAGGATGTGGTGGGCCTCGTCGACCCGCATGTACTCGATCCAGCCGCGCCCGGCGCAGTAGGCCGCGACGTACAGCGCGAACGCCCGTCCGTGGCCGAGCCGGAAGCGGCGGTCGGCCCAGATGACGAGCAGCGCGACACCGATGCACCACAGCGACTCGTACAGGAAGGTCGGGTGGTAGGTCCCGGCGGCCCGGTTCGGGCCCTCGCTGATCTCCAGCGCCCAGGGGAGGTCGGTGGGCTTGCCGTACAACTCCTGGTTGAACCAGTTGCCCCAGCGTCCGATGGCCTGCGCGATCGCGAGGCTGGGCGCCATCGCGTCGGCCCAGGCGGGCAGCGGGATGCCCCGGCGTCGGCAGCCGATCCAGGCGCCGACCGCGCCGAAGGCCACCGCGCCCCAGATGCCGAGGCCGCCCTCCCAGATCTTGAAGGCGTCGACCCAGTTCTCACCGTCGCTGAAATACAGCTGGTAGTCGGTGATCACGTGGTAGAGCCGTCCGCCGACGAGGCCGAAGGGCACCGCCCAGACGGCGATGTCGGCCACGGTGCCGGCTTTGCCGCCCCGGGCGATCCAGCGCTTGTTGCCGAACCAGACGGCGACGAAGACACCGATGATGATGCAGAACGCGTAGCCGCGGAGCGGGATCGGGCCGAGCTCGATCACGCCGGTCGACGGACTGGGAATGGAGGCAAGATTCATGGCATGGTCGACGCTACCTTGCCGGGCGGTGGGTACGGCAAGCCACCCGGCAACTTCTGGGTAACGAGGACCGCGTCACGGGCGGGAGCGGAACGCGGTCAGGAACCGGCCGCGGACGAGGGCGCCGCCGGGGCTGAGGACCCTGCGGACGGGGCGTCGGTCCCCGGCTTCTTGCCCTTGTTGGCCTCGGCGACCCACTTCTTCAGGTTCTCCGGGGAGATCTGCTCGTCGCCCTTGCTCGGGAAGACGGACTCCCCGTTGAGCAGCACCGTCGGCGTGCCCTGGAAGCCGCCCTCGCGGAACGCCGTGTCGGACTTCTTCACCCAGCTGTCGTGGTCGCCGTCCTCCACACAGCTGCGGAAGGCCGGAGTGTCGAGCCCCTCGACCTCCCCGGCCAGCTCGATCAGCCGGCTGTTCTTGGCGAAGGCGTCGTCCGGCTCGGGCGGCTGGTTGCTGAAGAGGACGTCGTGGTAGGGCGCGAACTTGCCGGCGTCCTGGGCGCAGGCGGCGGCATTGGCGGCGCGCAGCGACCCGGTGCCGCCGAGATTGCCGTCGATGATCGTGGCCAGGTGGTACTCCACCCTGACCTGGCCGTCGTCCGCCAGCTCGGTGATGGTGTCCCGGAAGGCGGTCTCGAACTGGGCGCAGACCGGGCAGCGGAAGTCCTCCCAGATCGTCAGGGTGGACGGCGCGTCGGCCGCGCCGACCGGCAGGGTCAGGGCGTCCTCGCCGATCGAGCCCGACGGGGCGACCGCCGGGCCGGAGGCGGAGTCGCCGCCGTCGTCCTTGCCCGCGTTGGCCGCGATCAGGCCGACCACGGCGGCCAGGGCGAGCACCCCGACCACCGCCGAGGCGACGATCAGCGTCCGGCGGCGCTTCTCGCGCCCCTTCTCCCGCTCGCGCTGCTGGGCCAGGCGCTCACGCGCGTTTCTGTTTCCCTCAGGGATCTTGTCGCTCACACCCGGGGAACGAACCGGGGAGGCGCCTCCGCGCCTCCCCGGTCCACAATCCACCCATTCGGATGGTTCACGCGCTCAGCGCTTTCGAACACCTTCGGCCAGTTCGCCCGCCAGGGAGCGGACGGCGGCGAGGCCGGCAACCTCGTCGGGGGCGTCCAGCATGGCCTTGACGAAGGCCGAGCCGACGATCACGCCGTCCGCGAACCCGGCGACCTCGGCGGCCTGCGCCGCGTTGGAGACGCCGAGGCCGACGCAGACCGGCAGGTCGGTGGTGGCGCGGGTGCGTCCCACCAGGTCCTGGGCCTGGGCGCCGACGGAGGCACGGGTGCCGGTGACGCCCATCAGGGACGCGGCGTAGACGAAGCCGCTCCCGGCCGCCGTGATGGTGGCGAGGCGGGCGTCCTGGCTGCTGGGGGCGACGACGAACACGGTGGCGAGACCGTGCTTGTCGGCGTGCTCGCGCCACAGCGCGGACTCCTGGACCGGCAGGTCGGGCAGGATGCACCCGGCGCCGCCCGCCTCGGCCAGCTCGGCGGTGAACCGCTCCACGCCGTAGCGGTCGATGGGGTTCCAGTACGTCATGACCAGGATCGGGACGCCGGTGGCCTCGTACGCCTCGCGGACCGTGCGGATCACGTCGGCGATCCGGACGCCGCCGCGCAGGGCGATGTCGTCGGCGGTCTGGATGACCGGCCCGTCGAGGACCGGGTCGCTGTGCGGGAGCCCGATCTCGACGACGTCCGCGCCGCCCGCGATGACGGCCTTGACCGCCTCGATGCCGCCGTCGACGGTCGGGAAGCCCGCCGGGAGGTAGGCGATGAGGGCGGCCCGGTCCGCGGCCTTCGCGGCGGCCAGGGTGGTGTTCAACAGCTCGATGTTGCCGCTCACTTGGCGTCCCCCTCGATCTCGGCGCGGTCGCTGTCGGCGTCCGCCTCGACGGCGGCGTCGGTGTCGTAGAGCCCGAAGTAGCGGGCGGCGGTGTCCATGTCCTTGTCGCCGCGGCCGGACAGGTTGACGAGGATCAGTCCGTCCTTGCCCAGCTCCCGGCCCAGCTCCAGGGCCCCGGCGAGGGCGTGGGCGCTCTCGATGGCCGGGATGATCCCCTCGGTGCGGGACAGCAGGCGCAGGGCCTGCATGGCCGCGTCGTCGGTGACCGCGCGGTACTCGCCGCGTCCGATGTCCTTGAGGTACGAGTGCTCCGGGCCGATGCCCGGGTAGTCGAGACCCGCGGAGATGGAGTACGGCTCGGTGATCTGGCCCTCGTCGTCCTGGAGGACGTAGGAGCGCGAGCCGTGCAGGATGCCCGGCTCGCCCGCCGTCAGGGTCGCCGCGTGCTCGCCGGTCTCCACGCCGTGTCCGGCGGGCTCGCAGCCCACCAGGCGGACATCGGCGTCGGGGATGAAGGCGTGGAAGAGGCCGATGGCGTTGGAGCCGCCGCCGACGCAGGCGACCGCCGCGTCCGGGAGGCGGCCCGCGCGCTCCAGGAGCTGGCGGCGGGCCTCGACGCCGATGACGCGGTGGAAGTCGCGGACCATCGCCGGGAAGGGGTGGGGGCCCGCGACCGTGCCGAAGAGGTAGTGGGTGCGGTCCACGTTGGCGACCCAGTCGCGGAACGCCTCGTTGATGGCGTCCTTCAGGGTGCGCGAGCCGGACTTCACGGCGACGACCTCGGCGCCGAGCATCCGCATCCGGGCCACGTTCAGCGCCTGGCGCTCGGTGTCGATCTCGCCCATGTAGATGGTGCAGTCGAGGCCGAAGAGGGCGCAGGCGGTCGCGGTGGCGACGCCGTGCTGGCCGGCTCCGGTCTCGGCGATGACACGGGTCTTGCCCATGCGCTTGGTGAGGAGCGCCTGGCCCAGCACGTTGTTGATCTTGTGCGAGCCGGTGTGGTTCAGGTCCTCGCGCTTGAGATAGATCCGGGCGCCGCCCGCGTGTTCGGCGAAGCGCGGGACCTCGGTGAGCGCGCTGGGGCGGCCCGTGTAGTTCACCATCAGCTCGTTGAGCTCGGCGGCGAACGCGGGGTCGGCCTTGGCCTTGTCGTACTCGACGGCGACCTCGTCCACGGCGGCGACGAGCGCCTCCGGGATGAACTTGCCGCCGTACGCGCCGAAATAGCCCTCGGCGCTGGGGATCAGACCCTCGGGGTCCGGAATGAAGAATTCGGACGTCATGCGACGTGCTCCTTGGCATGGCAACGGGTGGGTTCACCGTATGCGCGGAGGAGCGAGCGGCACCGGGACCGGCATGCGGTCACGACGGTGCGGACGTACGTACGAAAAGGAGTGCTGCGGTACGTCGGCCGGGGCTCGCCTACAGCGCGGACCCCGGGCGCCATCGCATCCCGTTCACCTGGCCCGGCTCGTCACCGATGACGTACCGCACCCGCCGGCCGTGCACGCGCCGTGCGGGGGCGCGGCAGCCGCGCGGGCGGCAGCCGCGCGCCAGCGGGGCGTGCGGGTCCCGGGCCGGGGCCCCGGCGGGGCCGAGGCCCGGCCGGGTACGGGGCACGGGACAGTCGGTCATGGTCGCTTCGCCCCGGTCAGCCGCGGCCGTGGCGGAGCGCCGGGTGGGCGCCCGCGGCGACCAGGTCGGCGACGGCGGCGCGCGGGTCGCGGCCGGTGACCAGGGACTCGCCGACCAGGACGGCGTCGGCGCCGGCGTTGGCGTACGCGATCAGGTCGTGCGGGCCCCGGACGCCGGACTCGGCGACCTTGACGATGTGGTCGGGGATCTCGGGGGCGACGCGCTCGAAGGTGGAGCGGTCGACCTTGAGGTCCTTGAGGTTGCGCGCGTTGACACCGATGATCTTGGCTCCGGCGTCCACGGCGCGCTCCGCCTCCTCCTCGTCGTGCGCCTCGACGAGCGGGGTGAGCCCGATCGACTCGGCGCGCTCGATGAGGGAGACCAGGGCCTCCTGGTCGAGGGCGGCGACGATCAGCAGGACGAGGTCGGCGCCGTACGCCCGGGCCTCCCACAGCTGGTACGAGGTGACGATGAAGTCCTTGCGCAGGATCGGGGTGTCGACCTTGGCGCGGACGGCCTCCAGGTCGGCGAGCGAGCCGCCGAAGCGGCGCTCCTCGGTGAGGACCGAGATGACGGACGCGCCGCCCGCCTCGTAGTCGGCGGCGAGCGCGGCCGGGTCGGCGATGGCGGCAAGGGCCCCCTTGGAGGGGGACGAGCGCTTGACCTCGCAGATGACGGTGACGCCCTCGCCGCGCAGGGCGGCGACTCCGTCCTTGGCCTGGGGGGCGCGGGCGGCGCGCTCCTTCAGCTCGTCGAGGCTGACGCGCGCCTGCCGCTCCGCGAGGTCGGCGCGAACGCCGTCGATGATCTCGTCGAGCACACTCACGCGAGCGGCCCCCTTCCGGAACGGTGATGAGGGAACAGGATCAGCCGTACCGATGGTATCCGCAGGAGGGCCCGGGGCTCGCATCCGGCCACGCCGCGTCCCACTACCTGGGCATTTCAGGGGGCCAGCGCGGAGCCGAACGGCAGATTCCGGACGACGGTGAAGATCAGCAGGACGGCGCCCACGCCCCACCACCAGGCGGGTGCCAGAGCGATCCGCAGGGGCCGTCCGCGCCAGGCCCGGCCCAGCCAGAGGACCCAGACCACGGCGAAGAGGAAGTAGCCGACGGTGGCGATCGCGTTGGCTTCGAGCGCCGCGCCGAGGTCGCCGGTGATGAAGGCGTGGGCGCTGCGCAGTCCGCCGCAGCCGGGGCAGAACACGCCGGTCAGCTTGAGCAGCGGGCAGATTGGGTAGTGGCCGGACTCGTTCGGGTCGACGGCGCCGACGTACGCGAAGGCTCCGGCGACGGCGGCGAGGATGCCGAGGGGCGTGGCGAGCCGGCGCACCCGGCTTACCTGACCCGTTGGGTGGCCCACCTGGGCTGTGGGGCGACCCATCCAGCCCGTCCGGCGTTTGAGGACGGAACCGTGGCCGTGGGGGCCGTGCACCTGCGAGGTCCCTCCACCCGAGGGCCCTGTGACCTCCGGGCCCACCCCCACGAGGGTTCCGTCCTCAAACGCCGGACGGGCTGGGGTAGCGGGGGTTCCGTCCTCAAACGCCGGACGGGCTGGGGTAGCGGGGGTTTCGCCCTCGGACGCCGGACGGGCTGGGGTAGCCGGGGTTTCCCCCTCGGACGCCGCACGGGCTGGGGTAGCGGGGGTTTCCCCCTCGGACGCCGGACGGGCCGGAGTGGCGAGGGTTCCGTCCTCGAACGCCCGGCCGGCTGAAGTGGGCATGGCCATGTCGGGGGTCGGGCAGACGGTCAGCGGCATGGGTCCGTGGCCCGGCGGAGACTCCGTTTCCGGGTCCGGGGGCTGGGCGGGAGAGGGGGCAGGCGAGGCGTCCACCCGGTGATTGTCACCCGCGGACGCGAAAAGGCGCAGCCCCGGTGGGGCTGCGCCAGTCTGCGTGTCGGTCGCCGGGACGGGCCGACGTCCGGGTCAGTGCGAGATCTGCGCCTGCCCGGCGCGCTCCCGGGCCTCGATCAGCTCGGCCGACTCCTTCGGCATGCCGAGGCCGGCGACCTTCATGGCGAGGCCCACGAGACCGCCGGCGAAGATGACGACGATGCCGGCCCAGAAGCCGAGCGGGTTGGCCGCGACCATGAAGACGCCTGCGACGCAGAAGCCGATGAAAGCAATGATGACACCGGTCCAGGCGGCCGGGGTGTGTCCGTGGCTCGTGCCCGCCATGAGTTGCTCCTCGTTGGTGTTGCGCCGTGGGTGGCGCTGTGCGTGTGGCCGCCGCCCGGGGACGGCTCGGGTCCATTGTCCCGTACGGGCAACGGGGCGTGAGCGCGGGGGTCACGCCTCGCGCGTCGGGTCCTCGCCGCGGTCCAGGGCCTTCCACAGGTCCTCGGGCCGGTCCGGGTCGGGGGCGGTGCGCGGCGCCTTGCCGGGGCGCGGGGTACCGTCGCGCTCGTACTTTCCGGACATCGCGGGCCAGCGGCTGCCGTAGCGCAGGGCGAGGAGCCCGGCCAGCAGGATCAGCAGGCCGCCGACCGCGGTGACGTAGGGCCAGGCGGTGTGGCTGAGGGCGTGGATGGCGGCCGCCGCGTCGCCGGTGGTCCTGGCCGCCTCCTCGTCGAGGGCCGTGCTGTCGGACGCGCCGGCCCAGGCGCTGAGGGTGGCACCGAGGCCGCTGAGGGCCAGGAGCGCGGCGACGATCCGGCGGCCCGCGCCGCGCACGGCGAAGACGGCGACGAGGGCGGCGAGACCGACGACGGCGAGGGCGGCGGGGACGCCCGTGACGTCCCGCCCGTCGGCGGTCAGCGGCAGCGCGCCGCCGCCGGTGGCCGCCCGGCCCTCGGCCCAGGTCTGCCCGGAGGCGAGGAGGACGACGGTCGCGCCGGCCGCGCCCAGGAGCAGACCGGCCGCGAGGGAGCGGCGGCTCCCTGCGGAGTCGGGCGCGGCGCCGGACGCGGAGTCGGCGGTGCGGGCACGGGGCTGGGGTACGGGAACAGCACTCACGCCCTCCACTATCCCCTACCGCCCCGACGCCCGTGGAGCCGGTCGGCAGTCAGCGGTTCAGCGGTCGTGGAGGCGGTTGGCCGTGTGGACGGCGCGGAGCACGGCCGCCGCCTTGTTGCGGCACTCGGTGTCCTCGGCGACCGGGTCGGAGTCGGCGACGACCCCCGCTCCGGCCTGCACGTACGCGGTGCCGTCGCGGAGCAGTGCGGTCCGGATGGCGATGGCGGTGTCGGAGTCCCCGGCGAAGTCGAGGTAGCCGACGCAGCCCCCGTACAGTCCGCGGCGGCTCGGCTCCAGCTCCTCGATGATCTGCATGGCGCGGGGCTTGGGGGCGCCGGAGAGGGTGCCCGCGGGGAAGCAGGCGGTGAGGACGTCGAAGGCGGTGCGGTCCTCGGTGACGCGGCCGGTGACGGTGGAGACGATGTGCATCACGTGGGAGTAGCGCTCGATGGACATGAAGTCGACGACCTCGACGCTGCCCGGCTCGCAGACCCGGCCCAGGTCGTTGCGGCCGAGGTCGACGAGCATCAGGTGCTCGGCGCGCTCCTTGGGGTCGGCGAGCAGTTCCTCGGCAAGCGCTTGGTCCTCCTGCGGGGTCGCGCCCCGGTGCCGGGTCCCGGCGATCGGGTGGACCATGGCCCGCCCGTCCTCGACCTTGACGAGGGCCTCGGGGCTGGACCCGACGACGTCGAACCCGTCGAAGCGGAAGAGATACATGTACGGGGACGGGTTGGTGGCCCGCAGCACCCGGTAGACGTCCAGGGCGCTCGCGGTGCACGGGGTCTCGAAGCGCTGGGAGGGGACGACCTGGAAGGCCTCGCCCGCCCGGATCCGCTCCTTGATGTCCACGACGGCGTCCTGGTAGGCCTCGCCGCCCCACAGTGCGGTGTACGGGGGCAGCTCGGACGGGGGCAGGACGGCGGGGGCGTTCTCGACCGGGCGGCGCAGGTCGCGCTCCATCGCGTCGAGGCGGGCGACGGCGTCCGCGTGGGCCTCGTCGACGCCGGTTTCGAGGTCGTTGTGGTTGATCGCGTTGGCGATCAGCAGGACGGTGCCGTTCTGGTGGTCGAGGACGGCGAGGTCCGAGGTGAGGAGCATGGTCAGCTCGGGCAGCTTCAGGTCGTCGCCGCCGTGCTCACCGATCTTCTCCAGGCGGCGGACGACGTCGTAGCCGAGGTAGCCGACCATGCCGCCGGTGAACGGCGGAAGGCCCGCGTCGCCCACCAGGTCGCGGGGGGTGTGCAGGGTCTCGACGGTGGCCCGCAGGGCGTCGAGCGGGTCGCCGTCCACCGGGACGCCGACCGGCGGGGTGCCGAGCCAGTGGGCCGCGCCGTCAAGGGTGGTGAGGGTGGCGTCGCTGCGGACGCCGATGAACGAGTAGCGCGACCAGGTCCGGCCGTTCTCGGCGGACTCCAGCAGAAAGGTGCCGGTGCGCTCGGCGGCGAGCTTGCGGTACAGGCCGACCGGGGTGTCGCCGTCCGCGAGGAGGCGGCGGCTGACGGGGACGACGCGCCGGTCGACGGCCAGCTTGCGGAAGGTGTCGAGATCCATGGCCGGACCTTAGCTGTCGAGGAGGGTGAGGACGTCGGCGTCGAAGCAGGTGCGGTCGCCCGTGTGGCAGGCGGCCCCGGTCTGGTCGACCTTGACCAGCACGGTGTCGGCGTCACAGTCCAGCGCGACGGACTTCACCCGCTGGATGTGCCCGGAGGTGTCGCCCTTGACCCAGTACTCCCGGCGGCTGCGCGACCAGTAGGTGCAGCGGCCCGTGGTGAGGGTGCGGTGGAGTGCCTCGTCGTCCATCCAGCCGAGCATCAGCACCTCGCCGGTGTCGTACTGCTGGGCGATGGCCGGGACCAGACCGTCGGCGCCCCGCTTGAGGCGGGCGGCGATGGCGGGGTCGAGGCTGCTGGCGGGCGGCGTGGGGCCGGGCGTGCTGGTCATGGGCCCATTGTGCCGCGTCGGTGGGAGCTATCCGGGCGGACGTCCACTGGGCGGACCCCGGGTGACGGTCGTACGCTGGCGGGCATGTCGACCCATGCGAAGCGTGAACGTCTTCTGCTCGCCGATCTGTTGGAAGCGGCCGGTCCCGAGGCTCTGACCTTGTGCGACGGCTGGAAAACCCGCGATCTGGCCGCCCATGTGGTGGTCCGCGAGCGCCGGGCGGACGCCGTGGGCGGGCTGCTGGTGAGCGCGTTGAAGGCCCGGCTGGAGCGGGTGCAGGCGGAGTTCGCGGCGAAGCCGTACGAGGAACTGATCCAGCTGATCCGTACCGGCCCGCCCCGGTTCTCGCCGATGTCCCTCAAGCAGATCGACGAGGCGGCGAACACCGTGGAGTTCTTCGTCCACGCGGAGGATGTGCGGCGGGCCCAGCCGGACTGGTCGCGTCGCGAGCTGAACCCGGTCTTCGCCGATGTGCTCTGGTCCAACGTGGAGAAGACCGCCCGGCTGGTGGGCCGCCGCTCCCCCGTCGGCCTGGTGCTGCGCCGCCCGGACGGCCGGACGGCGGTGGCCCGCAAGGGCACCCCGGTGGTGACGGTGACCGGGGAGCCCGCCGAGCTGCTGCTGTTCGTGTACGGCCGCCAGAACGCGGCGGACGTGCAGGTGGAGGGCGACGAGGCGGCGGTGGACCGGCTGAGGACGGCCGAGCTGGGGATGTAGGCGCCGGGGGCGGAGAGCGCCCGGGTCAGCGGGGCAGTTCGGCGCGGCGGAGCGCGGCGAAGGCGAGGCCCGCCACGCCACCCGTCGCGCAGACGGCCGCGCTGACGGCGTAGACCGGCCCGGTGCCCCACAGGGTGACGGCCGCCCCGGTGACCGGGTAGCTCAGCGGGATGAGCGCGTAGGTGAAGAACGTCGATACGGAGGTGACCCGGCCCAGGTACGCCGGATCGGCGGTGGTCTGGACGAGGGCTCCGCACAGCGCGCCGGCCAGGCCGCCGACGAGGCCGACGAACGCGGCGGTCGCGGCGGCGAGGGCCACGGTGGGGACCTGGGCCAGGGCGGCGATGCCCGTCGCGCCGACGACGGCGGTCAGGCAGAGCACGAGCCCGGCGTGCTCCACCCGGCCCCGGACGGCGAGCAGGAGGGCGGACCCGGCCGCCCCGACGGCGAATCCGGCGACGATCCAGCCCATGCCGGCCGCGCCCCAGCCGCGCTGCTCGGAGAGCAGGATCAGGCCCAGGTTGAGCGGCCCGACGAAGCCCAGCTCGCTGAGGGCTATGACGAGCATGAGCGGGCCGAGCAGGGGGTGGCGGCGGATGTACCGGAGCCCGTCGACGAGGTCGTGCCAGGCGTTCGGTGACGGTGCCGTTTCGGTGTCCGTAGCCGTCCCGTCGGGCTTCACCGGCTCGGACAGCGGTCTGATCCGCAGGCTCAGAAGCAGCGGCAGGGACAGGGCGAACAGCACTCCGGCGGCGGCGAAGGCGAGCGAGGGGCCGCCGGTCGCCACGGCGACCCCGCCCATCGGCGCACCGATGATCGAGGAGCCGCGCGCGGCCAGTGCGCGCAGGCCCTGGATCCGGGCGAGCTGGCCGGGGCCGCTGATCCGGGGCGGCAGCGCTCCGACGGCGGGCAGGAACAGGGCGTCGACCGCGCCGAAGAGCAGGGCGACGACGACCAGGACGCCCACGGTGGGCGCGGTCAGGACGAGCGTGGCGGCGAGGGAGAGAACGAGGAGCGCGCGGGCGGCGTCGCTGCCGATGACGACGCGGCGGGGCCCGAGGCGGTCGGCGAGCACTCCCCCGCCGAGCATCAGGAGCGCCCGGGGTACGGAGCCGGCGGCGAGCACCAGGCCGGTGCCGGAGGCGCTGCCGGTCCGGGCGGCGGCCCAGGCGAGGGCCATGAAGTAGACGCTGTCGCCGATCATCGACGCGGTGTACGCGCCGAGCCAGCGCAGGACGTTCGGGTCGCGGTGCGCGGGGCGTTCGGGGGTCTCGGTGGCGGTCGCGGTGACGGTCACAGGGGTCCTTCCGTGAGGCGGCGGGGGCTGGGGCGCGTCCGGCGGATCCTGACCGGGTCCGTGACGCCCGGCACGCCCTAGGGACGGAACGGGAAGCCGTAGGTGTGCAGGGCGACGCTCTCCCGGCCCTCCGTGTCGCCCTCTTCCTCGCGGGTGCGGCCGGCTTCCTCGTAGCGGTCGATCAGCGCGCCCATCTCCCGGCTGAGCTCGGCCAGTTCGCCGGCAGTGAGGCGGAGGAGGTTCTCCGAGCTCCAGGAGGCGCTGCGCCATTCCGTGTCCCAGGTGTGCCGTGAGTCCTGGTGGGCCCGGTAGAGCTCGACGTGCTGGTCGAAGGAGATCCGGCCGGCGGCGGCGTAGACGGCCGCCTTGTCCGGCGCGTCGTCGAAGTCCGTTTCGCTGTAGGTCAGTCCGCGGGAGGACGGCTGCCACCAGCGCTCCCGGCCGTCGGTGCCCTGCCCCTCGGCGGGTTCGATCAGTCCGTGGTCGGCGAGCTTGCGCAGGTGGTAGCTGACGAGCGACACCGCCTCGTCGACCTGGTCGGCGAGCTGGGAGGCGGTGGCGGTGCGCTTGATGTGCAGGGCCCGGTAGAGCTTCAGGCGCAAGGGGTGGCCGATCGCCTTGAGGGTGTCGAGGTCGGTGACGCGGCGTCGTTCTTCACTGGGCATGACACGACCGTAGATGTGCAGGAAAAGTTGCGCAAGAATAATTGCGCAATATTCGTTGCGGAGTTCTCCAGGCCGCTGCGGCCCCTTCAGGCGCCGAGCAGTCGTCGCGCGGCCAGGGCGAGGGAGACCTCGACCGCGTCCCGGGGGCGGGTGAGGCAGCGACCGGTGAGCTGTTCGAAGCGGCGGAGGCGGTTGAGGACGGTGTTGCGGTGGCAGTAGAGCTTCGCGCCCGCCCGCTGCGCCGAGCCGTCCGCGTCCAGCCAGGCGGTGAGGGTCTCCACGATGACGTCGCGGTCGGCGGGGTCCAGCCGGTCCAGCGCGCCCAGCACCCGGTCGGCGAGCGCTCCGGCCAGGGCGGGCGAGGAGGCGACCAGGGCGTCCGGGAGGTGCTCGTCGAGCAGGACGGTGCCGCCGGACGCGGGGCAGGCGCGCAGCGCGGTCTCGGCCAGCCGCCGGGCGTCGCCGAGGGCGGCCAGGCCCTCGACGGCGGAGCCGATCCCGGCCCGGGTCCCGGCCGGCACGTCCAGCGCGGCGGCGAGTCCGCTCAGCTCGCCGGGCGGGCCCGCCAGCGGCAGGATCGCGAACTCGGCCTCCGGGCCCGGGTGCCAGAGCACCGCCGCCCCCGGGTGGGCGGCGGGCAGCGTCAGCCGAGGACGGGCGGCGGCCCCGGGCCCGCGCGGGGCGGCGGCCACCGCGAGCACGGCGTACCGGCCCTGCTCCGGCAGTCCCAGCATGGCGGCCGCCTCGGCGAGGTCGGCGATCCGGGCGGTCCCGTCCAGCAGGGCGGCGACCATGAGCCGCTGCCGGTTCTCGCGCCGCCAGGACAGCCGCCGCTCCGCCTGCCGGTAGGCCTCGGCGACGACCCCGCAGTGCTCGTCCACGAAGTTCCACACGTCGGCGGCGACATGGACGAGCAGCCGGACGTCGTCGGGGTCGCGCCGGGCGGTCTCGTCCACGAGGTCCTGCCAGACCATCGCACCGCCCATCCGGAAGGCGTGCAGGACCGCGTCGAGCGGTACGCCCTGCTCGGCGCGGATCTCGCCGATCCAGCGGGAGGTGCGGTGGGCGGACTCCCGGTACTCGCGGGGCTGGATCAGGGAGCCGACGTTGTGCCGCAGCGAGTGGTGGACCTCCTGCCAGACCTCGGCCCGGTCGGAGTCGATCGCCGCCCGGTAGCCGGGCTCCTGGGCGTACAGGGCCTCGACGAGCCGGTCGGTGAGGGCCGGCAGGGACGCGACGAGGACCCGGGCGGCCCGGTGCAGCACGTCGACGGCCTCGCGATCGGCCAGGGAACGCAGGCGCTGCGGCAACGGCGTAGCGGAGGGCGTGCCGTGCAGCTCCCCGATCCGCGAACGTACGACCTGTGGCATGGCGGCCTCCACCGGGAATCGGCCCACCGCGCGAGCGGCGGGTCCGGCGCACCCGGCCCGGCGGGGCGCGAGCGCGGCGACACGATCCTGACGCCCGCAGAATGGCATACCGCCCGGTCGGTACCTAGGGGTCTGCGCGGAACTCGACATCACGGTCCGGCAACCCCGGGGAACCTGCGGCCCGGCGCACCCAGAGGGGCGCCGGGCCGTCCGGTCAGCGGACCGGGTGCCCCGCGTCCCGCAGCGCGCCCTTGACCTCGGAGATCCGCAGGTCGCCGAAGTGGAAGACGGACGCGGCGAGCACCGCGTCGGCCCCCGCCCCGATCGCCGGGGCGAAGTCCGCGAGCCGGCCCGCGCCGCCGGAGGCGATGACGGGGACGGTGACGTGCCCCCGTACCGCCTCGATCATCTCGGTGTCGTAGCCGTCCTTCGTGCCGTCGGCGTCCATCGAGTTGAGCAGGATCTCGCCCGCGCCCAGCTCGGCGGCCCGGTGGGCCCACTCGACGGCGTCGATGCCGGTGCCCTTGCGGCCGCCGTGCGTGGTGACCTCGAAGGTGCCCTGAGGGGTGCGGCGGGCGTCGACGGAGAGCACCAGGACCTGGCGCCCGAAGCGTTCGGCGATCTCGCGGATGAGGTCGGGGCGGGCGATGGCGGCGGTGTTGACGCCGACCTTGTCCGCCCCGGCGCGCAACAGCTTGTCGACGTCGTCCGGGGTGCGGACGCCGCCGCCGACGGTGAGCGGGATGAAGACCTGCTCGGCGGTACGGCGGACCACGTCGTACGTCGTCTCGCGGTCGCCGCTGGACGCGGTGATGTCGAGGAAGGTCAGCTCGTCGGCGCCCTCGGCGTCGTACAGCTTGGCCATCTCGACGGGGTCGCCCGCGTCGCGCAGGTTCTGGAAGTTGACGCCCTTGACGACCCGGCCGTTGTCGACGTCCAGGCAGGGGATGACCCGTACCGCGAGAGTCACTTGGCGCCTCCCCGGTAGGCCTCGACCTCGACCTCGACGACCAGGCTCGGGTCCACGAAACCGGACACGATGATCATCGAGGCGGCGGGGCGTACGGCGTCGAACAGCTCCTTGTGGGCGCGGCCGACCTCGTCCACGTCCCGGGCGTGCGTGAGGTACATCCGGGTGCGGACGACGTCCTCGCGTCCCAGGCCCACCTGCTCCAGCGCCGCGAAGGCGACGTCGAAGGAGGTGATGGCCTGCTCGTACGGGGAGCCCGCGGAGATCTGGCCGTTGATCACGGAGGTGCAGCCGGCCACCAGGACGAGCCCGTTGGGGAGCTCGACGGCGCGCGAGTAGCCGAACTTCTCCTCCCAGGGGGCGCCGGTGGAGATCCGGCGTACGGAAGGGGCGGCATCGGTCATGCGGCGACCGCCTTGAGGGCCTCTTCCAGCGTGAACGCCTTCGCGTACAGCGCCTTGCCGACGATCGCGCCCTCGACGCCTTCGGGGACGAGGAGGGAGATCGCGCGGAGGTCGTCGAGCGAGGAGACGCCGCCGGAGGCGACGACCGGGCGGTCGGTGACGGCGCAGACATCCCGCAGCAGGCCGAGGTTGGGGCCCTGGAGGGTGCCGTCCTTGGCGATGTCGGTGACGACGTAGCGGGCGCAGCCCTCGGCGTCGAGGCGGGCGAGGGTCTCGTACAGGTCGCCGCCGTCGCGGGTCCAGCCCCGGCCGCGCAGGGTGGTGCCGCGGACGTCGAGGCCGACGGCGATCTTGTCGCCGTGCTCGGCGATGACCTTGGCGACCCACTCGGGGGTCTCCAGGGCGGCGGTGCCGAGGTTGACGCGGCGGCAGCCGGTGGCGAGGGCGGCGGCGAGCGAGGCGTCGTCGCGGATGCCGCCGGACAGCTCGACCTTGATGTCCATGGCCCCGGCGACCTCGGCGATCAGGGCGCGGTTGTCGCCGGTGCCGAAGGCGGCGTCCAGGTCGACGAGGTGCAGCCACTCGGCGCCGGCGCTCTGCCAGGCGAGGGCGGCCTCCAGCGGGGACCCGTAGGAGGTCTCGGAGCCGGACTCGCCGTGGACGAGGCGGACGGCCTGGCCGTCACGGACGTCGACGGCGGGGAGCAGTTCAAGCTTCGGCATTACAGCGTCTCGATCCAGTTGGTCAGCAGCTGGGCGCCGGCATCGCCGGACTTCTCGGGGTGGAACTGGGTGGCCCACAGCGCGCCGTTCTCCACGGCGGCCACGAACCGTTCGCCGTGCGTCGCCCAAGTGACCTTGGGGGCACGGATCTTGGCGTTGGTGACTTCGAGGGACCAGTCGTGCGCCGCGTAGGAGTGCACGAAGTAGTAGCGGGCCTCGGGGTCCAGGCCGGCGAAGAGCCGGGAGTCCTCGGGGGCGTCGACGGTGTTCCAGCCCATGTGCGGGACGACGTCGGCCTTCAGGGGTCCGACCGTACCGGGCCATTCGTCCAGGCCCTCGGTCTCCACGCCGTGCTCGATGCCGCGCTCGAACAGGATCTGCATCCCGACGCAGATGCCCATCACGGGGCGGCCGCCGGAGAGCCTGCGGCCGACGATCCAGTCGCCGCGGGCCCGCTTCAGCCCGTCCATGCAGGCGGAGAACGCGCCGACGCCGGGGACGAGGAGCCCGTCGGCGTTCATCGCGCGGTCGTAGTCGCGGGTGATCTCGACGTCCGCGCCGACGTGGGCGAGGGCACGCTCGGCGGAACGGACGTTGCCGAAGCCGTAGTCGAAGACGACGACCTTCTTCTTGTTCTCACTCATGACGTACCTGTCCTCAGTCCCACAGGCCCTGGATCCGCAGGATGCCCGCCACCAGGCACATCACGGAGCCGATCGACAGCAGCACGATGACGCCCTTGGGCATCCCCTGCTTCGCGAAGGAGTAGACGCCGCCGGCCAGGAAGAGGCCGACGACGATCAGGATGGTGTTGAGGCCGGTCACAGGGCGCCCTTCGTGGAGGGCAGGATGCCGGCGGCGCGCGGGTCGTGCTCGGCGGCGTACCGCAGGGCGCGGGCGAGCGCCTTGAACTGGCACTCCACGATGTGGTGGGCGTTGCGCCCGTACGGCACGTGGACGTGCAGGGCGATCTGCGCCTGGGCGACGAAGGACTCCAGGATGTGCCGGGTCATCGTCGTGTCGTACTCGCCGATCATCGGCGCCATCTTCTCGGGCTCGGTGTGCACGAGGTAGGGGCGGCCGGAGAGGTCGACGGTGACCTGGGCGAGCGATTCGTCCAGCGGGACGGTGCAGTTGCCGAAGCGGTAGATCCCGACCTTGTCGCCGAGGGCCTGCTTGAAGGCGGCGCCGAGCGCGAGGGCGGTGTCCTCGATGGTGTGGTGGCTGTCGATGTGCAGGTCGCCCTCGGTCTTGACCGTGAGGTCGAAGAGGCCGTGGCGGCCGAGCTGGTCGAGCATGTGGTCGTAGAAGCCGACCCCGGTGGCGACATCGACCTTTCCGGTGCCGTCGAGGTTGATCTCGACGAGCACGGACGTTTCCTTCGTGGTGCGTTCCACGCGGCCTACGCGGGGGCTCATGCGTCGTGCTCCTTCTTGAGTTCGCGTACCGCATCGAGGAACGCGTCGTTCTCTGCCGGGGTTCCCGCGGTGACCCGCAGCCATCCCGGTACGCCGTTGTCCCGGACCAGGACGCCCCGGTCGAGGATCTGCTGCCAGACGGCGTGGCTGTCGTCGAAGCGGCCGAACTGGACGAAGTTGGCGTCCGAGTCGGTGACCTCGTAACCGGTGGCGCGCAGCTCGGCCACCAGCCGGTCGCGCTCGCTCTTGAGCTGCGCGACGTACCCGAGCAGCGTATCGGTGTGCTCCAGGGCGGCGAGCGCGGTGGCCTGGGTGACGGAGGAGAGGTGGTACGGCAGCCGCACCAGCTGGACCGCGTCGACCACGGCCGGGTCGGCGGCGAGGTAGCCGAGGCGGAGCCCCGCCGCGCCGAACGCCTTGGACATGGTCCGGGAGACGATCAGGTTGCGGCGGCCCTCGATCAGCGGGAGCAGCGAGGGGTGGTGGCTGAACTCGCCGTACGCCTCGTCGACGACGACGACCGAGGGCCCGGCGGCCTGGGCGGCGTCGTACAGGGCGAGGACGGTCTCGGCCTCGACGGCGGTGCCGGTGGGGTTGTTGGGCGAGGTGATGAAGACGACCTCGGGCCGGTGCTCGGCGATGGCGGCGCGGGCGGCGTCCACGTCGACGGTGAAGTCGTCGTTGCGCGGCCCGGAGATCCAGCCGGTGCCGGTGCCCCGGGAGATCAGGGCGTGCATGGAGTACGAGGGTTCGAAGCCGATCGCGGTGCGGCCGGGCCCGCCGAAGGTCTGGAGCAGCTGCTGGAGGACCTCGTTGGAGCCGTTGGCCGCCCATACGTGGGCCGCCGTCACCTCGTGCCCGGCGGTACGGCTCAGGTAATGGGCCAGCTCGGTGCGCAGCTCGACGGCGTCCCGGTCGGGGTAGCGGTTGAGGCCGCGGGCGGCCTCGCGGACCCGCTCGGCGATCCGGTCGACCAGGGCTTCGGGGAGCGGGTAGGGGTTCTCGTTGGTGTTGAGGCGTACGGGGACGTCGAGCTGGGGGGCTCCGTACGGGGCCTGGCCGCGCAGTTCGTCGCGGATGGGCAGCTCGTCCCAGGGGTTACGGGGGGTGGTGCTGTCGTTCGTCACTGCTGCGGAACCTTCCAGCCGAACCTTGCCTTGAGGGCGGCGCCGTGGGCGGGGAGGTCCTCCGCCTCGGCGAGGGTCACGACATGGTGGGTGACCTCGGCGAGCGCGTCGCGGCTGTAGTCGACGATGTGGATGCCGCGCAGGAAGGACTGCACGGACAAGCCCGAGGAGTGGCAGGCGCAGCCGCCGGTGGGCAGGACGTGGTTGGAGCCGGCGCAGTAGTCGCCGAGCGAGACCGGGGCCCAGGGGCCGACGAAGATCGCCCCGGCGTTGCGGACCCGGTCGGCGACGGCGGCCGCGTCGGCGGTCTGGATCTCCAGGTGCTCGGCTCCGTACGCGTCGACGACCTTGAGGCCGTCCTCGATCGAGGAGACCAGGACGACCGCGGACTGGCGGCCGGCCAGCGCGGGCTCGATGCGGTCCGTGATGTGCTTGGTCGCGGCGACCTGCGGAACCAGCTCCGCCTCGGTGGCGGCGGCCAGCTCCGCGGAGTCGGTGACCAGGACGGCGGCGGCCATCGGGTCGTGCTCGGCCTGGCTGATCAGGTCGGCGGCCACGTGCACCGGGTCGGCGGTGGCGTCGGCGAGGATCGCGATCTCGGTGGGCCCGGCCTCGGCGTCGATGCCGATGCGGCCCTTGAGCAGGCGCTTGGCGGCGGCGACGTAGATGTTGCCGGGGCCGGTGACCAGGTTGACCGGGGGGCAGTCCTCGGTGCCGTACGCGAACATCGCCACGGCCTGGGCGCCGCCCGCCGCGTACACCTCGTCCACGCCGAGCAGGGCGCAGGCCGCCAGGATGGTGGGGTGCGGGAGGCCGCCGAAGTCCTTCTGCGGCGGGGAGGCGACGGCGACGCCCTCGACGCCCGCCTCCTGGGCCGGAACCACGTTCATCACGACGGAGGAGGGGTAGACCGAGCGGCCGCCGGGGACGTAGAGCCCGACGCGCTCGACGGGAACCCACTTCTCGGTGACGGTGCCGCCGGGGACGACCTGGGTGGTGTGCGTGGTGCGGCGCTGCTCGCGGTGGACGAGGCGGGCGCGGCGGATCGACTCCTCCAGCGCGGCGCGGACGGCCGGGTCCAGCTCCTCCAGCGCCCGGTTCAGGGCGTCGGCCGACACCCGTACCGACTCGATCCGGACACCGTCGAGCTTCTCTCCCCACTCGATCACTGCCGCGGAGCCACGATGGCGTACGTCCTCGCAGATGGGCCGCACCGTCTCCAGGGCGGCTTCCACGTCGAACTCGGCACGGGGCAGCAGGTCGCGCAGAGCGGCGCCCTCGGGGAGGGCGTCGCCGCGCAGGTCGATTCGAGAGATCACACGGCAATTCTCTCAGACCGCCCGGAGCGCCCGGTCGCCCGTATCACTGGCTGATACCGGTCGTCCGCACCACTGGCTGATACGCGTCTCGGCCATGTCCGGCTGTCACTGCTGACCACTGGCTTTCACCGCGTCACACCAGGGAATAACGGCACTACAGCATGTGTGCACGGAGGGAGCGGCCGTGACCGAGCCGCACGAAGGCGACATCCCGGACGGCCTCAGCGCAGCGGAGCTGGGCATGTGGCAGTCCTTCCGCAACGGGACCACCTACGACTTACGTACCTACGACACGACCCGCAACGACCCGTTCGCCCCGCAGACGTGGGGGCCCGAGCGGAGCGTCGGCGCGCGCACGGTGGCGCGGCTGCTGCTGAGCGGTCCACCGGCCCGGCCCGGCCGGGTGGCGGCGCTGAAGCTCCGGGGGGTGCGGATCACCGGCAAGCTGGACCTGGCGGGCGGCCGGGTCTCGCCGTACGTGGAGCTGACCGGCTGCCGTTTCGAGCAGGAGGTGGTGCTTCCCGAGTGCCACTTCACGACCCTGCGGCTGGTGGGCTGCGCGCTGCCCCGGCTGGAGGCGGCACGGCTGCACACCGAGGGCGATCTGCATCTGCCCCGTTGCCGGATCGACCGGGGGATCCGGCTGACCGACGCGCAGATCGGCACGGATCTGCTGATCAACCAGCTCAGTGTGGGCCCGGACCGGCACGGGCGGGCCATCGTCGGGGACGGCATGGCGGTCGCCCAGGACCTCCAGGCCGAGATGATCGAGACGCTCGGTGAGCTGAGCCTGCGCGGGGCGAAGGTGGGCGGTTCGCTGAGCCTGCGCGGCAGCCGGCTGCACGCCGCGGAGGACCGGCGCGCGCTGAACGCTCCGCAGCTGACGGTGGAGCGCACGCTCTACATGACCGAGGCGTGGGTGAGCGTCGACACGGGGAACCAAGGCACCACTCCCCCGTACGGCGTGGTCTACGCCCCGACCCCGGCGCGCGGCACCCGCTCGCAGATCTTCGAGAGCAAGGGCGGGGTGCGGCTGGACGACGGGCGGTTCGGGGACGCGGTGGACCTGCACAAGGCCCGGTTCACCATGACCCGGCAGGAGGAGTTGTCGCTGCGCCGGATCGTGACGCCGGAGCTGCGGTTCAACGCGGAGCGCCCGGAGGAGGGCCGGGTCGTGCTGAACGGCGCGAAGGTGGTGACCCTGATCGATTTGTCGACGAGCTGGCCGGGCCCCGGGGGTCTGGCGATGGGCGGTTTCGTCTACGAGAACCTCGTCCCCTACGGCCACTTCCCGCTGTCCCGGCGGCTGGAGTGGGTGCAGGCCGCCACCCCGGAGTACGTCCCCGAGCCGTACGAGCGGCTGGCCACGGTGATGCGCAGCTGCGGCGAGGACGCGGACGCGCGCGAGGTGCTGCTCGCCAAGCAGCGCCGCCGCCGCGAGACGCTGCCGCCCGCGGCGAAGGCCTGGGGGTACCTCCAGGACTGGACGGTGGCGTACGGCTACCGGCCGGGGCGGGCCGCGGTGTGGATGGCGGTGCTGTGGGCGGCGGGCACGGCGGCCTTCGCGCAGCACGCCCCGCCCTCGATCAAGGGCGAGGAGCATCCGCAGTGGAATCCCGCGCTGTACGCGCTGGATCTGCTGGTCCCGGTGATCAACCTCGGGCAGGACGGTTACTGGCGGATGGAGGACGCCTGGCAGTGGGCCGCGGCCGGTCTGGTGCTGGTGGGGTGGGTTCTGGCCACCACGGTGGCGGCGGGGGCGTCCCGGATGCTGCGCAGGGGCTGACCAGGGAGAGGTGCCGGATGCCGTGCGCGGGCCGGCCCGGGAGGCATCACCGTACGACCGCGGGCGGCCGGGACCGTGGGCTCGGCCGTCCCGCGCCCGGTGACCGTCGGGGCGGACGAGCACCCGCGGGTGGATGCAATCAAGCCAATGGCGGGCATTTCCTTTGCCCTTTCTTGACTCGGCTCGATACAACCCATTCACTCGGCACAGAAGCTTCACAGCACGCCTCTGGCGCGGCCCTCACCAGCGCTTTTCAATGGTCTGCACCATGGCATTCCTTCGCGCTCTGCTCAGTACCGCGCGCATGATCCGGCACAGCCCTCCGCTGTCCGCCGGACTGTCCGCGGATGACGCGGTGCTGCTCGACGCCCCGGACGAGCGGCTCTCTCCCGCGCTGGTCGCCGCCGCCCTGGGCGACTACGAACCGGCCGCCAAGCTGCTCGCCACCACGCGGGACGCCGCCGACTGGGAGAACCGGGACCGCTACCTGGGCCGGCTCGTGGCCTTCGCCCGCAGCCGGGACGGCTGGCTCGACGACTGGCTGGCCGCCGCCCCGCGCGATCCGGACGCGCTGCTGGTCAAGGCGGAGCTGTCGGTCCGCCGGGCCTGGGAGTCGCCCGCCCGCGCGGAACGGCTCCGCGAGGTCGGCCCGCTGATCACCGCGGCCGCCGACGCGGACCCGCGCGACCCCGTGCCGTGGCGGCTCGCCCTGGACCACGCGCGCGGCACCCACGCCACGCACACCGCCTTCGAGTCGCTGTGGGAGCAGGCCGTACGGCGCTCCGCGCACCACTACGGCTGCCATGTGGCGGCACTGCGCTATCTCTCCGCCGCCTGGTACGGCTCGCACCGCGAGTGCTTCGACTTCGCCGAGCAGGCCGCCGAGGACGCGCTGCCCGACTCCCTGGTGCAGGCCCTGCCGGTCCGGGCGGCCTTCGCGCTGCTCCTGGACACCCAGGCGGCGGGCCGGACCACCTCCGTACTGGAGGAGCGGATCGACGCGGCGGCCGACCTGGCGATCAGGCTCTCCGCCGCCTACCGGCCCGGCGATCCGTGGCCGGCCGAGGTCCGCAATCTCCTCGCGTACGTCCTGCTCGCCCGGGGCCGCTGGGCGGAGGCGCTGCACCAGTTCAACATGATCGGCCTGCACGCGACGTCGTTCCCGTGGTCGTCGGTGTCCGAGGACGCGCTCGGCCGCTTCCTGGACGCGCGGGACGGCGCACGCCTCCAGGTGGCCTCCCTGACCCCGCTGCGCGACCGGGCCGACCACGGCCGCCCCCGGGGCCATTACGCTTGAGCGTTGTGACCACCGCCCGCCTTCCCCTTTTCCCGCTCAACGCGGTGCTGTTCCCCGGCCTGGTGCTGCCGCTCAACGTCTTCGAAGAGCGATATCGCGCCATGATGCGGGAACTGCTGAAGAGCGACGAGGAAGAACCTCGTCGCTTCGTCGTGGTCGCGATCCGCGACGGCCGCGAGATCGCCCCGACGGCCACCGGCATGCCGGACACGGTCGCGGCGGCCCCTCCCGCCGAGCGCGCCCCGGCGGACGGCTTCGGCCCCGATCCCATCCAGACCTTCCACCGGGTCGGCTGCGTCGCCGACGCGGCGACGGTCCGCGAGCGCGCCGACGGCAGCTTCGAGGTCCTGGCGACCGGCACCACCCGGGTCAGGCTGCTGTCCGTCGAGGCGAGCGGCCCGTATCTGACCGCCGAGGTCGAGGAGCTGGCCGAGGAGCCGCCCGCCGAGGACGAGGCCGATGAGGCCGGAGCCCTGGCGGAGGGCGTCCTGCGGGCTTTCCGCTCCTACCAGAAGCGGCTGGCCGGAGCGAGCGAGCGCTCGCTGGCGACCGGCGCCGACCTCCCCGACGACCCGTCCGTGATCTCCTACCTGGTCGCGGCGGCCACGGTCCTGGACGTACCCACCAAGCAGCGCCTGCTCCAGGCCCCGGACACCGCGACCCGGCTGCGCGAGGAGCTGACGCTGCTGCGCAAGGAGACCGCGGTCATCCGGCACCTGCCCTCGCTGCCCGCGACCGACCTGACCCGGGCCCCCACCCACCCCAACTGACGAGGACCGGCCCCGGTGGCGAAGAAGTCCAAGAAGCAGCAGCCGGGCGGCACCCCGGCCACGGTCGCCCTGACCTCGGCGGGCACCGCCTTCACGGTCCACGCCTACGACCACGACCCGGCGAGCCCGTCCTACGGCGAGGAGGCCGCCGAGGCCCTGGGCGTCTCCCCCGACCGGGTCTTCAAGACCCTGGTGGCGGACGTGGACGGCGCGCTGACGGTCGCGGTGGTCCCGGTGGCCGGCTCCCTGGACCTCAAGGCCCTGGCGTCCGCGGTGGGCGGCAAACGGGCCGCGATGGCGGACCCGGCGGCGGCGGAACGCACGACGGGCTATGTGCGGGGCGGCATCTCCCCGCTGGGCCAGCGCAAGCGCCTGCGCACGGTGCTGGACGCGTCGGCGCGGGCGCACGCCACGATCTGCGTGTCGGCGGGCCGCCGGGGCCTGGAGGTGGAGCTGGCGGCGACGGATCTGGCGGAGCTGACGGGGGCGGTGTTCGCGGAGATCGCACGGGCATGATCCAGCCCGTTCGGCGCCTGAGAAGCGGGGTCCGGGGCGGGCCCCGGAACCCAGCCCGTCCGGCGCCTGAGAAGCCGGGTCCGGGGCAGAGCCCGGAACCCAGCCCGTCCGGCGCCTGAGAAGCCGGGTCCGGGGCGGGCCCCGGAACCCAGCCCGTCCGGCGCCTGAGGAGCGAGGTCCGGGGCGGAGACCCGGAATCCAGCCCGTCCGGCGCTTGAGGACACCGGGGCCAGGGCAGCGCCCTAGGCCGCGCCTCCCCCACCCGCAGGAGGCGGCCCCGAAGAAGGCGCCCCCGACCCCGGCCCCGCCAGGGGCCCCTGCACGGGCCCGTCGTAGTACGCCGAATACCCCGCCCCCGGCCAGTCCGGCTCGACATCCCGCGGCCCGAACGCCGCCGTCAGCAGCAGATGGATCCCCATCGCCGCGAACGGCCACGCGAGCACCGCCACCCACACCGCGTGCAGCTCCAGCGGGGCGTCGAACGTCACGCCCTGACCGGCCTCCCGGGCCCGTCCCACCACGTCGGAGGACGGCCCCAGCCAGACGCCGACCCGCCACGCCAGCAGCGAGGCGAGCAGCGCTCCCAGCGCAAGACCCACCACCACGAGGACGCCCCCGCGGCGCAGCCGCCAGAAGACGGCCGCGGCCGAGAGCGCACCGAAGCCGATGGCCAGCAGGACGAACGTTCCGTCCGCCCCGATCGCCTCCTCGCCCTCGCTGTTCTTGAGGAAGACGGCCGTGTCGTCGGAGACCAGCGGTACGCGCGGCGCGAGCCACAGCCACAGCAGCCCGAGCGCGATGCCCGAGATGGCCACCAGGACGGCGACGACGGCGGCCTGACGGAGCTCCGTGGCCGTGTCGGGGTCGTCCGGCGCGCCCGAGGAGGGCGCGAGGTGAGAGCCCGAGGGCGGGGTCTGCCACGGATCGTGGGGGCCGGGCTGGTGAGGCGGCGTCAGAGGTGCGGTCACCGTGCCATCGTGCCAGGCCACCCTGTGAGGCGCCTCACCGGATACCGCACCCGTGCTCGTCGGCCCCGGAGGGCTACCGTACGGCGGCCCGCCGGTACGCCCACGTCGCCGCGGCCAGCGAGAGAACCCCGACCGCCGCACAGATCGCGAGGAAGAAGGCGATGAGCCCCCAGTCCGGGCGGGCGTCGAAGGACCGGGCCAGGGCTTCGACCCCGTACGTCGAGGGCAGCAGGTCCCGCGCCCAGCTCACCGGCTCCGGCAGCCGCTCGGCCGGCAGCACCCCGAGCAGCAGGGCGGCGGACATCCCCAGCTGGCCCAGCAGGGTCGCCAACTCGGGGCGGGGGGCGAGCAGCCCGAGGGCCGCGCCGAGACCGGCCAGGGCGGCGCCGGAGAGCGGGACGACGGCCACCAGGACCCACAGATGGGTCATCGGCAGCTGGAACAGCACGCTTCCGGTGATCGCGGTGAAGACCGTGCCGGGCACGGTGAACGAGGCGTACGCGGCGGCCGCCCCGAGCACCACCGCGGCGGGCGGCACCGGCAGCGTGGCGTAGTGGTCGAGCCCGCCGCTCGCCCGCAGCTGCCCGAAGTACTGGGCGAGCAGGTTGAGCGCGACGAACGCGACGACCAGGACGCTGGACCCCGCGACCACGGCGCGGGCCTCCGCGCCACCGTCCACGACCCCTCGCATCAGGATCATGATCCCGACGGACTGGAAGGTCGCCACGAAGAGCAGCGGAATCCGGGCGACGCGCGCCCGGGAGAGCTGGGCGCGGTAGACGGCGGCCAGCGAGGGCAGCAGCCGGGCGCGCGGGGCGAGGGGTGCGGTGAGGGTACGGGCGGGGCCCGTACCGGAGGGACCGGGCGCGGGCCCGACACGCGTCGCCGCGGTCCTGGCCGGAATGATGCTCGTCACCTGCGGCCGCTCCCCTTGGACACATCCACCACGTCAAACACGTGGAACACGCTCATCGCGTCCGGCACGTTCCCCACGTTCAGCCCGTCCAACCCGCTCACCCCGTCCGACCTGTCGAGTACGTCCGCCGCGCCCGGCGCGTTCACGCGTCCCGCGACACGCACGCTCCTCACGCCTTCACCAGCCCCTCGGTCGCATCGCCGGCGTCTCCCCCGAGCGCGAGATAGACATCTTCCAGGCTGGGTGTGGCCAGGGTGAAATCGTCGAGCGCCGCGAAGGCCGCGCCGCCCGTCACCGCGGCGACCGCGGCCCGGGCCTCGTCCGGCCCCAGCCGCAGTACCCAGCGCCGCCCGGACTCCTGGGCGGACGCCCGCAGCGCCGCCACCTCGGGTACGTCCAGCGGTGCCCGCTCGCGCCACACCAGCTCGACGCGCACCTCACCGGCGACCTGTTCCTTGAGCCCGGCGGGGGTGTCGCAGGCGATGACCCGGCCGCGTTCGAGGACGGCGACCCGGTCGAGGACGGTCTCGGCCTCGATCACGTTGTGGGTGACCAGCAGGACCGTGACCCCGTGCTCCGCCCGGCGGCGGTCGACGGCGGCCCAGACGGCACGGCGGGCGACCGGGTCCATGCCGGTGGTCGGTTCGTCGAGGACCAGGACGGGCCGGTCGCCGACCAGGGCGGCGGCGAAGCAGGCGAGCCGGCGCTGACCGCCGGAGAGCTTCTTCAGAGGCCGCCCGGCGATCGCGGTGAGGCCCAGCTCCTCCAGGACGGCGTCGCGCTCGGCGCGGGCGTCCCGGACGGCGAGGCCGCGCAGCCGCCCGGTGGTCTCGGCGGCGAGCGAGACGGTCAGTTCGTCGAGGGCGGTGGATTCCTGCCCGAGGTAGCCGATCAGCCGGGAGGCGCGTTCGGGGTGGCGGACGAGGTCGTGGCCCAGCACCTCGACGCTGCCGGAGTCGGGCCGCATCAGCCCGGTGAGCTGGCGGACCAGCGTGGACTTGCCGGCGCCGTTGGGGCCGAGCAGTCCGAAGATCTCGCCGCGCTCGACGTCCAGGCTGATGCCGTCCGTGGCGTGGACCTCGGGCGTCGCGGGGGCGCCGCGACGGCCCCGGGTCGCGGGATAGGTCTTGACCAGATCGCGCACCGCGCACACGGTGCCGGTGTCGCTCTGCGCCTGTGCTGTGCCCGTACTCACGAGGTATGAGGGTACGGGGTCACGGGCCCCGGTCCGCGTCCGGGGCCACCCCGGGTCGCTTCCCGGGCGGGCGGCTACTCCGCCGCCGGTACGTGCTCGGCGGCGGCCCGCACGTCGATCTCCCGCCAGAAGCCGGCCCGGATCGCGTAGCGGTCGTGCTCGTCGATCTGGTCGTCCTTGTGGGCGAGGAGCCCGAAGCGGGCCGCGTACCGCAGGAGTTCGCCGTCGATCCGGTGCGGGATGCGCGGGTACATGGTGGAGAGTTTCTGCAGGTGGACGGTTTCCGGCAGGCGCTCCATCCAGCGGCGGGCGAAGACCTGGCCCACTTCGAAGGGGTCTCCGCCGACGGTGGTGATGTCCTCCTCCCGGTCCGCCCAGCGCTGTTCGGCGCTGGTGACCTGGGCGAGGGTCGGCAGGGACGCGGTCTCCGCCGGCTCGCCGAGAGGGCCGCCGCGCTCCACCCATCCTCTGTCGGAGGACCAGCGCAGCGTGGCGTTCCCGGGATGGGGCGGGTGCTGGCGGTCCGGGTGGGTGGCGTGGGCGCGCAGCGCGGCCAGGTCCTTGGGGGTCGGCACGCCTTTGTGGCCGGCGGCGGGCGCGCCGGAGTCGGAGGGGGCGGGGGCGCTCTCGGCCGGCTCCGCGGAACTGCCCCGGGCCGCGGCGGCCTGGGCCTCCGAGGCGCGTTCGGCGGAGGCGGCGAGGGCCGCCTCGGGCAGCGGTGCGGAGAGGATCGCGGCGATCTCGGGGCGGGTGGCGGGCTGCGGGGCGCAGGTGCCGCCGGTGTCCTTGGCGCGTACGGCCTTGGTGATCCAGGCCCGGTCGAGGACCCGGCGTTCGTCGGCCTCGGCGACGAGGTCCTCGGACTGGTTGTAGTCGCCGTCGGCGGCCTGCACGGCCCAGAGGTGGACGGCGACCCCGTGTTCCTTGGCGGACATCAGGCCGGGCAGCAGATCGCCGTCGCCGGTCACCAGGACCACGTCGGAGCAGGCCCGGTTCCTGGCCAGTTCGGTGAGCTCGGCGTGCATGGCGGCGTCCACGCCCTTCTGGGCCCAGCGTCCGTCGCTGCGGGTCAGGGCGCCCAGCCGTACGGTCACCCGCGGCATCACGCGGAGCCGGCGGTGCTCGGGCTGGGGCACCCGGTCGGGGGCGCCGTCGAACCAGTAGATGCGGAGCAGGGGCTGCTGCGTGTCGGCCTCGGCCCGCTCGCGCAGCCCCTGGATGAGGGCGGTGTGGTCGACGGTGATGCGGGAACGGGCGGGCTCTCCGGCCAGCAGACTCGCGGCTGCGCCCAGCAAGTAGCCGGCGTCCACCAGGACGACGCAACGGTCCACGCGTTCCACCCTCTTCCAGAATTCGGGAACGGTTCAGCGGCCCGCTCCTCGATGACCGGGTCCGCTTACCCAGGGTTTCCTTCGAGTCTGCCCGACCGCGCGGGGGTTAACGGCCGGAACTGGATCATCGGCGTGGCGGATCCGGAAAGGAAGGGGAAAAGGCAGGAGTGAAGGAGGGCGAAGGAACGGGGAAGGGGCGGGCGGAGGCGGTGGGACGGGGGGCCACCGCGGAAACCACTACGCACGGTAATGATCCAAAATGCGGCGTTTGCGGCGCTATGTGAGTCTGACAGCGGTCCTGGCCCCCCAGGATTCCCCACAGGAGGCATGCATCATGGCCAAGAACAAGAACCGCAAGCAGGGCAGCCAGCACGACCGCGCGTCCGCGTCGGAGCGTAGTGCGGAGCAGGCCAAGTCGACGGCGTACGAGTCGCAGAACCAGCCGCAGGCGCAGGCCCAGGGCAGCCCGTCCGACGTGGCGCGCAAGCATCAGCGACGCTTCGGCCACAACTGACCCGTCGGCCGCTCGCGGTAGAGACAGCCGTTGAAGAAGGCCAGAGGGGCGTCCCGCACCGGCGGGACGCCCCTCTCGTCGTGTCGTGCTCGGGCTCAGCCGGCCAGGCAGGCCGGGCCGAGCAGCACCTTCAGGTCGCCGAAGAGGGCCGAGTCGGCCTTGACCCGGTGCCGGTCGAGCCGGAGCACCGTGGTCTTGCGGGGGCCCTGGAGCTTGATGCGCACCTCGGTGTCGCCCCGGTGGTGGCTGAGCACCTCGCCGAGCCGGGTGACCATGGGCGGGGTGATCTTCACCGTGGGGATGGTGAGGACGACGGGCGCGTTGGTCCCGGCGTTGGAGATGTCGGGGACCTGCATCTCCATGGCGACCAGCCGGGGCACGTCCTCGCGCTTGTCGAGCCGTCCCTTGACGAAGACGACGGTGTCCTCGACGAGCTGGGTGGAGACCAGCTGGTAGGTGGCGGGGAAGAACATGCACTCGATGGAGCCCGCCAGGTCCTCCACGGTGGCGATGGCCCAGGCGTTGCCCTGCTTGGTCATCTTGCGCTGGAGGCCGGAGATGATGCCGCCGACGGTGACGATGGCGCCGTCCCCGTAGTCACCGCCCATGAGCTGGGAGATCGAGGAGTCGGCCTTGTCGGACAGCACGTGCTCCAGGCCGAACAGCGGGTGGTCGGAGACGTACAGGCCGAGCATCTCCCGTTCCTGGGCGAGCAGGTAGGCCTTCTCCCACTCGACGTCGGAGAACTCCACGTCGAGTCCGAAGCCCGGCTCGCCGCTCTCCTCCTCGCCGCCGCCGAAGAGGTCGAACTGCCCCTCGGCCTCCTTGCGCTTGACCTGGACCACGTTGTCGATCATCGGCTCGTGGTGGGCGACGAGGCCCTTGCGGGTGTGCCCCATCTCGTCGAAGGCTCCGGCCTTGATCAGCGATTCGACGGTGCGCTTGTTGCAGACGACCGCCTCGACCTTGTCGAGGAAGTCGGGGAAGGTGCTGTACTTCCCCTTCGCCTTGCGGGACCGGATGATCGAGTCCACGACGTTCTGGCCTACGTTGCGGATGGCGGTCAGGCCGAAGAGGATCACGTCGTCGCCCTGGGCGGCGAAGTTGGACAGCGACTCGTTGACGTTCGGCGGGAGCACCTTGATGCGCATGCGGCGGCACTCGTTGAGGTAGACCGCGGACTTGTCCTTGTCGTCCTTGACCGAGGTCAGCAGAGCCGCCATGTACTCGGCGGGGTAGTTGGCCTTGAGGTAGGCGGTCCAGTAGGTGACCAGGCCGTAGGCCGAGGAGTGCGCCTTGTTGAACGCGTATCCGGCGAAGGGCACCAGGACGTCCCACAGCGCCTTGATCGCCGCGTCGGAGAAGCCCTTCTCCTTGGCGCCCTTCTCGAAGAGGACGAAGTTCTTCGCCAGCTCCTCGGGCTTCTTCTTGCCCATCACGCGGCGCAGGATGTCGGCCTCGCCGAGCGAGTACCCGGCGACGATCTGGGCGGCCTTCTGGACCTGCTCCTGGTAGACGATCAGGCCGTAGGTGAGGCCGAGGACCTCCTTGAGGGGCTCCTCCAGCTCCGGGTGGATCGGGGTGATCTCTTGGCGGCCGTTCTTGCGCTCCGCGTAGTTCGTGTGCGAGTTCATGCCCATCGGGCCCGGCCGGTAGAGGGCCGAGACGGCGGAGATGTCCTCGAAGTTGTCGGGCTGCATCTGACGGAGCAGGGAGCGCATCGGCCCGCCGTCGAACTGGAAGACGCCGAGCGTGTCGCCGCGGCAGAGCAGTTCGTACGTCTTGGGGTCGTCCAGCGGCAGGGAGAGCATCTCCAGGTCGATGCCCTTGTTGGACTTCACCATCTTGATGGCGTCGTCCATGATCGTCAGGTTGCGCAGGCCGAGGAAGTCCATCTTCAGCAGGCCGAGCGACTCGCACTGCGGGTAGTCCCACTGCGTGATGGTGACGCCGTCGGTGTGCCGGACCCAGACGGGCGCGTGGTCGACGATCGGTTCGCTGGACATGATGACGCCGGCGGCGTGCACGCCCATCTGCCGGACCAGGCCCTCGACGCCCTTGGCGGTGTCGATGACCTTCTTGACGTCCGGTTCGCTCTCGTACATGCCCCGGATCTCGCCCGCCTCGCTGTAGCGCGGGTGCTTGGGGTCGGTGATGCCGTTGAGGTCGATGCCCTTGCCGAGGACGTCGGCGGGCATCGCCTTGGTGAGCCGGTCGCCCATCGCGTACGGGTAGCCCAGCACGCGGGCGGAGTCCTTGATGGCGTTCTTGGCCTTGATCTTGCCGTAGGTGCCGATCATGGCGACCTTGTCGGCGCCGTACTTCTCGGTGACGTACCGGATCACCTCGACGCGCCGGCGCTCGTCGAAGTCGATGTCGACATCGGGCATGGAGACGCGCTCGGGGTTGAGGAACCGCTCGAAGATCAGCCCGTGCTCGATCGGGTCGAGGTCGGTGATGCCCATGGCGTACGCCACGATCGAACCGGCCGCGGAGCCACGGCCGGGGCCGACCGCGATGCCGTTGTTCTTGGCCCACATGATGAAGTCGGCGACGACCAGGAAGTACCCCGGGAACCCCATCTGGATGATGATGTCCATCTCGTACTCGACCTGCTTCTGCCGGTCGTCGGGGACACCGTTCGGGAAGCGGCGGGCCATGCCGACCCGGACCTCCTCCTGGAACCAGGTGACCTCCGTGAAGCCGTCCGGGATCTCGAACTTCGGCATGAGGTTCTTCGCCTCGAACATGCCGGAGGTGTCGATCTGCTCGGCGACCAGGAGGGTGTTGGCGCACCCCTGCTGCCAGGCGTCGGAGGAGTCGACGGCGTACATCTCGTCCGTCGTCTTGAGGTAGTAACCGGTGCCGTCGAAGCGGAAGCGGTCGGGGTCCGAGAGGTTCTTGCCGGTCTGGATGCAGAGCAGGGCGTCGTGGGCGGTGGCCTCGTGGGCGTACGTGTAATGGGAGTCGTTCGTCACGAGCGGCGGGATGTCGAGCTTCTTGCCGATCTCCAGCAGCCCGTCGCGGACCCGGCGCTCGATCTCGATGCCGTGGTCCATCAGCTCCAGGAAGTACTTGTCCGCCCCGAAGATGTCCTTGTAGTCGGAGGCCGCCTGGACGGCCTCGTCGAACTGGCCGAGCCGCAGCCGGGTCTGCACCTCGCCGGAGGGGCAGCCGGTGGAGGCGATGAGGCCCTCGGACCACTGGGAGATGGTCTCCTTGTCCATCCGGGGCCACTTCTGGAGCCAGCCCTCGGCGTACGCGTCGGAGGAGAGCCGGAAGAGGTTGTGCAGCCCGGTCTTGTTGGACGCCCAGATCGTCTTGTGGGTGTAACCACCGGAACCGGACACGTCGTCGCGCTTCTGGTGCGGCTGTCCCCACTGCACCTTGCGCTTGTGCTTGCGCGACTCCGGGGCGACGTACGCCTCGATGCCGATGATCGGCGTGACGTTCGCCTTCTTCGCCGAATGGAAGAAGTCGTAGGCCCCGTGGAGGTTGCCGTGGTCGGTCATCGCGATGTGCGTCATGCCCATCTCGTTGGCCGCTTCGAACATGTCCTTGAGCCGCGCCGCACCGTCCAGCAGCGAGTACTGGGTGTGAACGTGCAGGTGCGTGAAGGGCGGCTTGGTCACGGCGTCGGGCCTCCGGGAAGTCGGGCGATGACGGACGGGGGGACAGCGTGGAAGTCTACGACGTGACGGAGTCGGACGACGGGCACTCCCGGCTTCCGCCGAGCGTTGGAGAAGGCGGGAGACGTGTCCGATTTGTCATGCACTCGGTCATGACTCGATCATGTGGACCCACGGTTCGGCCAGACACGCCAGCTACAGCAGGAGGCAGTAAGAGATGTCGGAAACGCAGACCGGCGCAGCGCAGCGCGGGGAGCAGATTCTCGCCGTTTTCGACACCGCCTTCGGGGAGTTGCTGGCCGCCGATCCGGCCGCCTTCCGGGTCAAGTTCCGCAAGATGGCGGGCTCGGCCTTCGCGTTCTACCGGGGCACGGCCTGCCTGTTCTACAGCGACCTGGAGCGCGAGCGGCACGGCGGCCCGTTCCTGGACGAGCGCACCGGCCGGGTGTGGATCCACGGTGATCTGCACGCGGAGAACTTCGGCACCTACATGGACGCCAACGGCCGCCTCGTCTTCAACGTCAACGACTTCGACGAGGCGTACGTGGGCCCCTTCACCTGGGACCTGAAGCGCTTCGCCGCCTCCGTGGCGCTGATCGGCTACGCGAAGGCGCTGGCCGACGAGCAGATCACCGAGCTGGTCCGGATCTTCGCGGCGTCCTACCGCGAGCGGATCCGCGCCCTGGCGACGGGCGCGAAGAACGACGAGGTGCCGCCGTTCACGCTGGACACCGCGGACGGCCCGCTGCTGGGCGCGCTGCGCGCCGCCCGTTCGCGCACCCGGTTCTCGCTGCTGGACTCGATGACGGTGATCCGGGACTTCGAGCGCCGGTTCGCCGACGGCGGCGGTGCGATCGACCTGGACGCGGCGACGCGCTACAAGGTGCTGGCCGCGTTCGACGGCTATCTGGAGACGCTGCCGGAGTCGAGCCTGACCCGGCCGGACTCCTACCGGGTCAAGGACGTGGTGGGCCGCCGGGGCATCGGCATCGGCTCCGCCGGGCTCCCCTCGTACAACATCCTTCTGGAGGGCAACAGCGACGCCCTGGAGAACGATGTGGTGATCTACCTCAAGCAGGCGCAGACCCCGGCCGTCTCCCGGCACATCACGGACGCCGCCGTGCGGGAGTACTTCCAGCACGAGGGGCACCGCACGGTGATCTCGCAGCGCGCGCTCCAGGCGCACGCGGACCCGTGGCTGGGCTGGACCGAGCTGGACGGGGCCGGACAGCTCGTCGCCGAGGTCTCGCCGTACGCGGTCGACCTGGACTGGTCCGACATCGACGAGGTGGACGAGATCGCGGCGGTCGTCGCGGATCTGGGCCGGGCAACGGCCACGATGCACGCGGCCGCCGACGACGAGAGCGGCCACTCGCTGGTGCCGTTCTCCACGGAGCGGGCGATCGACGCGGCCATCGCGGCCGACGAGGAGGGCTTCGCGCCACTGCTGGTCGACTTCGCCCACAGCTACGGGGCGCGGGCCCGCGCGGACCACCAGATCTTCGTGGACCTCTTCCGCAACGGCAAGATCCCCGGGCTGCGGGGCCCCGCGTGAGCGGCCGGCGGTCCAGGGCCCTCGCCGGGAGGACTCTCAGCCTCTTTTAAGGCCCGTTTACCTCGGCGCATGACACACTTTCCGGCGATGGACATCTCAGGGACGCAGCTCAGGGCCGCGCGCGCGGCGGTCTTCACCGCGCTCGTCGTCACCCTGTCCACGGCGTCCCATGTGCTGCTCTCCCGGGTTCCGCTGCCGCTCACCGCGGTCGCGCTGCTGGCCGCCGCCGTCTTCGCGGTGGCGTACGCGCTGGCCGGCCGGGAGCGCGGCTTCGGGGCGATCGCGGGGCTGCTGGTCCCGCTGGAGCTGGCCGCCGACACGCTGTTCACCACGGGCCAGCATCTCTGTTACGGGGCGGCCGGTGGCCCGGTCGCGGGCACGCTGCGCGCGGTGGGCTTCGACGTCCTGTGCGGCGGCGAGGTCGGCACGGGCGGGGCCCGGATCGCGGGCGTCGGTGCGGTGGGCACCCCGCTGGCCGACGTGGCCGGTGCGGGCGACCGCGCGGCGGCGCTCCTCGCTCAGCCCGGTCCCGCGGTGCCGTGGCTGCTCCTCGTCGCCCATGTGGCGGTCGGGCTGCTCGCCGCGGCCTGGCTGCGGCGCGGCGAGGCGGCCCTCGCGGGGCTGCTGCGCGCGGCGGCCCTGCTGGCGTTCAGGCCGCTGCTGACCGCGGTCGCCGTGGTGCGCGCCGGTGTCCGGGCGGCTGCCCGCCGCTCCCGGCCCGCCGGGCGTCCGCACCCGCCGCTGACCGCCCGCTTCCTCGTGCACTGTGTGGGACGCAGGGGCCCGCCGCTCGCGCTGTACGCCGCTGCCTGAGGGCCCGGCGACGCGACGACGGCAGGACCGCCCACTCCCCACACACGTATCCACGGAGAACGATCATGAGCAAGCGCAACACCCAGGCGAACAAGGCAGCGGCCCGCGATCGGCTGCGCGCCGAGCGCGAGCGCCAGGCGAAGAAGGACAAGACCCGCAAGCAGCTCGTCGTCGCGGGCTCGGTCGTCGCGGCCCTCGCCGTGGTCGGCGGCATCAGCTTCGGCGTGATGCAGCTGAACAAGCCTGACGCCTGGGAGGCGGCTGCCGACGCCAAGAACGTCACCGCGCCGAAGAACACCTCGGGCGCCGACGGCACCACCGTGGTGGTCGGCAAGTCGAGCGCGAAGAAGACCCTGGAGCTGTACGAGGACTCGCGCTGCCCGGTCTGCGCCACGTTCGAGCAGGGCGTCGGCGAGACCGTCTCGAAGGACGTCGAGGCCGGCAAGTACAAGGTCAAGTACATCGGCGCGACCTTCATCGACAACACCGACAACGGCGAGGGCTCCAAGAACGCCCTGAGCGCGCTCGGTGCGGCGCTGGACGTGAGTCCCGAGGCGTTCCTGGAGTACAAGGCCGCGCTGTACTCGGCGAAGTTCCACCCCGAGGAGAGCGACGACAAGTTCGCCAAGGACAGCTACCTCATCGAGGTCGCGGACTCGGTCGACGCGCTGAAGGGGAACGCGGCGTTCCAGAAGGCCGTGGAGGACGGCACGTACGACGCCTGGGCGATGAAGATGTCCAAGACGTTCGACAAGAGCGGTGTGCAGGGCACGCCGACGGTGAAGATGGACGACAAGAAGATCACGGCCGAGGGCAGCGAGAACGCCCCCATGACGGCCGACGAGTTCACGAAGGCCATCGACAAGGCGCTCAAGGCGTAACGCCTCCGCGTCCCCGGGGCCCGGCGGGCCACGGGCCGGCGACCGTTTCCCGACGGGCGGGCGAACTTCCTCTGTTCGCCCGCCCGTTCGCCGTACGCGCCCGTAGGGTGATCGGCCGTGACCAGTCGACACCCTCTCCCGCCGAGCCGCCGCACCGTCGTGCGGGCCGCCGCCGCGACCGCCGCCGCCGTCCCCGTGCTCGCCACCGCGTCCGTCACCTCCGCGACGCCCGCCCGGGCCGCCGGGGCGCCCGCCTTCCTGCACGGCCTCGCCTCCGGCGACCCGCTGCCCGACGGCGTCCTGCTGTGGACCCGCGTCACCCCCGAGCCCGGCGCGGAGCCCGGATCGGGGCTCGGTGCGGACACCCCCGTGCGCTGGGAGGTGGCGGAGGACCGGGAGTTCGCCCGGATATCGGCGACCGGCACGACGCTCGCCTCGGCCGCCTCCGACCACACCGTCAAGGCCGACGTACGAGGACTGCGGCCCGCCACGTCGTACTACTTCCGCTTCACGGCGGGCGAGGGCCCCGGGGCCGGCGTGGTCTCCCCCGTCGGCCGCACCCGCACCGCGCCCGCGGCCGACGCCGCCGTGCCCGGCATCCGGCTCGGCGTGGTGTCCTGCGCCAACTGGGAAGCGGGCTGGTTCTCCGCGTACCGGCATCTCGCCGCCCGGCCCGACCTCGACGCGGTCCTGCACCTGGGCGACTACCTCTACGAGTACGGGACCGGCGCGTACCCGGCGCGGGACACGGCGCTGCGCCCGCACCGGCCCGCCCACGAGATCCTCAGCCTCGCCGACTACCGCACCCGGCACGGGAACTACAAGACCGACACCGACCTCCAGGCGCTGCACGCGGCCCACCCGGTGATCGCGATCTGGGACGACCACGAGTTCGCCAACGACGCCTGGTCGGGCGGCGCGGAGAACCACACCCCGGGTGCGGAGGGGCTCTGGGAGCGGCGGGTGGCGGCGGCCAAGCAGGCGTACTTCGAGTGGATGCCGGTCCGCGCCTCGACCGAGGGGACCGTCTACCGGCGGCTCCGTTTCGGGCGGCTTGCCGAGCTCCATCTGCTGGATCTGCGCAGCTTCCGCTCCGCGCAGGCGTCGGTCGGCAGCGGCGCGGTGGACGACCCGGAGCGCACGGTCACCGGCCGGGCCCAGCTGGACTGGCTGAAGGCGGGGCTGGCCGGGTCGGACGCGGCCTGGAAGCTGGTCGGCACGTCGGTGATGATCTCCCCGGTGGCCTTCGGGGCGCTCCCCGCGCATCTGCTGGAGCCGCTGGCGGGTCTGCTGGGCCTGCCGAAGGAGGGCCTGGCGGTCAACGTCGACCAGTGGGACGGCTACACCGACGACCGCAAGGAGCTGATCGCCCATCTGCGGGACCGGTCCATCGCCGACACGGTGTTCCTGACCGGCGACATCCACATGGCCTGGGCCAACGACGTGCCCGTGCGGGCGGCCACGTATCCGCTGTCGGCCTCGGCCGCGACGGAGTTCGTGGTCACGTCGGTGACCTCGGACAACCTCGACGACATCCTGCGAGTCGCGCCGGGGACCGTGTCACTGGTCGCGGCGGCTGCCGTGCGGGCGGCCAACCGCCATGTGAAGTGGGTGGACATGGACGCGCACGGCTACGGGGTGCTGGACGTCACCGCCGAGCGGGCCCAGATGGACTACTACGCGATCTCCGACCGGACGGACCGCGACGCCACCTCCGCCTGGACCCGCTCCTACCGCACCCGCCGGGGCGCCCAGCGCGTCGAGCGGGCCGACCGCCCGGTGCGCTGAGCCGGGCCGTCCGCTCTACAGGGTGGCGAGGAAGCCGAGCGCGACCTTCCAGGTCTGCTCGGCGGCCGCCTGGTCGTAGTCGTGCAGATCGGGGTCGGTGAACAGGTGCCCGGCCCCGGGATAGCGGTAGACCTCCACGTCGGCGCCCGTCCGCTGCATCTGGAGGTACCAGCTGTTCAGCCAGTCGTGGGACTCGAAGGGGTCCGGGTCCGCGACGTGCAGCTGGACGGGGAGCTCTTCCACCGTGGCGCTCTCGGCGATGTCCGAGGTGCCGTGGAACAGCAGCAGCCCCCGGGCCTTCGCGTCGCCGAGCGCCAGGGTCTGCGCGGTGGCCGCGCCGAGGGAGAAGCCGGCGTAGACGAGCCCCTGGTCGGAGTAGGGCGCGGCGGCCAGCACGGCGCGCTTCAGCAGCTCGTCCTTGCCGACCTCGTCCTTGAAGGCCATGCCCTCTTCCACCGTGTCAAAGGTGTGCCCCTCGAACAGATCGGGCACGCGCACCTCATGGCCGGCGTCCCTGAGGCGCGCGGCCGCGGCGTGCACGGCGGGCGTGAGCCCGTACGTCGAGTGGAAAAGCATGATGTTCATGGGGCCCATGGTGCCATCGCGCACCCTCTGAGGGCCGCTCAACGGCTGGGAGGACGAAGGAATGGAGAGCGTGCTGCGCCCGCTGATCGTCATCGGCGGTTCCGTGGTGATCACCCTGCTGGTCGGCTGGCTGGTCGACCTGTTGCTGCGGCGGGCCGACAGCCGTCACCACGAGACCCCGCTGTGGGGGCTGCTGCGGCGCTGCCGGCTTCCGTTGCAGGTGGTGATCATCACGGCGCTGCTGCGCGGGAGCTACCGCCAGACGAAGATCGACTGGGTGGGGGAGCACCGGGCCGGGATCGGCCAGGTGCTGACCCTGGTGCTGATCGGCGCGTCGGCCTGGCTGGTGGTACGGATCGCGGCGACGGTCGTGGAGGCCAGTTACGCCCGGTACGCGACGGCCACCCGCGACCCGGCCCGGGTCCGCCGGGTCCGTACGCAGGTGACGCTGATCCAGCGGGTCGTCATGGCGGTCGTGACGGTGGTCGCGATCGCGGCGATGCTGCTGACGTTCCCGCCGATGCGGGCCGTCGGCACGTCGATGCTCGCCTCGGCCGGTGTGCTCGGCATCGTCGCGGGCGTCGCCGCCCAGTCGACGCTGGGCAACCTCTTCGCCGGGCTCCAGATCGCGTTCGGCGACATGGTGCGGATCGGGGACACCGTGGTCGTGGACGGTGAGTGGGGCACGATCGACGAGATCACCCTGACGTTCCTGGCGGTACGGACCTGGGACGAGCGGCGGATCACGATGCCGGTCTCGTACTTCACCAGCCAGCCGTTCGAGAACTGGTCGCGCGGCGGGGTGCAGATGACCGGCACGGTCTTCTTCCACCTCGACCACTCCGCCCCGGTCGCCGCGATGCGGGAGAAGCTGCGGGACCTCCTCGGGGACATCGCCGCGTGGGACGGCCGGGACTGGTCGCTGGCGGTCACGGACACCACGCCGTCGACGATCGAGGTGCGGGCGGTGGTCACGGCGAAGGACGCGGACGACATCTGGACGGTGCGCTGCGCGGTGCGCGAGCAGCTGATCGGCTGGCTCCGCGATCACCATCCGTACGCGCTGCCGCGGGTCACCACCGCGCCCGCGGCGCTGCCGCCCGGCGAGCAGTGGGCGGAGCTGACGGGCGCGGCGGGCGGCCGGGCGGGCCGCAACGGAACGGCGCACCCCGCCGACCGGGACGACTCCAAGGCCCCGCGCACGGGTCGCGGCTGAAGGCCGCGGGGTTCAGCGCAGCGAGCGGAAGTCCAGATACCGCAGCACCCGGTCCACGACCTCCGGGTCGGAGCCGGGTTCGCTGCGGGCGGAGAGCACCTCGTGGCGGGCGGCCGACATCATCTCGCGCTGGACCCGGCTGATCGCCTTGAAGCGTTTCGCGCGCTGGGCGTAGGCCTCGCGCCGCTCCTCGTCGACCATGTCGGGGCTGATCCGGGCCCCGATGTCGTACGCGGCGCGCTGGAGCCGTTCCACGACCTCCTCGGGGAAGTCCTCGACCTCCTGGATCTCCTTGAGGCGGTACTTGGCGGCCTTGGCGGCCCGGATCGCGAGGTCCCGCTCCAGGGCTTCCTCGGCGGCGGTGTCGGCCCGGACGTTCAGCCTGCGGACCAGCCAGGGCAGGGTGAGCCCCTGGAAGACCAGGGTGGCCATGATCACGGCGAACGCGATGAAGATGATCTCGTCGCGACCGGGGAAGGGCTGCCCGTCGTCGGTCTCCAGCGGGATCGCCAGCGCCAGGGCGACGGAGGCCACCCCGCGCATCCCGGCCCACCACATCACGACGGTCTCCCGCCAGCTGGTGGGAAGCTCCTCGCTGACGTCCCGACGGGTGTGCAGCCGCTTGGCCAGCCAGGTCGCGGGCAGCAGCCACAGCAGCCGTACGCCGACGACGACCGCGACGATCGCGAGCCCCCAGCCGACCATCTCCAGGGCGTGCCCGTCGGCGGTGCCGAACACGGTGTGCAGCTCCAGGCCGATCAGTCCGAAGGCGACGCCGGTGACCAGGGTGTCGACGATGTCCCAGAAGGTACGCCCGGTGAGCCTGCCCAGCACGTCGTCGGCGTCGGCGGTGTGCTCGGCGAGGAACAGCGCGACGGTCAGGACGGCCAGCACCCCGGAGCCCATCAGCTCCTCCGCGAGGACGTACGCGACGAAGGGCACCAGCAGGGTCAGGCCGACCTGGAGGGTGGCGTCGCCGAGCAGGCCCATCAGCTTGATGGTGAGCCAGCCGAGCGCGAGGCCGACGACCACCGCGACGACGGCGGAGAGGACCAGCAGCCCGAAGGCCTCGGGGAGCGAGAAGGTGCCGCTGACGGCGGCGGCGATGGCCACGTGGTAGAGCACGATGGCCGTCACGTCGTTGAAGAGGCCCTCGCCCTCCAGGATCGACACCAGCCGGCGCGGCAGCCCCACGGAACCCGCGACGGCCGTCGCCGCGACCGGGTCGGGCGGGGCGACGAGCGCGCCGAGCGCGACGGCCGCGGCGATCGGCAGCCCCGGCACGATCGAGTTGGCGACCGCGGCGACGGCGGCCGTGGTGACGAAGACGAGGGCCACGGCCAGCAGGAGGATGGGGCGTCTGTTGGCGGCGAACTGCCGCCAGGACGTGCGCTGCACGGTGGCGTAGAGCAGCGGCGGAAGCAGCGCGGGAAGGATGATCTCCGGCGGGATGTCCACGTTCGGCACGAACGGCATGAACGCCATCGCGATGCCCGCGAGGGTCATCAGCACCGGCGCGGGCAGCCCCAGCCGGTCTCCGAGCGGCACCGTGACCACGGCTCCGAGCAGCAGGAGGAGCAGCAGGGACATCTGTTCCACGAGGGGCCTTCCGGAGCGTGCGGGTCCGGCAGGTCACGAGCGGCCGACCAGGGCTCCACCCTGCCACGCGCGGTGTACGTTTCGGCCGATACCCCCCGGGGTTCGGCCGCTGCACGCGCGCGTATCCGGCGCTCAGGCCGGGCGGATGTCCCGTCGCATGGCCCGGTGGGGCATGCCCGCGTCGGGGAACTCGGGGCCGTACGCGACGTATCCGAGCCGCTCATAGAAGCCGAGGGCGTGCGTCTGCGCGTGCAGGTCGACAGCGGCCAGGCCCAGCTTCCGCGCCTCGTCCTCGATGGCCACGACGAGGGCCGCGCCGACGCCGAGGCCACGGGCCTCCCGGCTCACGGCGAGCCGGCCCAGCGAGCCGACGGTGAGGTCGCCGCCGGTCTTCCCGGCCGCGTCCGCGCCGTGCAGCAGCCGTCCCGTGCCGAGCGCGGTGCCGTCCGCGGCGACGGCCAGGACATGCACCGCGGTCGCGTCGTAGGTGTCGTACTCCAGCTCCTCGGGCACGTTCTGCTCCCCGACGAAGACGTCCTTGCGGACCTGGAAGCACGCCTGGAGGTCGCTCTCCTCGACGGCCCTGCGGGTGCTGTACGCGGTGGGCACGGCGGTCACTGGCTCTCCGCGGAGATGGTGTCGAGGGCGTGCTGGAGGTCGGCCGGGTAGGTGGAGGAGAACTCCACCCAGCTCCCGTCGGCCGGGTGCTCGAAGCCCAGGCGCACGGCGTGCAGCCACTGGCGGGTCAGCCCGAGGCGCTTGGCCAGCGTCGGGTCCGCGCCGTAGGTGAGGTCGCCGACGCAGGGGTGGCGGTGTGCGGACATGTGGACCCGGATCTGGTGGGTGCGGCCGGTCTCCAGCTTGATGTCGAGCAGGCTGGCGGCGCGGTAGGCCTCGATCAGGTCGTAGTGGGTCACCGACGGCTTGCCCTCGGCGGTGACCGCCCACTTGTAGTCGTGGTTGGGGTGGCGCCCGATGGGGGCGTCGATGGTGCCGCTCATCGGGTCCGGGTGGCCCTGGACGAGGGCGTGGTACTTCTTGTCGACAACCCGGTCGCGGAACTGGGCCTTGAGCAGGGTGTAGGCGCGCTCGGACTTGGCGACGACCATCAGGCCGGAGGTGCCGACGTCGAGGCGGTGCACGATGCCCTGGCGCTCGGCGGCGCCGGACGTGGAGATCCGGTAGCCGGCCGCGGCGAGGCCGCCGATGACGGTGGTGCCGGTCCAGCCGGGGCTGGGGTGGGCGGCGACGCCGACCGGCTTCATGATGACGACGATGTCCTCGTCGTCGTGGACGATCTCCATGCCCTCGACGGGCTCGGCGACGATCTGGACGGGGGCGGGCGCCCCCGGCATCTCGACCTCCAGCCAGGCGCCGCCGTGGACCCGCTCGGACTTCCCGGCCACCGAACCGTCCACCTGGACCTTCCCGGCGGCGGCCAGCTCGGCGGCCTTGGTGCGGGAGAAACCGAACATCCGGGAGATGGCGGCGTCGACGCGCTCGCCCTCCAGGCCGTCCGGTACGGGCAGGGTGCGGATCTCGGGGTGCGTACTCACCTGTCGAGTATGCCTTGCGCCGAAGGCTCCCCGCGCAGCCCGGCCTCGGTCAGTCCTTGTGCACGGTCCCGTCGGGGTCCAGGCCCTTGAAGGAGAGGATCACGATCAGGATGCCGCCGCACACGATGGCGGAGTCGGCGAGGTTGAAGACGGCGAAGTGCTTGGGGGCGATGAAGTCCACCACCGCGCCCTCGAACACGCCGGGCGCCCGGAAGAGGCGGTCGGTGAGGTTGCCGAGCGCACCGCCCAGGAGCAGACCCAGGGCGATGGCCCACGGCAGGCTGTAGAGCTTGCGGGCCAGCCGGACGATGACCACGATCACACCGGCGGCGATGATGGTGAAGATCACCGTGAACGCCTCGCCGAACCCGAACGCGGCGCCCGCGTTCCGGATCGCCCGGAACTGCAGCCAGTCCCCGATGACGTCGATCGGCGGCTGGTGCTCCAGCTTCGCGACCACGATCATCTTCGTGACCAGGTCCAGCAGATAGGCCACGACGGCCACGCTCAGGAGAACGAGGACCTTCCGCTTGCCCCGGCCGGCGTTCACGGCGGCGTCGGCGGCCGTGCTGCCGCCTTCGTCCGTGCCCTCGGCCTCGGGATTTTCCGGCGTACCGATGATGCGCTCCGCCTCTGCCACGTGAGTCCCTCAACCCTAGGTGCCTGCCTTCGGATGAGGGTACGACACACCTGTGCGGATCAGCCGCGCCGCTCCTGCTTCTGCTTGTCCTCGACGCAGAGGGTGGCCCGGGGGAAGGCCTGCATCCGCGCCTTGCCGATCGGCTTGCCGCAGATCTCGCACAGCCCGTACGTCCCCGCCTCCAGCCGGGCGAGCGCCCGCTCGGTCTGCTCCAGCATCTCCTGGGCGTTGGCGGCGAGCGACAGCTCGTGCTCGCGGGTGATGTTCTTGGTGCCTGTGTCGGCCTCGTCGTCGCCCGCGCCGTCGCCGGAGTCCCGCATCAGCCCGGCCAGGGCCGCGCCGGAGGCCTCCAGCTCGCTGCGGAGCCGCAGGATCTCGCTGGTGAGCAGGGTGCGCGCCTCGGTGACCTCCTCGGGCGTCCAGGGGTCCTCCCCGGGCCGGACGGCCAGCTCGTCGGGGGCGGCGGCGCGGGCGGTCGGCACGGGGGCCGTGGCCTGTGCGCCTGCTGCGGAACGACGCGCGCTCTTCTTGGCTACCACCGTGTGGGCTCCCGTCTGATCGGCGGCCCGGGCCGCCTCCGTGGCCGCCGCTGCGGCCTTTTTCGCGGTCTTCTTGGCGGTGCTCTTCTTGGCGGCGGGCTTGTCGCCGGCCGCCGTCTTCCTGGCCGTGGTCTTCTTGGCCGCGGCCTTCTTCGCCGACTTCTTCGCGGCCTTTTTCGCTGTCTTCTTCGCCGTCGCCTTCTCGGCCCCGGCCGGTGGCTCGTGGGTACCGTCGTGCTCGGCCGCGGTCTCTTCCGCCGTCTTCTTCGCCACCATGGCCGCGGCCCCTTCACACATTGTGATCTTGCTCGCGAATCGTGCTGGGACGATAAATCGACTCCAGCCCCGCGGCAACGGGGCACGCCGCCCTCTCGCCCCTCCCCCGCGTCCGGTCGTGGCGCGCCTGCCTCCGTTGTTCCCAGCTCCCCGCCCGGTAATCCGGCCCCCGGGCCCCGCCGGGAAGTCCTTCTGCCCCGTCCCGCCACTCGGGTCACGCCCCCGCGCCCCCGATAAACCGGTCGGCCGTCGCCCGTACGGGCCCGTACACTGGGCCCCAGCGAGAGGCGTGGATGGGACGAGTAGCGTCGTACGCAGCCAGCAGCGACCCGGGGACGGTGGGAGCCCGGGGGCGAGCGCGTCGTGAAGATCACCCCGGAGCCGCCGGAAGAAAGCCTTGGACCTGTGGGGTGCCGCCCCCGGGCCCGAGGCCTCTAGACCCGGCATCGCGACCCCAATGAGGGGGCCACGGGCACGCGCCCGAGGCCAAGGAGGGTGGTACCGCGGGAGCCCAGACGCTCTCGTCCCTCCGACGGAAGTGGAAGACATCCGCCGGAGGAAGCCGCACATGACATCGCCGCAGTACCGCCAGGTACCCGCCCAGGTCGACCTGCCCGCCCTGGAGCACGCCGTGCTCGACTTCTGGCGCGAGAGCAAGGTCTTCGCCAAGAGCCTCGACCAGTCCGAGGGCCGCCCCGAGTGGGTCTTCTACGAGGGCCCGCCCACCGCCAACGGCATGCCGGGCGCCCACCACATCGAGGCCCGCGTCTTCAAGGACGTCTTCCCCCGCTTCCGCACCATGCAGGGCTACCACGTCGGCCGCAAGGCCGGCTGGGACTGCCACGGCCTGCCGGTCGAGCTCGCGGTGGAGAAGGAGCTGGGCTTCAACGGCAAGAAGGACATCGAGGCGTTCGGCATCGCCGAGTTCAACGCCAAGTGCCGTGCGTCGGTGACCCGGCACACCGACGCGTTCGCCGAGCTGACGACCCGCATGGGCTACTGGGTCGACCTGGACGACGCGTACCGCACGATGGACCCGGAGTACGTGGACTCCGTGTGGTGGTCGCTGAAGGAGATCTTCGACAAGGACCTGCTGGTGCAGGACCACCGGGTGGCCCCCTGGTGCCCCCGCTGCGGCACGGGCCTCTCCGACCACGAGCTGGCCCAGGGCTACGAGACGGTCGTCGACCCCTCGGTCTTCGTCCGCTTCCCCCTGACCTCCGGTCCGCTGGCGGGCGAGGCGGCCCTCCTGGTCTGGACGACCACCCCCTGGACCCTGGTCTCCAACACGGCGGTCGCCGCGCACCCCGAGGTCCGCTACGTCGTCGCGACGAACGGCGAGGAGAAGCTCGTCGTCGCCGAACCGCTCCTGGAGAAGGCCCTCGGCGAGGGCTGGGAGACGACCGGCCGGTCGTTCACCGGCGCCGAGATGGAGCGCTGGACCTACGAGCGCCCCTTCGCGCTGGTCGACTTCCCGGCGGAAGCCCACTACGTGGTGAACGCCGAGTACGTGACGACCGAGGACGGTACGGGTCTGGTCCACCAGTCCCCGGCGTTCGGCGCCGACGACCTCGCGGTCTGCCGTGCGTACGGCCTCCCGGTGGTCAACCCGGTCCGCCCGGACGGCACGTTCGAAGAGAATCTGCCCCTGATCGGCGGCGTCTTCTTCAAGAAGGCCGACGAGACGCTCACCGCGGACCTGGACGCGCGCGGCAAGCTCTTCCGCCATGTCCCGTACGAGCACAGCTACCCGCACTGCTGGCGCTGCCACACGGCGCTGCTCTACTACGCGCAGCCGTCCTGGTACATCCGTACGACCGCGATCAAGGACAGGCTCCTCCAGGAGAACGAGAAGACCAACTGGTTCCCGGAGTCGGTCAAGAACGGCCGCTTCGGCGACTGGCTGAACAACAACGTCGACTGGGCGCTGTCCCGTAACCGCTACTGGGGCACGCCGCTGCCGATCTGGCGCTGCGAGGACGACCACCTGACCTGCGTGGGCTCGCGAGCGGAGCTGACCGGACTGACCGGCGCCGACCAGTCGTCGCTCGACCCCCACCGCCCCTTCATCGACGAGATCACCTTCACCTGCACGCACGAGAGCTGCCAACTGGAGGCGTACCGCGTCCCGGAGGTCATCGACGCCTGGTACGACTCGGGTTCCATGCCGTTCGCGCAGTGGGGCTACCCGTACAAGAACAAGGAGATCTTCGAGAGCCGCTACCCGGCGCAGTTCATCTCGGAGGCCATCGACCAGACCCGCGGCTGGTTCTACACGATGATGGCGGTCGGCACCCTGGTCTTCGACAAGTCGTCCTACGAGAACGTGGTCTGCCTGGGCCACATCCTCGCCGAGGACGGCCGCAAGATGTCCAAGCACCTGGGCAACATCCTCCAGCCGATCCCGCTGATGGACCAGCACGGGGCGGACGCGGTGCGGTGGTTCATGGCGGCGGGCGGCTCCCCGTGGGCGGCGCGGCGCGTGGGCCACGGCACGATCCAGGAGGTCGTCCGCAAGACGCTCCTCACCTACTGGAACACGGTCGCCTTCCAGGCCCTCTACGCGCGCACCTCGTCCTGGGCCCCCTCCGAGGCCGACCCGGCACCGGCCGACCGCACGGTCCTGGACCGCTGGCTGCTGAGCGAACTCAACGCGCTCGTGGACCAGATGACGGTGGCCATGGAGAGCTACGACACCCAGCGCGCCGGCAAGCTGCTCTCGGCGTTCGTGGACGACCTCTCCAACTGGTACGTACGCCGCTCGCGCCGCCGCTTCTGGCAGGGCGACAAGGCGGCGCTGCGCACGCTGCACGAGGTGGTCGAGACGGTGACGCGGCTGATGGCTCCGCTGGTCCCGTTCATCACGGAGCGGGTCTGGCAGGACCTGATCGTTCCGGTGACGCCGGACGCCCCGGAGTCGGTCCACCTCTCCACCTGGCCGAAGCCGGACCTGACGGCGATCGACCCGGCCCTCTCGACCCGGATGGCGCTGGTGCGCCGCCTGGTGGAGCTGGGCCGGGCGACGCGCGCCGAGTCGGGCGTGAAGACGCGCCAGCCGCTGTCGCGCGCGCTGGTGGCGGCGAGCGGCTTCGAGTCCCTCTCCCCCGACCTGCGCGCCCAGATCACGGAAGAGCTGAACGTCTCGTCCCTGGCCTCGCTCTCCGAGGTGGGCGGCTCCCTGGTCGACACGACGGCGAAGGCGAACTTCCGGGCGCTGGGCAAGCGGTTCGGCAAGGGCGTGCAGGCGGTGGCCAAGGCGGTGGCGAACGCGGACGCGGCGGCGCTCTCCCTCGCCCTGCGCGAGGGCACGGCGTCGGTGGAGGTGGAGGGCGAGCAGATCACCCTCTCCCCCGACGAGGTCATCATCACGGAGACCCCGCGCGAGGGCTGGTCGGTGGCCTCGGACTCGGGCGCGACGGTCGCCCTGGACCTGGAGATCACCCCGGAGCTGCGCCGCGCGGGCCTGGCCCGTGACGCGATCCGCCTGATCCAGGAGGCCCGCAAGAACAGCGGCCTGGACGTGGCGGACCGCATCGCCGTCCGCTGGACCTCGACGTCCCCCGCGACGGTGGAGGCCCTCACGGAGCACGCCCCTCTCATCTCCGAGGAGGTGCTCGCCCTGGACTACGCGGAGGGCGAGGCGGACGCGACGTACGGCGAGACGTTCGAGGACGAGGGCCTGGCCCTGAACTTCCGCCTGCGCAAGCAGTAGCGGTAGCCCGCAGGACCAGAGGGGCCCGCCGGAACGGATTCCGGCGGGCCCTTCCGCGTACCCTCTCAGGGGCTCCGCCCCCGGACCCCGCGCCTCAATCGCCGGCGAGGCTATCTATAGCGCGGGGAGGGGAACAGCCCGCCGCAGGCGCCCCGCCCGCACCGGCGAACACGGCCGAGCCCACGACAAAGGGCCGGGCCCCGGTAAAGCCGGGGGCCCGGCCCTCAGCCTGCCGACGGCTACGCGCTCAGCGAGCGCGAACCGCTCAGTTGTCGTCCTCGTCGATCAGGAACCCACGCATCGGCGACGGCGCCTGCTGCATCGGCTGCGGCGCCTGCGGCCGCACCGGCGCCATCGGCTGCGTCATCGCGGGCGACATCTGCTGCTGACCGCCGTAGGACGGAGCACCGCCCATCGACTGGCCGCCACCCATCTGCTGGCCGCCGTGGCCACCGTGGTTGGAGCCGCCCATGGAGTGACCCATCGCACCCGCACCGGCCGGGGCCAGCGAGGGGGACGGCGGCAGCGAAGCGGCTGCCGGCGTCCGCGGCGGGGCGAGCGAGTCGTCCGCCTGGGTCTCCAGCTGACGCAGCTGGCTCTCCAGGTAGGACTTCAGCCGCGTGCGGTACTCGCGCTCGAAGCCACGCAGGTCCTCGACCTTGCGCTCCAGCGTCGCGCGGGCCGACTCCAGCGAGCCCATCGCCACGCGGTGCTTCTCCTGCGCGTCCCGCTCCAGGGCATCGGCCTTGGCGCGCGCGTCGCGCTCCAGGCCCTCGGCACGGCTGCGCGCCTCGCCGACGATCTTGTTGGCCTCGGAACGGGCCTCCGCGATCGCCTGGTCAGCGGTCTGCTGCGCGAGCGAGAGGACACGGGCGGCGCTGTCGCCACCGGGGCCCTGTCCCTGCTGCTGCATCTGCGGCGGCTGCATCTGCTGCATCTGCTGCTGCTGGGGGTGCTGACCCATGGGGCCGCCCATCGGGCCACCCATGGGACCGCCCTGCATCGGGCCGGGGCCGTGCGGGCCCTGCGGACCGGGGCCGTGGCCACCCTGGGGGCCATGACCGCTGGGACCTGCGGGCAGCTGCGGCGCGCCACCGGGCAGCTGGGGCGGACCCATCTGCGGGGGCTGCTGCTGCTGCGGCGGTCCAGATATGGCGGCGGGAACGGGCGCACCCGGGCGATCCTGCTGCTCCGGGGGCTTGCGCATACCCTGCTGCTGTTGCTGCTGCTGGTTCTGCGCGGCGGCGCGGGTCGCAGCGGCCAGTTTGGCGCGCAGGTCCTCGTTCTCACGGAGCAGACGGGTCAGCTCCGATTCGACCTCGTCGAGAAAGGCATCGACCTCGTCCTCGTCATAGCCTTCTCGGAGGCGGACGGTCGTGAACTGCTTGTTCCGCACGTCCTCGGGGGTCAACGGCATCTCTTCTTCACCTCTACGTAGTCGTCGGCAGTCGGCAAGACCGTATCGCTCACAACCTGACCACAACGCTGATCAGGATGTAGACGATGATCATCAGAACGAAGAAGGACAGGTCGAGTGCCACGCCCCCGAGACGCAGCGGCGGAATGAACCGCCGCAGAAGCTTGAGCGGTGGATCGGTGACAGTGTAGGTGGCCTCAAGTACGACCACCATCGCCTTGCCGGGTTGCCATGAACGTGCGAACTGGAAGACATAGTCCATGACCAGCCGGAAGATCAGCACGATGAGGAAACACATCAGCGCGATATAGACCACATCCAGTGCGACGCCCATGTCTCGCGCTTCCCTCTCCCCTGGCTCTCGTCAGCTCCGGCCTCGCGGCCGGCACCGGCCTTACGGCCGGGTCGTTCCCGGTGTCGTGTTCTCAGCTCTGGTTGAAGAATCCGCCCTCTGCGATGCGGGCCTTGTCCTCCGCCGTGACATCGACGTTAGCAGGCGACAACAGGAACACCTTCTGCGTCACGCGTTCAATGCTGCCATGGAGACCGAAGACGAGTCCCGCGGCAAAGTCGACAAGTCGCTTCGCGTCCGTATCGTCCATCTCCGTGAGATTCATGATCACCGGAGTGCCCTCACGGAAGTGTTCCCCGATGGTACGGGCCTCGTTGTAGGTCCTGGGGTGCAGCGTGGTGATGCGGTACGGCTCCCGCTCGGACACGACCTTGGGCATGATCACCGGTGCGTTCTTCTCCATGTTCGGGCGTTCAGGTGTGATGGATGCCACGGGCGCGATCCGGGCGGGTCGCACGCTTTCCGCGGGGAGCTGAACCGGCTCGCGCTGGGCGGGTGGTTGCACCACTCGTACCGGTTCGTCCCTTTCGCGCTCGCGTTCACGATCCCGCTCGCGTTCCCGCTCCACCTGGTGCGGGGGCTGATGCCGCCGCCGGTCGCGCTCGGGCTCCGGCTCAGGTTCGAATTCGTCATCGGGGTCGAACCCCGGACCGTCGTACCCATCGTCCTCCACGAGGCCGAGGTAGACCGCCATCTTGCGCATCGCGCCGGCCATGCTCCGAGTCCTCCGCTCTGTGGTGGATCGGCATTCGTCACCAAGTGCCCGCGATCCACTGTGGTCCACCCACCGTGAGTGGGAATGACCATATTTTCTGCTGTGGTCCGACTTGCTTCGCGACGTTACCCGAGCCGGGGTCGGACTCCGAGTACCGCCGTACCGACGCGTACATGTGTCGCTCCGGCCGCCACCGCGTCCTCCAGGTCCCCGCTCATACCTGCGGAGACCATGTTCGCAGCCGGATGACCGGCGCGCAGGCGGGATGAGATTTCCATCAGCCGGTCGAACGCGGCCCGTTGCCGGCCGGCGTACTCCCCGGCCAGCGGCGCCACGGTCATCAGTCCGTCGAGCCGGAGTCCGGGAGCCGCGCCGATCGCGGCCGCCAACTCCTCGACCCCGTCGGGCGCGACACCGCCGCGCTCACCGCGCTCACCGCTCTCCGCGTCCAGGGCGACCTGGATCAGGCAGCCGAGTTCGCGCTCCCCGCGCACCACGGCGGCGGAGAGAGCGGTGACCAGCTTGGCGCGGTCCACCGACTGCACCACATCGGCATAACTGGTCACGGAACGCACCTTGTTCGTCTGCAATTGTCCGACGAAGTGCCAGGTCAGCGAAAGATCAGCGCAAGCGGCGGCTTTGGGGGCCGCGTCCTGGTCGCGATTCTCGGCGACATGACGGACGCCGAGGTCATGCAGGATCCGCACGTCGCTCGCGGGGTAGGTCTTGGTGACCACGATCAGGGTCACTTCTTCCCGCTTGCGACCTGCGGCCGCACAGGAGGAGACGATCCTTTCCTCCACGTGTGCCAGATTCGCCGCGAGTTGAGCTTTACGGTCCGTCATGCCCTATCAGTCCAACCAGACATATCCGGCGAGCCGCCCGGTGACGCGGTCGCGGCGGTACGAGAAGTGGTCGCCCGATTCCAGGGTGCAGTACGGCGAGGAGTGCCGGTCCGTCACGCCGAGGGCGGCGAGCTGGGCGTGGACTCCGCCGGTGACGTCCACCGCCGGGGTACCCCAGCTGGTCTCGGACCTGGTGCCGGGGACGGCCTCGGCGACCTCGGCGCGCATCGCTTCCGGCACCTCGTAGCACCGTCCGCAGACGGCCGGTCCGGTGTGCGCGGTGATCCGGGACGGGTGTGCGCCGAGCGCGATCATGGCCTCGACCACCGCGGGCACGACTCCGGCGACCAGTCCCGGCCGCCCGGCGTGCGCCGCCCCGACGACGCCGGCGACCGGGTCGGCGAGAAGGACAGGGGTGCAGTCGGCGGTGAGGACCGCGAGCGGCAGCCCGCGCCGGGCGGTCACCACCGCGTCCACGGCCGGAATCTCCGCGTCCGCACCCCAGGGTCCGTCCACCACCGCGACGTCCCGGCCGTGCACCTGGTTCATCCAGACGACGAGCGCCGGATCGATGCCGAGGTCGCGGGCGGCACGCTCCCGGTTCGCGCCGACGGCGGCGGGGTCGTCACCGACCGCGCCGCCGAGGTTGAGCTCACCGTACGGAGCGGCGCTCACTCCGCCCCACCGGTCGGTGAAGGCGAAGTGAGCGCTGCCCGTGACGGGTTCCGCCCGGTGCTGATCTATCACTTCAAGAAGTCCGGTACGTCCAGCTCTTCGGCCTGAGTGTCCTGGTAGGGACGGGCCGGCGGGACGTGCGGCGGAGAGACGGGCGGAAGCGCGCTCTCGCTCGAAGCCGACGCGGGGGCGGGCTCGGCCGGGGCCGGGCTCTCCTCGCGCGGGGGTACCGAACCGAGTCCGCCCGTCGGGCGGGCGGGCTCGGCGGAGGACCTGGCCGGGGTGGCCGGCTCCTCGCGCTTGTTGCTGTTCGCGCCGAGGACGTTCTCCCGGCGGGCCGGCGGCTGTCCGCCGTCGAAGCCCGCGGCGATCACGGTGACCCGCACCTCGTCGCCCAGGGCGTCGTCGATGACGGCGCCGAAGATGATGTTGGCCTCGGGGTGCGCCGCCTCGCTCACCAGCTGAGCGGCCTCGTTGATCTCGAAGAGACCGAGGTCGCTGCCGCCGGAGATGGAGAGCAGGACCCCGCGGGCGCCGTCGATGGAGGCTTCCAGGAGGGGCGAGGAGATCGCCATCTCAGCGGCCGCCACCGCGCGGTCGTCGCCGCGCGCCGAGCCGATGCCCATGAGCGCCGAACCGGCCTCGGACATGACCGACTTGACGTCGGCGAAGTCGAGGTTGATCAGTCCGGGGGTGGTGATGAGGTCGGTGATGCCCTGGACACCCGAGAGCAGCACCTGGTCGGCCGACTTGAACGCGTCGAGCACGCTGACCTGACGGTCCGAGATGGACAGCAGGCGGTCGTTGGGAATGACGATGAGGGTGTCGACCTCTTCGCGGAGTTCGGCGATGCCGTCCTCCGCCTGGTTCGCGCGTCGCCGGCCCTCGAAGGTGAACGGGCGGGTGACCACGCCGATCGTCAGGGCGCCGAGCGAGCGCGCGATGTTGGCGACGACGGGTGCGCCGCCGGTGCCGGTGCCGCCGCCTTCTCCGGCGGTGACGAAGACCATGTCGGCCCCCTTGAGGACCTCCTCGATCTCCTCACGGTGGTCCTCTGCCGCCTTACGACCGACGGCCGGGTTCGCCCCGGCGCCGAGGCCCCGGGTGAGTTCGCGGCCGACGTCGAGCTTGACGTCGGCGTCGCTCATCAACAGGGCTTGTGCGTCCGTGTTGATCGCGATGAACTCGACGCCCTTGAGACCGACCTCGATCATTCGGTTGATGGCATTGACACCACCGCCGCCGACACCGATGACCTTGATGACTGCGAGGTAGTTCTGCGGTGCTGCCACGTCGAAGGCCTCTCGCCTCGAGTTACGTGTCGTCGCTCTGCGGTGGACCCGCGGCGACGACTGATGTCGATGGGGACGGTCCGAACGCCGACCCAAACCCTAACGTTCAAGTTTAGGGTTATCCGTGTGTCTGCTTCCTGGACTCTTCCGAACAGGACACTAAGTCGACAAGTGGCGCACGTTCAACGAACACGCCGAACCTCCCGTTTTTCTTTTCACCCTATGTGATCACCCGTAGCGCTGACCAACCAGGGTGCTGGCCAGCACAAATGCCCGTCAACTCGCCGATACCGCCGGGGCGGTGGGAGCGCTTACGTCGAACTGTCCCGCTTTGGGGGCGGCCTTCATGAGTGCGGCGAGGACGCGTGCCTTCACCGGGCCGTCCTCGCCGCTGCCCCAGGTCACCTCACGGTCCCGGGTGAGCCGCAGGGTGATCGCGTCGTACGAGGACACCAGGACGACCTCGACCTCCTCGGCGACACCCGCCGGAAGGTCGCCGGCGACCCGGACCGCTTCCCGCAACAGACGGTCATCGCCGAAGCGGCGCAGGCTCGCGGACGGTTCGGGCTTCAGCTCCAGCAGGGGCACGCCCTTCGGCGCCTTGTCCACGGTGGCGAAGCGCACGCCCTCGGCGTCCACTTCCACGAACTTCCCGCCCTTTTCGACCAGAAGGACCGGCTTTCGTTCCGTCACTTTAAGGCTGATGCCGTGCGGCCAGGACCGAACGACATCAACCGTGTCGATACGAGGCAACTTCTGGCGCAACCGGCGCTCCATGGCATCGGTGTCCACCGAGACCAGCGGGGCTCCGATCGGTGTGGCGGCAACCGCTTCCACCTCCTCGCGGGTCAGCACCTCGACGCCGCTCGTGCTGACCTTCTCGACGCGGAGCCAGGAGGAGCCGTAGAGCACCCAGATCGCGAACGCGGCGAGCAGGGCGACCGCGACGCCGATCAGGATCAGCAGGGTGCGGCGGCTGATCCGGGGCCCCTCGCGGCCGATGTGCGGCGGGCGGGCGGCGGTGTCCGCCCGCCCGGGTGCGCCGCGCTGGGCGGTCGTCGGTCCGGCCACGCTCGCTCCTTCGCCGGACCCGGGGCGCCCGCCCCGGGTCCGCACCGCATCGCGCCGTACGCCTAGCGGCGCGCGGCAATCGCTTCGTACACCATGCCGACGAGCAGGTCGTCGGCGTCGCGCCGGCCGAACTCGGCCGCGGCGCGGGACATTTCGTACAGCCGGTGGGGGTCGGACAGCACCGGCAGGACGTTGCCCTGCACCCATTCCGGGGTGAGCGCCGCGTCGTCCACCAGCAGGCCGCCGCCGGCGTTGACCACCGGCTGGGCGTTGAGCCGCTGTTCGCCGTTGCCGATGGGCAGCGGGACGTAGGCGGCGGGGAGCCCGACGGCGGAGAGTTCGGCGACGGTCATCGCGCCCGCGCGGCAGAGCATCATGTCGGCCGCGGCGTACGCGAGGTCCATCCGGTCCACGTACGGTACCGGGATGTAGGGCGGCATCCCGGGCATGTTGTCGATGCGCGGCAATTCGTTCTTCGGGCCGACCACATGGAGGATCTGGATCCCCGAGCGCTGGAGCAGCGGCGCGACCCGCTGCACGACCTCGTTGAGGTGGCGCGCGCCCTGGGAGCCGCCGGAGACCAGCAGCGTGGGCAGGTTGGGGTCCAGGCCGAAGGAGGCGCGGGCCTCCGGGCGGACCCGGGCGCGGTCCAGGGTGGCGATGGTGCGGCGCAGCGGGATGCCGATGTAGCGGGCCCCGCGCAGCTTGCTGTCCGGGGTGGAGACGGCGACCCCGTGGGCGTACCGCGAGCCGATCTTGTTGGCCAGGCCCGGCCGGGCGTTGGCCTCGTGCACCACGATCGGCACGCCGGCCCGCTTGGCGGCCAGGTAGCCGGGCAGGGCGACGTAGCCGCCGAAGCCGACCACGCAGTCCGCCTTGGTGCGCTCCAGGATCTGCTCGGCGGCCTTGATGGTGCCGCGCAGCCGGCCCGGTACGGTGATCAGTTCGGGCGTGGGCTTACGGGGCAGCGGGACCGCGGGGATGAGCGCCAGCTCGTACCCCCGCTCGGGTACGAGCCTGGTCTCCAGGCCGCGTTCCGTGCCGAGGGCAGTGATTCCCACGGTCGGGTCCTGCCTGCGCAGGGCGTCTGCGAGGGCAAGCGCGGGCTCGATGTGTCCGGCGGTCCCCCCGCCGGCGAGTACGACATGCACCGAAATTCACCGCTCTCCGGACGAACGCTTCTTGACGCGCCGTCTCATCGTCTTCCATCTCACCCGGGGCCTCCGCATGGCCAGGGCCGCCTTCGCCGCGGGGTCCTCCCGTGCGAAGGCGATCATCAGCCCGACCGCGAACATCGTCGGCAGCAGGGCCGATCCCCCGTAGGAGAACAGCGGGAGCGGGACCCCGGCGATCGGCAACAGGCCGAGCACCGCACCGATGTTGATCACGGCCTGGGCCGTGATCCACGTGGTCACGCCTCCCGCGGCATACCTCACGAAGGGGTCCTCCGTGCGTCCGGCCACGCGGATACCCGCATAGCCTAGAGCCGCGAACAGGGCGAGCACGGACAGCGTCCCCGCCAGACCCAGTTCCTCACCGGTGATCGCGAAGATGAAGTCGGTGTGCGGTTCCGGGAGTTGGCCCCATTTTTCCACACTCGCACCGAGCCCGGAACCGAACCATCCGCCGGAGGCCAGAGCGTAGATTCCGTGGGCGGCCTGCCAGCAGCCGTCCTCCGGGTCGGGCTCGCCGATGATGCCCATGCAGGAGAGCCTGGACATCCGGTTGGGGCTGGTCCAGATCAGCAGGAACGCGAGGACGGCGGCGAAACCGAGCACCCCGGCGAACAGCCGGGTGGGGGCGCCGGCCAGCCAGAGCAGACCGAACAGGATCGCCGTGAGAATGATCGCGGTTCCCATGTCGCCGCCGAGCATGATCAGTCCGAGCAGCATGAAGGCGACCGGCACCAGCGGCACGAGCATGTGCTTCCACTGCGTCAGCAACCGCTTGTCCTGCTTGCGGGCCAGCAGGTCCGCGCCCCACAGGATGAGGGCCAGCTTGCCGAACTCGCTGGGCTGGAGCTGGAACGGGCCGCCCAGATAGAGCCAGTTCTGGTTGCCGTTGACCGACATCCCTATCCCCGGCACCTGGACCAGGACCATCAGGAAGACGGTGACCATCAGCATCGGGTAGGCCAGCCCCCGGTGGAGCTTCACCGGCATCCGGGCGGCGATCAGCATCAGCCCGCCGCCGATGACGGCGGCGAGGAACTGCTTGCCGAAGAAGTAGGTCGCGGGCTTGCTGATGTCCAGCGCCTTGATCATCGAGGCGGAGTAGACCATCACCAGGCCCAGCACGGTGATCAGGAGGCTGGAGCCGAGGATCACGTAGTAGGCGGTCAGGGGGCGGTCCCAGGCCCGCCGTGCCCGCTCGTAGGTCCGGCGCGGTCCGCCGCCGCGTCCGGTGCGCGGGGTACGGGAGCCCGAGCCACCGCGTCCGGAGCCGCGGGGGGCCTCGGGGCGCCGGGCGCCGGTGGCGAGCCGTCCGCGCAGAGCGAGTCCGGGGGGCAGGGGGACGTCGGCGGGTGCGGGCCCCACCGCGAGGGGGCGGGGCCGCGAGGCCCGTGCGCTCTCCCGCCGTACGGCGAATCTCTCGTCGGCCGGCATTGTCGCTGTCCCCTCCACTGCTCGTGCCCGGGGCCCGTGACCCCGGGCGCGGAGGCCCGGTCGGTCAGGCGCTCTCGTCGGCGCGTGCGCGGACCGCGTCCGCGAACGCATCGCCCCGCTTGTTGTAGTTGGTGAACATGTCCATCGAGGCACAGGCCGGGGCCAGCAGTACCGTATCGCCCGGCCGGGCGAGCTCGGCCGCCCGTGCGACCGCTTCGGACATCGCCCCAGTGTCGGTCCGGTCGAGGTCGACCACCGGGACTTCCGGGGCGTGTCGCGTCAGGGCTTCGTGGATCAGGGCGCGGTCGGCGCCGATCAGCACGACCCCGCGCAGCCGCTTCGCCGCGCCGGTGACCAGCTCGTCGAAGGTGGCGCCCTTGGCCAGTCCGCCCGCGATCCAGACGATGGAGTCGTAGGCGGCCAGGGAGGCCTCGGTGGCGTGGGTGTTGGTGGCCTTGGAGTCGTCGACGTAGGCGACCTCGTCGATGTCCGCGACGTGTTCGATGCGGTGGGCGTCCGGCCGGAAGGCGCGCAGCCCGTCGCGGACGGCGGTCGGCTCCACGCCGAAGGCGCGGGCCAGCGCGGCGGCCGCGAGGGCGTTGGCGATGTTGTGCGGGGCCGGCGGGTTGACGTCGGAGACCTCGGCCAGCTCCTGGGCCTGCTTCTGGCGGTTGGCGACGAACGCCCGGTCGACGAGGATGCCGTCGACCACGCCGAGCTGCGAGGGGCCGGGGGCGCCGAGGGTGAAGCCGATGGCGCGGCAGCCCTCCTCGACATCGGCCTCGCGGACCAGGTCCTCGGTGGCCGGGTCGGCGACGTTGTAGACGCAGGCCACCGTGTTGCCCTCGTAGACGCGGCCCTTGTCGGCGGCGTACGCCTCCATCGAGCCGTGCCAGTCGAGGTGGTCGGGAGCCAGGTTGAGGACGGCCGCGGAGTGGGCGCGCAGGGAGGGCGCCCAGTGCAGCTGGTAGCTGGAGAGTTCGACGGCGAGGACGTCGTACTCCGTCTCGCCGAGCACGGCGTCCAGCAGCGATACGCCGATGTTGCCGACGGCCGCGGTGCGCAGGCCCGCCGCCTCCAGGATCGAGGCCAGCATCCGCACGGTGGTGGTCTTGCCGTTGGTGCCGGTGACCGCGAGCCAGGGCGCGGCCTTCCTGCCGTTGTCGCCGCGCAGTCGCCAGGCCAGTTCGACGTCGCCCCAGACCGGGACGCCCGCCTCGGCGGCAGCCAGGAAGAGCGGCTTGTCCGGCTGCCAGCCGGGGGCGGTGACGACGAGTTCCGTGGACGGCGGCAGGGTCGCGCCGTTGCCGAGGCGCACGGTGATGCCGAGCGCCTCCAGTTCGGCCGCCTGCGCGCGGGCGCGTTCGTCGTCGCCGTCGTTGACGACGGTGACGAGCGCGCCGCGCTCGTGCAGGGCGCGGGCCGCGGGGATTCCGCTGACGCCGAGCCCGGCGACGGTGACGTGCTTGCCCTGCCAGTCCACGGTGCTCACTTCTTGGCTGCCCATCCCGCGTAGAAGAGGCCGAGTCCGACGATCACGCACATGCCCTGGATGATCCAGAAGCGGACCACCACCAGGACTTCGGACCACCCCTTGAGTTCGAAGTGGTGCTGGAGCGGCGCCATCCGGAAGACCCGCTTGCCGGTCATCTTGAACGAGCCGACCTGGATGACCACGGACATGGTGATCATCACGAAGAGGCCGCCGAGGATGGCGAGCAGGAACTCGGTGCGGGACAGGATCGCGAGGCCCGCGAGGGCGCCGCCGAGGGCGAGCGAGCCGGTGTCGCCCATGAAGATCTTGGCGGGCGAGGTGTTCCACCACAGGAAGCCGAAGCAGGCGCCCATCAGGGCCGCGGCGACGACGGCAAGGTCGAGCGGGTCGCGTACCTCGAAACAGGCGCTGGGGTTGGTCAGGTTGTCCGCGTTGGCGCAGGACTCCTGGAACTGCCAGAGGCCGATGAAGGTGTAGGCGCCGAAGACCATCACCGAGGCGCCGGTGGCCAGTCCGTCGAGGCCGTCGGTGAGGTTCACGCCGTTGGACATGGCCAGGATCATGAACAGCGCCCAGACGCAGAACAGCACCGGGCCGATCGACCAGCCGAAGTCCTCGACGAACGAGAGCCGGGTGGAGGCCGGGGTGTAGTTCATGGAGTTGGGGAACTGGAGCGACAGCACCGCGAAGGCGATGCCGACGATCAGCTGTCCGGCCATCTTCGCCTTGGCCCGCAGACCGAGCGAGCGCTGCTTGACGATCTTGATGTAGTCGTCGAGGAAGCCGACGAGGCCCATGCCCGCCATGAGGAAGAGCACGAGGACGCCGGAGTAGCGGATGTCCTCGCCCGTGATGACCTTCGCGAGGAGGTACGCGATGATCGTCGCCAGGATGAAGGCGATGCCGCCCATCGTGGGCGTGCCCTTCTTGCTGCCGTGGGTGCGCGGGCCGTCGTCCCGGATGAACTGCCCGTAGCCCTTGCGGGCCAGCAGCTTGATCAGCAGCGGGGTACCGACCAGGGTCAGGAAGAGCCCGATGGCCCCCGCGAAGAGGATCTGCCTCATCGGCCGGCGACCTCGCCCTCGGTCGCGTTCTCCAGCAGTGCCTGGGCGACCTTCTCCAGGCCGACCGACCGGGACGCCTTCACCAGCACGACGTCTCCCGGGCGCAGTTCACTGCGCAACAGGTCGACGGCCGCCTGTGCGTCGGACACGTGCACCGACTCCTCACCCCACGAACCCTCGTTATATGCGCCCAGTTGCAGCCAGGAGGCTTCTCTCCCCCCGACAGCGACGAGCTTGCTGACGTTGAGCCGGACGGCGAGCCGTCCGACCGCGTCGTGCTCGGCGAGCGACGCGTCACCGAGCTCGGCCATCTGACCGAGCACCGCCCAGGTGCGCCCCCCGTCGCCCTGCCGGGCCTGGCCCATGGCAGCCAGCGCACGCAGTGCGGCTCTCATGGATTCGGGGTTCGCGTTGTAGGCGTCGTTGACGACCGTCACACCGTCCCCGCGCTCGGTGACCTCCATGCGCCAGCGGGAGAGGGTGCCCGCCTCCGAGAGCGCATCGGCGATCTCGGTCACGGACATGCCCAACTCATGGGCGACGGCGGCCGCGGCGAGCGCGTTCGACACGTGGTGCTCACCGTACAGGCGCATGGTCACGTCGCTGCACCCGGTGGGTGTGTGGAGCTCGAAGGCGGGCCGCCCGTCGGGGGTCATCCGGACCTTCTCGCCCCGTACGTCCGCTTCGGGGGCTTCGCCGAAGAGCAGGACGCGGGCCTTGGTGCGCGAGGCCATGGCACGGACGAGGGGGTCATCCGCGTTGAGCACGGCACAGCCGTCCTCGGGGAGGCCCTCGACCATCTCGCCCTTCGCCTGGGCGATGGCCTCCCGGCTGCCGAACTCGCCGAGGTGCGCGGAGCCGACGTTGAGGACCAGGCCGATCCGCGGCGGGGTGAGCTCGGTGAGGTAGCGGATGTGGCCGATGCCGCGGGCGCCCATCTCCAGGACCAGGTGCTCGGTCTCGGCGGTGGCGGTCAGGGCGGTGAGCGGGAGCCCGATCTCGTTGTTGAGGGACCCGGGTGTCCAGACGGTCGGGCCGTGGCGCTGGAGGAGCTGCGCGATCAGGTCCTTGGTGGACGTCTTGCCCGCGGAGCCGGTGAGGGCGACGACGCTGGTGCCGAGGCGTTCCACGGCGGCCCGGGCGAGGGCTCCGAGCGCGCCGACGACGTCGTCCACGACGATCGCCGGAACGCCGACGGGACGGGCCGCCAGGACGGCTGCCGCGCCCGCCTCGACGGCGCGCCGGGCGTAGTCGTGGCCGTCGACCCGTTCGCCGGCGAACGCGGCGAACAGGCTGCCGGGCGCGACCTCCCGGGAGTCGATGACGACGGGTCCGGTCACGGTGACTGCCGGATCCGGTATGTCGTGCGTCTGCCCGCCGACGATTTCGGCGATCTCGGCGAGGGAAAGGGTGATCACTTGGTCATCCCTGACTGTTGTTCTCGTGGTGAGGGGCACGGTCGGCGCCGGGGTGCGCCAGGGACCGCTCGATGGCTGCGTGCAGGACCTTGCGGTCGTCGAAGGCGCGTACCACTCCGTGGATGTCCTGGCCCTGTTCGTGTCCCTTGCCCGCGACGAGGACGGTGTCGCCCGGTTCGGCGCGGGCGACGGCGGCGGCGATGGCGGAGGCCCGGTCGGCGTCGACCAGCACGTCGCCGCGTTCGTGGACGGGGACTTCGGCCGCGCCGGAGAGCATCGCGGCGAGGATCGCGAGGGGGTCCTCGGAGCGGGGGTTGTCGGAGGTCAGTACGGCGGTGTCGGCGAGGCGGGCCGCCGCGGCCCCCATCGGGCCGCGTTTGGTGGTGTCGCGGTCGCCGCCGCAGCCGAGGACGATGTGCACCTGGCCCTCGGTGACCTTGCGCAGGGAGCGCAGTACGGACTCGACGGCGTCGGTCTTGTGCGCGTAGTCGACGACGGCGAGATAGGGCTGTCCGGCGTCCACCCGCTCCAGCCGGCCGGGGACCCCGGGGACGGCGGCGACGCCGTCGGCGGCGATCTGCGGGTCGACGCCCGCGACGGCCAGCGTGACGATCGCGGCGAGGGTGTTGGCGACGTTGAACGGGCCGGGCAGCGGGGCGCGGGCGGTGATCCGCTCGCCCTTGGGACCGACGGCGGTGAAGGTGCTGTCCTGCGGGCCGACCTCGACGTCCTCGGCGTGCCAGTCGGCGTCCGGGTGGCCCTCGGCGGAGAAGGTGGTGACCGGGACGCCCGACTCGGCGATGAGCCTGCGGCCGTACTCGTCGTCGAAGTTGACCACGCCGCGGTGGCTGCGCTCGGGGGTGAAGAGCTGGGCCTTGGCCTGGAAGTAGTCCTCCATGCCGGAGTGGAACTCCATGTGCTCCGGGCTGAGGTTGTTGAAGACGGCGACGTCGAAGACGCAGCCGTCCACCCGGCCGAGCACCAGGGCGTGGCTGGAGACCTCCATCGCGACGGCCTCGACACCGCGTTCGCGCATGACGGCGAACAGGGCCTGGAGGTCGGTGGCTTCGGGGGTGGTGCGCTCGGACTTGATGCGCTCGTCGCCGATCCGCATCTCGACGGTGCCGATCAGCCCGGTCGGGCGTCCGGCGGCGCGCAGTCCGCCCTCCACGAGGTACGCGGTGGTGGTCTTGCCGGAGGTTCCGGTGATGCCGATCTGGAGCAGGCCGATGCCGGGCCGCCCGTAGATGTCGGCGGCCAGCTCGCCCATCACGGCGCGCGGGTCCTCGGTGACCAGGACCGGCAGGCCGGTGGCGGCGGCGCGTTCGGCGCCGGTGGGGTCGGTGAGGACAGCGACGGCTCCGAGGCCCGCGGCCTGGGCCGCGAAGTCGGCGCCGTGGAGGCGGGCGCCGGGCAGGGCCGCGTACACGTCGCCCGGCCGCACGGCCCGCGAGTCGTGCGTGATGCCGGTGACGTCACCGCTCCCGGCGGTTTCGACGCCGAGCCGGTCGGCCAGCTCGCCGAGAGGGGTGGGCCGGAGCCGGTCCGGTCGGGGCGCTCCCGGGTAGGTCACAGGCGCGTCCTTCTGAGAGGTTTGGGACTGATCAGCGTGGGGCACGGCGGTGAGCGTACCGGGCCGGTGCGGGCTCTCGCGAAGCGAGGGACCCTGGTTCCGGCGGTTCTCGTTCCGGTTCCCGGGGTCGGGGGTGATCGTTGTCACTGAGGGTTCCCTTGGAGGAGATGCTCGCGCATCCCCGTGTTCACTCGCCGGGCTTGAAGGACACCGGCAGCCGGGGCGGCTTGCTGCCGGACGGTGGGGTCTGGAGCGTCTTGAGCGCGAACTCCATGACCTGCTTGTAGATCGGGCCGCAGATCTGGCCGCCGAAGTAGCTGCCCTTGGTGGGGTTCTGGATCGCGCAGTAGACCGTGACCTGCGGGTTGTCGGCGGGGGCGAAGCCCGCGAAGGAGGCGGTGTAGCCCTTGTAGACGCCGCGCACGGGGTCGACCCGGTTGGCGGTTCCGGTCTTGCCCGCGACCCGGTAGCCGGGGATGGCGGCCTTGGTGCCGGTGCCTTCGCTGTCGTCGACGACGGACTCCAGCATGGTCGCCAGGGTCTTGGCGGTCTTCGGGCTGACGACCCGGTTCTCCTCGGGGGCCTCGACCGGGGAGAAGCGGCCGTCGGAGCCCTTGGTGCCGCGGACGAGGGTGGGGGCGACCCGTACGCCTCCGTTGGCGATGGTGGAGTAGACCGAGGCGGCCTGGACGGCGTTGAGGGAGAGGCCCTGGCCGAAGGGGATCGTGTACTGCTGCGAGGTCGACCAGTTCTTCGGGTGGGCCAGCAGGCCGGGCGACTCGCCGGGGTAGCCGAGCCCGGTCTTCTTGCCGAGGCCGAACTTCCGCAGGTAGTCGTAGAGGACCTTGTTCGACTCCGCCTGGGTCTTGCCGAGCTGACCGGTCGCCAGGATGGTGCCGATGTTGCTGGACTTGGCGAGCACCCCGTTGAGCGTGAGATACCAGGTGGGGTGGTCGACGTCGTCCTTGAAGAGGCGGTCGCCCCGGTGCAGCCGGTTGGGGACGGTGACATGGGTGCCGGGGGTGGCGGCCCCCTCCTCCAGCACGGCGGCGATCGACATGACCTTGCTGGTGGAGCCGGGCTCGTACACGTCCTGGAGGGCCGCGTTGCCGAGCGAGGCGGAGGTGGCCTCGGAGAGGTCGTTGGGGTCGTAGCCGGGTGAGTTGGCCATGGCCAGCAGCTCGCCGGTCTTCGTGTTCTGCACGATGACGTAGCCCCGGTCGGCCTTGGACTTCGCGACCTGGTCGCTGATGGCCTTCTGCGCGGCCCACTGGATGTCGCGGTCGATGGTCAGCTCGATGTCGGAGCCGGGCACGGCCGGGATCTCGCTGCTGCCCGCGGTGGGGACCCGCCGGCCGCCCGCCTGGGCGTAGCGGATCTTGCCGTCCTCGCCCGCGAGTTCCTTGTTCAGCTGCGATTCGAGGCCGCCGCCGCCCTTGCCGTCGGCGCTGACGAAGCCCAGTATTCCGGCGGCGAGGTCCCCGTTGGGATAGACGCGCCTGGTCGTCGGCTCCTGGAGGACGCCGGCCAGGACGTTGGCTCCGGGGCCGCCCTTCAGCTTGTCCTCGGACGCCTTCTCGGCGAAGACGGCCTTGAGGTCCTTGATCTGCTTCCAGACCTGGGGGGTCTGCCGGTAGGCGAGGACGGTGTAGCGGGACTTGGGCTTCGAGAGCTTCTCGACGAGCTCGTCGACGTCCTTGCCGAGGATCGGGGCGAGCAGGGCGGCGGCCTGCTGGGGCGCGTCGGGCGCTTTGCTCTCCTCGGGCAAGAAGAGCTTGGGGTCGGCCGTGATGTTGTGCGCGTCCACGCTGGTGGCGAGGGCGACACCCTTGCGGTCGGTGATCTCGCCGCGCTCGGCGGCGACCGTGTACTCCAGGTAGCGGTTCTTCTCGGCCTTGGCCGCGTACGCGCTGGCGTCGACGGCCTGGACCTGGAGCAGGCGGGCCACGAAAGCCAGCATGACCAGGGTCAGCCCGAGGCTGACGAGCCGGAGCCGGGGGCGCGGACTGCCCAGGCGCAGAGAGCGCGGTGCGCGTCCGCGCCGGGTGGTGCCGGCTGCCGCGGGCCGGGGGCGGCGGGCCGGTGGGCGCGCGCCCGAGCGACCGGATCCGGATCCTCCGTTACGGGGGCGGGCCGGACCGGGTACGCGGCGGCGCGGCGGATCCTTGGGCGGCACTGCGTCACCTGCCGGGGCTCGTCGGGGGCGGGCTGTTCTCCGCCGCGGGGGCGGCTGCGGGGTCGGACTCGGTCGCGGGTGAGGACCCGGAGGGCGACGCGGAGCCGGAGGGGCCGGCCGATGCGCCGGAGGCCGAGGGGCCGGCCGCCGGGGCTTCGGGGTCGGGTGCGGCGTCGGCCGAGGCACTGGGGCTCGGACTCGGGCTCGGGCTCGGCGGCGGGGCGGTCGCCTTCGTCGGCTTGCCGCGGACCGTGCCGTCGGGGTTCAGGAAGGCGGGGCTGCCGCCGGGGACCATGCCCAGCTCCCGGGCGCGGCGTTCCAGGGCGTCGGGCTGGGAGCGGCCGTCGACGTCGCGCTGGAGGGCCTGCTGCTCGTCGGTGAGCTCGGTGGTCTCCCGCTTCAGCTCGCTGAGCCTGAACGATCCTTCGTTGAGGGCCGAGTTCAGCAGGAGCAGGGTGATGAGTCCGCCGCCCAGGAGCAGGACGACCAGCAGGACGAAGGGGGTGCGGGCCGCGGTGCTGGGCCCGGTGGACGGCATCAGCCGGGCGAGCCGCGCGGCCCGCCCCTTCAGCGGTGCGGCCGGTTCGCTCACCGCAGGGCTCCCCTGGCGCCCGGCGCCGGGCTGCTGTCCTTCGGGCGACGCCGGGTCCCGGTGCTCATCGCTCCTCCTCGCGGATGCGCTGGGCGCCGCGCAGCCGGGCGGGGGCGGCGCGCCGGTTCTCGGCGACCTCCTCCTCGGTGGGCAGTTCGGCGCCCCGGGTGAGCTGCTTCAGCCGGGGCTGGTAGCGCTCGGGGACGACGGGCAGTCCGGGGGGCGCGGTGTTGGCCGCGCCGGCCGCGAAGACCTGCTTGACCAGCCGGTCCTCCAGCGAGTGGTACGACAGCACCGCGATGCGGCCACCGACGGCGAGGCACTGGACGGCGGCCGGGATGGCCCGCTCCAGGACGCTCAGCTCGCCGTTGACCTCGATGCGCAGCGCCTGGAAGGTCCGCTTGGCGGGGTTGCCGCCGGTGCGCTTGGCGGCCTGCGGCAGCGCGTCGCGGATCAGCTCGACGAGCCGGGCGCTGTTGCTGAACGGCTCCTTCTCGCGCTCGCGAACGACGGCGGAGACGATCCGCTTGGCCTGCTTCTCCTCGCCGTACGCGCGCAGGATCCGGACCAGCTCGCCGGGCGGGTAGGTGTTGAGCACCTCGGCGGCGCCCATGCCGGTGGACTGGTCCATGCGCATGTCGAGCGGCGCGTCCTGGGCGTAGGCGAACCCGCGGTCGGCCTCGTCCAGTTGCATGGAGGAGACGCCGAGGTCGAACAGCACGCCCTGGACCTTCGGGATCCCGAGGCGGGCGAGGACCTCGGGGAGTTCGTCGTAGACCGCGTGGACGAGGGTGGCCCGGTCGCCGTAGGGGGCGAGCCGTTCGCCGGAGAGGCGGAGCGCCTCCTTGTCGCGGTCCAGGGCGATCAGCCGGGCGGTGGGGAAGGAGGCGAGCAGGGCCTCGCTGTGACCGCCGAGGCCGAGGGTGCAGTCGACGACCACGGGCTCCGGGTGGGCCGGGTCCTGGAGAGCCGGGGCCAACAGGTCCAGACACCTCTGGAGCATCACCGGGACGTGTCGGGTCTGGCTCAATGCGCCCTCTCAGGCTCTGTCCCGCGCGGCCGGCACGTACGTCCTGGTCCCCGCCCGCTCTGAAGGGGAGGTCCGCCGGCGCCGGGGAAGAGGCGTCGGCCGACCGAGAGCGGGAGAGGGCCGGGTCGCACGTACGCCGCACATCACGGGGGAAAATGCGGAATATGCAGAAGGTGCGGGGCGGTGCGATGGGGCAGTGGGCGGGAAGGTGGATGGTGACTTCGCGTTACTTTAGTCCACCCTGCCATTCGATCGATTCGCGATCAACGAACCGCGCAGCGAGTCGCTCCACCCGACCGGATGCGGCGAACTCACCCGAACAGGTGCGTCCACCGGGTTCTGTGGGTTAGCTCACAACAAGCCGTGTTGACGTTCTTTGTCCGCTCTCACAGCCCGCTCCCGGCAGGTGGGAAGGCTAACGTCGTAGCCATGTCGACTTCTGCTCACTCCCCCGCCGAGTCCGTGACGTCCTCCGCCCCGGCGGTCCGCGAGGGGGGCCAGGTCACCGACCGCCTCGTCTCGCTGAACACCGAGTACGCGAAGGACTTCCGCGACCCGGGCATGGACGCGCGCCCGGTCCTCCAGGTCGCCGTGGTCGCCTGCATGGACGCCCGGCTCGACCTGCACGCCGCGCTCGGTCTGGAGCTCGGTGACTGCCACACCATCCGCAACGCGGGCGGTGTGGTCACCGAGGACGTGCTCCGTTCGCTGACCATCAGCCAGCGAGCGCTCGGCACCCGCAGCGTGGTCCTCATCCACCACACGAACTGCGGCCTGGAATCCCTCACCGAGGACTTCCGGCAGGACCTGGAGCGCGAGGTCGGCCAGCGTCCGGCTTGGGCCGTGGAGGCCTACACGGACGCCGACCAGGACGTGCGCCAGTCGATGCAGCGGGTGCGGACCTCGCCGTTCCTGCTGCACACCGACGACGTGCGCGGGTTCGTCTTCGACGTGACCACCGGCCTGCTGCGGGAGATCGACTCCGCTTCCTGAACGGACTCGCCTCGCCACCCGGCCCTCCGCCGCACCTCACGCACGCATCGCCGTGTCCCGCGGCGCCGAAATCGCGACAGACGCTGACTTTTCACACCCACTTATCCACAGGCGAGTGACACGAAGCGGTAACGGCAACAAGAATGCGGGTGTGACCTCCCCCGGGCCTTCCGGAGGAGTGTCCGATTTTCGGGGTGGGCCGCGCGGGTACGCGCGACGGCCCCTGCGCAAAAGGGCCGAGGAGGGCCGGGTGACGACCTATGACGATCGAGCGAGCCTCACGGATCTGACCACCACAGCAGAGCGGGTGCGCGCGTCGGTGGAGGGTGTGATCGAGGGCAAGCCCGAGGTCGTACGGCTATCGCTGACCGTGCTGCTCGCGGAGGGGCATCTCCTCATCGAGGACGTGCCCGGGGTCGGCAAGACCATGCTGGCCAAGGCGCTGGCGCGGTCCATCGACTGTTCGGTGCGGCGGATCCAGTTCACGCCGGACCTGCTGCCGTCGGACATCACCGGCGTGTCGATCTTCGACCAGCAGCGCCGGGAATTCGAGTTCAAGCCGGGCGCGATCTTCGCCCAGATCGTGATCGGCGACGAGATCAACCGCGCCTCGCCGAAAACGCAGTCGGCGCTGCTGGAGTCGATGGAGGAGCGCCAGGTCACCATCGACGGGCACAGCTACGAGCTGCCCGACCCGTTCATGGTGGTGGCCACCCAGAACCCGGTCGAGATGGAGGGCACCTACCCGCTGCCCGAGGCCCAGCGCGACCGCTTCATGGCCCGGGTCTCCATCGGCTACCCCAGCCCGGAGGCCGAGCTCCAGATGCTCGACGTGCACGGGGGCCTCTCCCCGCTGGACGATCTCCAGCCGGTGGCCCACGCCCACGACATCGTGAAGCTGATCGACGCCGTCCGCACGGTGCACGTCGCCGACGCCGTGCGGCGCTACGCCGTCGAGCTCGTCGGAGCCACCCGCAGCCATCCCGACCTCAGGCTCGGCGCCTCCCCGCGCGCGACGCTGCACCTGCTGCGCGCCGCGAAGGCGTCCGCCGCTCTCAGCGGGCGTGACTACGCCCTGCCGGACGATGTCCAGGCCCTGGCCACGCCGGTGCTCGCGCACCGGCTGCTGCCCACCGCCCAGGCCCAGCTGAACCGCCGTACGGCGGAGCAGGTGGTTCTGGAGATCATCCAGCGCACCCCCGTGCCGACGTCGGCCGGTGACACCGCGCCGCCCGTGCCGGGCGGGCGGGAGCCGGGCCGCCCGCTGTACCACCAGCAGCAGCCCGGGGCACGGCGGCTGTGATGGCGGCCGGCGAGCCCGGCGCCGTGGAGGACGGCGACCGGAAGGGCGGCCTCCGGGCAGCTCTGGGCGGACTGACCACCCGGGGACGCTCGTTCCTGGCCGCCGGTCTTGCCGCCGCCGTCTGCGCGTACGTCCTGGGCCAGGGCGACCTGCTGCGGGTCGGCCTGCTGCTGGCCGTGCTGCCCCTGGTCTGCGTGACCGTGCTCTACCGCACCCGCTACCGGGTGACAGGCACCCGGCGGCTCTCGCCGTCGCGGGTGCCCGCGGGCGCGGAGGCCCGGGTGCACCTGCGGATGGAGAACGTCTCCCGGCTGCCCACCGGTCTGCTGATGCTCCAGGACCGGGTGCCGTACGTCCTGGGCCCGCGCCCCCGCTTCGTGCTGGACCGGGTGGAGGCGGCCGGCCGGCGCGAGGTGTCCTACCGGGTCCGCTCCGACCTGCGCGGCCGCTATCCGCTCGGCCCGTTGCAGCTGCGGCTCAGCGACCCGTTCGGCATGTGCGAGCTGACGCGTTCCTTCAGCGCGTACGACACCCTCGTCGTCATTCCGCGTACGGTGCCGCTGCCCGCGCTGCGGCTGGCGGGCGAGGCCTCCGGCTACGGCGACGGGCGGCAGCGGTCGCTCGCGCTCGCCGGTGAGGACGACATCATCCCGCGCGGCTACCGGCACGGCGACGACCTGCGCCGGGTCCACTGGCGCTCCACCGCACGCCACGGCGAGCTGATGGTGCGCCGTGAGGAACAGCCGCAGCGGGCCAGATGCACGGTCCTGCTGGACACCCGGCAGATCGGCTACCAGGGCGCCGGGCCCGACTCGGCGTTCGAATGGGCGGTCTCCGGGGCGGCATCCGCCCTTCTGCACATGCTGGAGCGCGGCTTCGCCGTCCGGCTGCTCACCGACGACGGGAACGCGGTGCCCGGCCAGGGGTCCGACGGATTCGCCGGCTCGACCCAGGAGTCCGCGGACTCGGCCGGGCTGATGCTCGACACGCTCGCCGTGGTCGGCCACTCCGACGGCGGGGGCCTCAGCCGCGCCCATGACGTGCTGCGCGGCGGCAACGAGGGGCTGCTCATCGCCTTCTTCGGCGATCTGGACGAGGAACAGGCCGCGGTCGCGGCCCGGATGCGGCAGCGCGCGGGGGCCGGGGTCGCCTTCGTCCTGGACAGCGCCGCCTGGGCCGGCGACGAGAGCGCGGCGGGAGCGGCCGACGACCGGCTGCGACGGTTGCGCGAGTCCGGCTGGACGGCGGTGCCGGTGGAGCCGGGTGACGCGCTCCCCGAGCTGTGGCAGTTGGCCGGCGGGATGCGCACGGACACGCCGGCCGCCCCGAGCGGCGGCCCGACAGGTTTCGCGGGGGGATGGTCATGAGCGGGCGGGCCAGGCTGGCACTGAGCGCGTACGCGGCGACACTGCTGGCGGCGGGGGCGCTGATCCCGCTGGTGGAGGGGGTCGGCTGGCTGGTGCAGGCGGCGGTGCTCCTCGGCGTCCAGAGCGGGGTGGGCGCCCTCGCGCGCCGGGTTCCGCTGGCCCGGACGCTGACCATCGCCGCCCAGGCGGTGGTCACCCTGGTGCTGCTGACGCTGGTGTTCGCCCGGAGCCACGCCCTGCTGGGGGTGCTGCCCGGCCCGCAGGCGGTGATGCGGCTGGGCGAGCTGCTGGTGGCGGGCGGGGAGGACGTCGGTACGTACTCCACCCCGGCCCCGCTGACCGACGGCATCAAGCTGATGGTGGTCGGCGGGGTGATCCTGATCGGTCTCGCGGTGGACGCCATGGCGGTGACCTTCCGCAGCGCGGCCCCGGCCGGGCTGCCGCTCCTCGCCCTGTACTCGGTCGCGGCCGGCCTCTCCGACGGCGGAGCGGGCTGGCTGTGGTTCCTGCTGGCCGCCTCCGGCTATCTGCTGCTCCTGCTGGCGGAGGGCCGGGACCGGCTCTCCCAGTGGGGCCGCGTCTTCGGCGGCGCCGCGCGGAACACGGGCGGTCTGGCCGACGGACTGTCCGGTGTGAGCGGCGGGCCCTCCCCCGTCCGCACCGGGCGACGGATCGGCGTGCTGGCGCTCGGCATCGCCCTGGTGGCCCCGCTGGCCCTGCCCGCGCTGGACAGCGGTCTGCTGGGCGGCAGCGGACCGGGGAACGGCCGGGGCAGCGGCGGCGGCACCATCTCCGCGGTGAATCCGCTGGTCTCGCTCCAGAACAACCTCAACCAGCCGGAGAACCGGGAGGTGATGACGTACCGCAGCAACATCGAGGACCCGCAGAGCCTCTATCTCCGGATCCTGGCCCTGGACGAGTTCAACGGCAGCGAGTGGCGCTCCTCCACCCGGCGGCTGACGGACCTTCCCGACCGACTTCCGCAGCCCGCCGGGCTGGGCGGAGACGTCTCGGTCACCGAGGTCCGGACGAACATCTCCGCCTCGCGCTCCTACCAGCAGACGTATCTGCCGCTCCCCTACCCGGCGAGCGAGGTCCGCGTCGGCGGCCGGTGGCGGTACGAGCCCGAGGGCCGCACCCTGGTCGGCGACGACGGGCAGACAACCCGCGGCGCGCGGTACGAGGTCGGCAGTCTGGTCGTCGAGCCCACGGCGGAGCAGCTCGCGTCCGCGGGTGCGCCGCCCGAGGAGCTGCTCCGCGAGTACACCCAGGTCCCGGGCTCGCTGCCGGGCGTGGTCGCCGAGACCGCCGAGCGGGTCACGGAGGGCTCGGCGAACGCCTACGAGCGGGCCGTGAAGCTCCAGGACTGGTTCGCCTCCGAGGGCGGCTTCACCTACGACACGACGGTCACCTCGGGGACGGGGTCGTCCGCCATCGCCCGGTTCCTCCGTGACAAGGAGGGTTTCTGCGTCCACTTCTCGTTCTCGATGGCCGCGATGGCCCGGACGCTGGGCATCCCGGCCCGGGTCGCGGTGGGCTTCACCCCGGGCACCATGAAGTCGGACGGGGCGATCTCGGTCGGGCTGCGCGACGCGCACGCCTGGCCCGAGCTGTATTTCGAGGGCGTCGGGTGGACCCGGTTCGAGCCCACCCCGAGCCGCGGCAGCACTCCCTCGTGGACCCGCCCCGAGGTCCCCACGGACAGCGCGAGCGAGGCGGCCGAGCCCTCCACCGGCACCTCGGCCGCGCCGTCCGCCGTCCCCTCCGCCGAGGACAGCTGCCCCCCGCAGTTGCGCCAGGAAGGCGGGTGCGGGCCCTCGCCGGAGCCGGGAGCGGCGCTGCCGACCGACCGGGGCACCCCGGCCGGGACGGTGCTGCTGGTGATGCTCGTGGCGGTCCTGGTGCTGGTGCTGCCGTTGTCACCGCTGCTCTGGCGGAACCGGACGAGAAGCAGCCGGCTGGGCTCCGGGGGCCGGACGCCCGCGGACGCCGCCGCGCAGACGCTGGCCGCCTGGCGGGAGATCACCGACACGGCCTGGGACCACGGCATCGCGCCGGACGAGTCGCTGACGCCCCGGAAGGCGGCGGCCCGGATCGTGCGGCTGGGCCGGCTCGACACCACCGCGGCCGAGGCCGTGCACCGCGTCGCGAGCTCGGTGGAGCAGGTGCTGTACGCCCCCGAGCCGCGCCCCGCGCCCGGGCTGGCCGAGGACGCGTCGGCGGTACGGGCGGGTCTGCGGGCGTCGACGGGCCGCGGCACCCGGCTGCGGGCAACGCTTCTGCCCCGCTCGTCCGTCCGGGTGGTGTGGGCCCTCGCCGACCGTAGGACGGCGCTCGCGGAACGGTGGGCGGGCCGCCCGGGAGCCGGTCGCTGGACGGCCCGGCTGCGCCGCCTCACACGCCAGCACGGCTGAGGCGGGCGGGGGGCGACCGCGCGAAGGCCCCCGGCCCGGACCCTGTGCAGGGTCCGGGCC
>NZ_JBHXPF010000006.1:179492-246592 GCF_042718715.1 Streptomyces sp. NPDC058576 | reverse complement strand
CCGCCAAGCCGAGAAGCTTGGCGGGGCCGCGGCGGTTTCCGTGGGCCGGGGGAGGGCCGTGCGGAACTCGGGTCCTCATGCTGATGCCCGACGAGCGCCGGGTTCACACCCCAAGCGGGGCCGTGGGTTCCGTTCCCGCCCGGGCGCAGACCGACGCTGCCGTCCCCGCCGCGTACGCCAGCATCGCCCGCGCCTCCCCGTCGGACAGCTCGGTCCGCCCTTCGCCCTCCCTCCCGAGCCAGGTCAGCATCCCCGCCATGAACGCGTCACCCGCGCCGATGGTGTTCACCACCCGCACCGGCACAGCGGGGACGGAGACCGCCGGGGCGTCCTGGACGTACGCGGTCGCCCCCCGAGCCCCCCGCGTCAGCACGACCAGCCGAGCCTGCGGCAGCTCGCCTCCGGCTCCGCGTCCGGCCACAGCCGCACCAGATCCTCGTCGCTCGCCTTCACGACGTGCGCGAGCGAAACCAACTCGCGCAGCCGGTCCAGGCTCCGTACGGGGTCCAGCGTGCGGTCCTCGCGCACATTGGGGTCCACCGCCAGCAGTCCGCCGTGGGCCGCCGCCCGCGCGGTGGCGGCCACGACCTCCGCCGCCGGCTCGACGACCGCGGCGAGCCCGCCCACGTACACCGCGCCGAAGCGCGCCGCCTCCGCCGTCCGGTCGGGCAGCTCGAAGGTCGCCGTCGACCCGAGGTGGAAGCGGTACGTGTTCCCGTGGTCGCCCGGGTCGGCAACCGCGAGCGCCGTGGGCAGCGCCGACCGGGCGCTGAGCGAGAGATCGACGCCCGCCCCGGCCAGCCACGCCTCGATGCGGCTCCCGAAGGCGTCGTCGCCGAGCCCGCCCACGAAGGACGGCCGCCCGCCCAGACGGGCCAGGCCCACCGCCACGTTGGCGGGCGCACCGCCCGGCTGCGCCGTCCGGACCCCGGCGTCCCCGTGGGCCGGCACCAGGTCCACCAGCGCCTCGCCGAGCACGAGGACGGAGCCGGCACCCCGGCCGGGGCCGGGGCCCGAGGACGACGCGTCCGTCACGGCTCCACCACGATCTTGCGGCCGATCCCCGCCTGGAAGCGCTCGATCGCCTGCGGGTACTGCTCCAGCGGCAGCCGGTCGCTGATGAACACCGACGCGTCCAGCACCCCGCTCGCGAAGAGCGCCGCGGCCCGCTCGTAACTGTGCAGGACCGCCATCGACCCGGTGATGGTGATCTCCTGGTTGTAGATCCGGTACGGCTCGATCACCGCCGTCGTCGCATAGTCCGAGACGCCGAACTGGAGGAACGTGCCGCCCTTGGCCACCCGGCCCAGACCGTCCTGGATGGCGGCTGCGTTGCCGGTGGCGTCGATGACGACGTCCCAGCCGCCCGGACGGTCCAGCTCCTCGGCGCGGGCTGCAGCGCCCGTACAGCCCAGGGTCGTCGCGGTGGCCAGCCGCTGGGCGTTGACGTCCAGCATGTCCACGGACGCGGCACCGGTGCGCTTGGCCAGCTCCAGCATCATCAGGCCCATGGTCCCGGACCCGTAGATCAGCACCTGGGCCCCGAGATTGCCGTTCAGGACGTCATAGCCCCGCACCGCGCAGGACAGCGGCTCGATCAGCGCCGCGTCCCGGACGTCGATGTGCTCCGGCAGACGTACGCAGTTGGCGACGGGCGCCACCGCGAACTCGGCCGCGCCCCCGGGCACGGTGACGCCGATCGCCGCCCAGTTGTCGCAGAGATTGCCCCGGCCCGAACGGCAGTAGCGGCACTCGTGACAGTGCAGCGAGGGGTCCACGGCCACCTTGTCGCCGACGGACAGCTCGGTGACGTCCGCACCGAGGCCCACGACCTCCCCGGCGAACTCGTGCCCCGGCACGATCGGCAGCGTCGGCGCGAACTCGCCCTGGAGGATGTGGAGATCGGTGCCGCACAGCCCGCACGACGCCACCTTGACGACCACGTCGCGCGGGCCGGGCGTGGGGTCCGGGACGGTGGTCACGGAGACCTTGCCCACGGCTTCGACGATGGCTGCCCTCATTTGACTGCTCCCAGCGAGAGGCCCTGGACGAGTTTGTCCTGGGCGGCGTAGCCGGCGACGAGCACCGGCAGGGACACGACCACGGACGCCGCGCACAGCTGGGCGAGGAAGAGGCCCTGGCTGGTGACGAAGGTGGTCAGGTGGACGGGTGCGGTCCCGGCGACCACGCCGGTCAGCACCCGTGCGAACAACAGCTCGTTCCAGCTGAAGATGAAGCAGATCAGGGCGGTCGCGGCGATCCCGGGACCGGCGACCGGGGCGACGACCCGGCGCAGCACCGTCGGCAGCCGGGCCCCGTCTACCTGCGCCGCCTCGATGATGGAGACGGGGACGTCCGCGAGGAAGGACTGCATCATCCACACCGCGATCGGCAGGTTCATCGAGGTGTAGAGCAGGACCAGCAGCCAGATGTTGTCCAGCAGCCCCGTGTTCTTCGCGAACAGGTAGACCGGCAGCAGCCCGGCGACGACGGGCAGCATCTTGGTGGACAGGAAGAAGAACATCACGTCCGTCCACTTGCGCACCCGCCGGATCGACAGCGCGTACGCCGCCGGCAGCGCGAGCAGCAGCACCAGCACGGTCGAGAAGAACGAGGCCGCCAGCGAGTTCACCAGCGGGGGCCACGGCGTCGGGCCGCCTCCGCCGCCGAAGAACGTGCGGTAGCCGTCCAGCGTCAGGGCGGCGGCGAGCGACGGCGGGTTGGTCGCCGCGTCGGCCTCCGCGTGGAAGGACGTCAGCACCATCCACAGGGCCGGCAGACAGAAGCCGATGCCCACCACCCAGGCGACCACGCCCAGGGCCGCGGAGCGCCGACGGGCCTTGCGCTCGGGTCCGCCGGCGGACGATGTGACGGACGGGGAAGACACGGTCGAGACGCTCATGCGCGGCTCGCCTCCTCACGGAAGAGGGAGGAGACCGCCCGGAGCGCGAAGGTGGCGATGATGATCGTGCCGATCACCACGACCACGCCCGCCGCCGACGCCAGCCCGTACTCATGGGCCCGGTAGAAGGTCTCGTAGACGGTGTACGGGAGGTTGGCGGTGCCCAGACCGCCGGAGGTGATCGTGAACACGGCGTCGAAGTTCTGCACGATGTACACCGATCCCAGCAGGATGCCGAGTTCGAGGTAGCGGCGCAGATGCGGCAGGGTCAGATAGCGGAATATCTGCCAGGGCCCGGCCCCGTCCAGCCGTGCGGCCTCCATGATCTCCGCCGGCCGGCTCTGCAGTCCGGCGAGCAGGATCAGCATCATGAACGGTGTCCACTGCCACACCAGCGACGCCTCGATGGCGATCAGCGGCATCTCGGACGTCCACTCCGGCTGGGCGATCGACTCGATGCCGAACAGCTCGCCGAACCAGGTGAGCGCGCCGTTGAACAGCCCGTACTCGGGGTTGTAGAGCGCGTGCTTCCACAGCAGCGCGGCGGAGACCGGCACCAGCAGGAACGGGGTGATCAGCAGGGTGCGCACGAACCCCCGGCCGAAGAAGGTGCGGTCCAGGAGCAGGGCGAAGACGAGTCCCAGCACGACGCTGACGATCACGACGGTCGCGGTCAGGACGACGGTCGTCACGACCGATTCGCGCAACGCCTCGTCGGTGAAGACGGACGCGTAGTTGGACAGACCGGTGAAGTGGCGCTTCTCCGGCTTGAGGGAGTTCCAGTCGAAGAGCGAGATCACCAGGGTTGCCACGAAGGGCAGTTGGGTGACGGCGATCAGGAAGATCAGCGCCGGCAACAGGGGAGCGCGGGTCGCCCAGGCGCGCCGCCTGCTGCCGCCGCCCGGCGTCTTGGCCGGTGTCTGCGGAGCGGTCGCGGTCTCTCTGGTCGCGGTGACGGTCATCGGTACTCCTCCGCGACCTTCTCGGCCAGCTTCTGGGAGGCGGCGAGCGCGGCGTCCACCGACTGGCGGCCCGCGATGGCGGCGCTGATCTCCTGCGCCACCCGGGTGCCCAGGTCCGTGAACTCCGGTACGCCGACGAACTGGATGCCCGCCGTCGGGCGGGGCTGGGTGCCCGGGTTCTTCGGATCGGCCTCGGAGATGGCCCGCTCGGTGACGTCGGCGAACGCGCCCGCCTCCGCTCGGTAGTCGGGGTTGGCGTAGGTGGAAGCCCGTTTGCCCGCCGGGACGTTGGACCAGCCGCTGGTGGCTCCGACCAGCTCCTCGTACTCCTTGCTGGAGGCCCAGGACACGAACTCCCAGGCGTCGTCGGACTTCTTGGACGCCTTCTGCAGGCCCCAGGCCCAGGTGTAGAGCCAGCCCGAGCTGTCGGTCTGCTCCACCGGGGCGGGGACGTACCCGATCTTCCCCTTCACCGGGGAGCCCTTCGCCTCCAGGGATCCGGCGCCCGCCGTGGCGTCGTACCACATGGCGGTCTTGCCCTGCGTCATGTTGTTCAGGCACTCGGCGTACCCGGACTGCGGGGCGCCCAGCTCCCCGTGCTCGCGCACGAGGTCGACGTAGAACTTGGTCGCCTTCTTGAACTCCGGTGCGGTCAGGCGCGGTTCCCAGTCCTCGGTGAACCAGGTGCCGCCCATCGTGTTGACGACCGTGGTCAGCGGGGCGATGACCTCGCCCCAGCCCGGCAGCCCGCGCAGACAGATGCCCTTCATCCCGCGCTCCGCCCCGTCCGTCTGCTCGGCGAGCTTCGCCACCTGCTCCCAGGTCGGCTTCCCGGGCATGGTGAGGCCCTGCTGGTCGAAGACGTCCTTGCGGTACATCAGGAAGGACGACTCGCCGTAGAAGGGCTGGGCGTAGAGCTTGCCGTCCTCGGCGGTCAGCGACTCCCGCAACGGCGGGAGAATGTCCTCCTGGTCGAAGGCCGCGTCGGCCTTCGCATAGGCGTCGAGGGAGTGCAGCCAGCCGTTCTTCGCGAAGAACGGCAGCTCGAAGTTGCTGATGGTGGCCACGTCGTACTGACCGGCCTGGTTGGAGAAGTCCTGGCTGATCTTGTCGCGCACGTCGTTCTCGGGCAGCACCGTGAAGTGGACCTTGATACCGGTCTCCTCCGTGAAGTGCTTGGCCGTCAGCTTCTGCAGTTCGACCATCTGCGGGTTGTTCACCATCAGTACGTTCAGCGCGTCGCCGCCCCCGAAGGAGGTCCCGCCCGCTCCGGCGCAGCCGGTGGCGAGCAGGGCCAGTGCGGCGGTCACGGCGCAGGTCCGCCCACGCATACGTGGTCGGCTGCGACGTCCTGGATGAGGCATGGGGGCTCCTGATCAGTCGTAGCGGCTCGGTGATCGGGTGGTTGCGGGCATGGCGAGCCACGCCCCGGCGGGTGGGGGAACGCGGCTGGAGCGGTGGTGCGGTGCGTCGGCCGTGCGGGCAAAGGGGCCGCCCGGGGGATCCGGTCAGACGCGGATGACCTGAGGCCCGAGGAGGGAGTAGCGCTGGGCCTCGGCCGAGGTGAGTCCGGCGTCGGTGACGATCGTCTCGAAGTCGCCGACCCCGGCGAACCGGCAGAAGCTCACTGCCCCGAACTTGCTGTGGATCCCGGCGAAGATCCTGCGCCGGGAGCTGCGCAGCGCCTGCGCCTTGACCTCGGCGACGGCGGGGTCCGGGGTGGTGAGACCGTACTCGCGGGAGATGCCGTTGGCCCCGAGGAACGCCAGGTCGATCACGAATTCGGAGAGCATCCGGGAGGCCCAGTGGTCGACGGTGGCCATCGTGGAGCCGCGCACCCGGCCGCCCAGCAGGAGCACCGAGGTCTTCTCGGCCCCCGCGAGGGAGGTGGCGACCGCCAGGGACGCGGTGACCACGGTCAGCGGCCGGTCCTGGGGGAGCGCCTCGGCGACGAGCTGCGGGGTGAAGCCCTCGTCGACGAAGACCGTCTCGGCGTCACCGAGCAGATCGGCCGCGGCGGTCGCGATGCGCGACTTCTGCGGAACGTTACGGGTGGTGCGGACGGCGAGCGTGGTCTCGAAGCCGGCCGACTCCACCGGGTAGGCGCCGCCATGGGTCCGGCGGACGAGCCCGTGCTCCTCCAGCACGTGCAGATCGCGGCGGACGGTCTCCTTGGCCACCTTGAACAGGTCAGCGAGGGCGTTCACCCCGACCGACCCCTCCCGCCGTGCCGTGTCCAGAATTCCCCGACGGCGTTCCTCGGTGTCCACGGCGCACTTCCCTGGTCGCTGCTGCGCCCGTTTCGGGCGGAGCCCGTCTGTCCGTTCGGGCTCATGTGTCGTTTGTACAAGCACTCACGGTGCCACGACCAGCTACTTCACCGGATCCCCTCAGCCCGTTCGTGCCCGTTTTCCGGGTGAGACCGTGCTGGTCACGGCCCGGACAGCCGTCGCGTCGGCTGTCCGGGGCGCCCGCATTCGCGTGATCGCTGCCCGATTGGCGCCCGAAGTGCGGGGAGGGGTGGAGGTGCCGTCGGTCAGAGTGCGGTGCCGAAGGCCTCGGCCAGCTCGCGCCACTCGGCGCGCGGCAGCCCGGCGCCGCCCTCGTCGGCCGTGAGCACCTGCAACGCGACATGGTCCGCGCCCGCGTCGAGATACTCCCGCGTCCGGAGCGTCACCCGCTCCACGTCGCCCAGGGCGAAGAGGGCGTCGAGAAGACGGACGCTGCCGCCGCCCTCGAAGTCGCTCTCCGCGAAGCCCAGGCGCAGCAGATTGGCGGTGTAGTTGGGCAGTTGGAGATACATCGCGAGCATCGTCCTGGCGGTGGTGCGGGCCCGGTCGAGGTCGGTGTCCAGCACGGCGGTCAGTTCCGGGGCGAGCAGGGCGTCGGGACCGAGCGCCTCGCGAGCCTGACCGGTGTGCTCGGCGGTGACGAGGTAGGGGTGCGCCCCCAGCGACCGGTCGGCCGCGAGCCTCAGCATCTTCGGCCCGAGAGCCGCCAGGACCCGATGGCCGGAGCCCACGGACGGATCGGCGGCGTCCAGGGCGTCGAGGTAGGCCACCATCGCGCTGTACGGCTTCGCGTACTGCGGCACCATCGGTCCGTGGCTGACGCCCAGGCCGAGGACGAAGCGACGGCGCGCGTCCGGATCGATCGCGGCGATCGCGGCCGCCGCCTCCTCCGCCGTGTGGTTCCAGATGCTCAGGATGCCGGTGGCCACGGTGATCGAGCGGGTGGCGGCCACGACGGCGGCGGCGTCCCCGGGCGTCGGGCTGCCGCCGATCCAGACGGTGCCGTAGCCCAGTTCGTCGAGCTCGGCGAGCGCCTCCACGATCGCCTTCCCGCCCGCGTCGTCCACGCGTGACGCGTGCAGCGCACCGCTCCAGATCCCCACGCGTCCGAAGGTCCTGCCCGTCCCGGAAATCTCAGAAGTCATGGTGTGATCAACAACGGTCCGGTCCAACTATTCCTGCCCGGAAGGCGATTCACCCGTCCGGACGCGCGGGGGCTCTCGGCGCGGCGCGGCGAGGAGCGGCTTCAGTCATCGGGGACGTCCCCGATGAACACGACTCCGTCGATGCGGGCCAGGTGCGCCGGGTCGAGCGGGGCATAGCCGAAGTACGGGGATGTGCGCCGTACGGGGTCCGTGGCGGCGACGGCGGCGGCCAGCTCGGAGGCGTCCACCAGGCAGGGCCCGGTCGGGAACGCGTACAGGGCCCCTTCGAGGGTGTCCGGCGGCGGGACGTCGACCCCCTGGTGCCGCATCGTTCCGAACGCGGTGGCCAGGAAGCCGTACTCCTCGCCCAGGCGGCTGTTCACGATGGCCCCCGCGCTCCACCACTCCAGCCGCCGGCCGCCCATCCGCATCGAGCTGACGTCTCGCTGGAGGTGGCTGTTGTGGGCGTGGACCAGAACCGGTCCCCGTTCCGCGAGCGCGAGCAGATTGTCGGCCATCATCTGATCCCGCAGGCCCGTCAGCCGTGCCAGCCGGCTCGATGACGAGTCGGCCATCCAGTAGTGGTACCGCAGCAGCCCCGAGGCGGCCCGCGCCTGCAGCCGCGCCCGGTCGAACGCGTCCCGTGAGGTCGCCGCGATCAGGTGCGGCGTCCAGGCGTGGAGCAGCGCCCCCAGATCATCGGCGAGGAGCCGCAGCTCCCCGGCCTCGGCCGACCGCCCGAAGGACGCGGACGGATCAAGCATCGCCGCCGGGTCGGTCCACCGGTCGTCGGGGCCGAGCAGCCGGTCGAGCGTCTGGGGAGTGCACGGAATCAGGCCCGGGTCCACGTGGTCGGTGAGCGTGCGGTGGAGCGCGGTGAGGGTCTCCCGGGGGCTCGCGGCCCAGGCCATCTCCAGCGGGCCGTCGAAGCCGGCGAACCGGACCTGGTCGCAAGCGGGCCGGCCGGCGTTGAACGCGCGCATCCAGCGCACCAGCTCACGACTGGCCGCGGACGCGCCGAGGCCGTGGCTGAACCCCCGCTCCAGCACGTCGTCGAGGTCGCCCGCGCCCGTCGTCACGTAGTCGTCCACCAGCGCTCCCGCCACGCAGTCGCTCTCGACGGCGATGGTCCGGTAGCCCTCCTCCTCGACGAGCTGCCGGAAGAGGGCGTTGCGCAGCCGGAGAGGGGCGTCCACCCCGTGGGTGGGCTCGCCCAGGGTCAGCATCAGGGGCGGGGAGGCGAACAGCCTCATGACGGAGGCCGCCTCGACGGCGTGGGCGATGTCCTTGATGTCGTTGGCCATGGCCTCCACCGTATCGTTGAACCCTCGGTGGAGACTTTGCCGCGATATCCTCGGGCTCATGAGGCAAAACCCTCAAAAAGCAGGACGCCTGCGGCCCGTCGACCTGGCCCGTCGGCACGGATTGTCGACGCAGGCCGTGAGGAACTACGAAGCGGCGGGGATCCTCCCCGCCGCCGGACGCACGCCCCACGGCTACCGCACCTACACACCGCGGCACGCGCACGCCCTGGCGACGTTCCTCGCGCTGATCCCCGGACACGGGCACGGGACCGCGACGTCGATCATGCGGGCGGTGAACCAAGACGAGCGGGAGGAGGCGTTCCGCCTCGTCGACGAGAGCCACGCCCAGCTCCTGGAGGACCGCCGGACCCTGCACGCCGTCGAGAGAGCCCTCCGCGACCTCGGGCCCGTACCCGGCGACGGGTCGGGCCCCGGCGGGATGTTCGTCGGACCGCTGGCGGGAAAGCTGGGCATCAGGCCCGCCACGCTGCGGAAGTGGGAGCACGCCGGTCTGGTGACCCCGCGCCGCGACCCGCGGACCGGATACCGGGTGTACGACGGGACCGACGTAAGGGACGCCGCACTGGCCCACCAACTCAGGCGGGGCGGTTACCGCCTGGAGCAGATCGCCCCCTTGATCGCCCAGGTGCGGGCCGCCGGCGGCCTGGAGCCGCTGGCCGCGGCTCTGCGCGACTGGCACGCCCGGCTGGCCGCGCGCGGGCGCGCGATGCTGGCCGGGGCCGCCGAGTTGGACGCCTACCTCCGCGAGCGCGACGGACCGGCCCCGGCGCGGGACCCGCACCGAACCCCCGGGACCTGAGCGGGAGGGTCAGGCGGGCAGCCGCCCCAGCAGGGCCGCGAAGTCCGTGCTCGCGGGAAGGGTGCCGAAGGCGAGCCCGCGGTCCCCGGCGAGACGCGACGCGCAGAACGCGTCGGCCACCGCCGCCGGCGCGTGGCGCACCAGCAGCGAGCCCTGCAGGACGAGCGCGGCCCGTTCGACGACCCGGCGGGCCCGGAGCTGCGCGTCCTCCGGCCGGGCCAGCTCGGCCCGCAGCTCCCGCCAGGCCGCGTCGAGGCGCGCGTCCGCTCCGGTGGCCGCCCCGATCTCGGCGCTCAGGGCCTCCAGGGAATCGGGCTCCCGCGTCAACGCCCGCAGCATGTCCAGGGCGTTGACATTGCCGGACCCCTCCCAGATGCCGTTGAGCGGGGCCTCGCGGTACAGCCGCGGCATCCCGGACGCCTCGTCGTAGCCGTTGCCACCGAGGCACTCCAGGGCCTCGGCGACCGCGGCGGGCTGCCGCTTGCACACCCAGTACTTGCCGACGGCGGTGGCCAGGCGGAGGAAGGCACGTTCCCCGGCGTCGCCCCGGTGGGCGCGGTCGGCGGCCCCCGCCAGGCGCAGGGCCAGGGTCGTGGCGGCCTCGGACTCCAGGGACAGGTCCGCCAGGACGTTGCGCATCAGGGGCTGGTCGATCAACTCGACGCCGAACACCGAGCGGTGGCGCGCGTGGTGGGCCGCCTGTGCGAGCGCGGCCCGGGTGCCGGCGGCGGACCCCAGCACGCAGTCGAGCCGGGTCATCGTCACCATGTCGATGATCGTGCGCACGCCCTTGCCCTCGTCACCGACGAGCCAGGCCACGGTGTCGTCGAACTCGGGCTCGCTCGAAGCGTTGGACCGGTTGCCGAGCTTGTCCTTGAGCCGCTGGATGCGGAAGGTGTTCCGGCTCCCGTCCGGCAGCACGCGCGGCACCAGGAAGCACGACAGACCGCCGGGCGACTGGGCCAGCACCAGGAAGAGGTCGTTCATCGGCGCGCTGGTGAACCACTTGTGCCCCCGCAGCCGCCAGGTGCCGTCGGCCTGCTCGGACGCGGCCGTGGTGTTGGCGCGCACATCGGTGCCGCCCTGCTTCTCCGTCATCCCCATACCGGCGAGCAGGCCGCGCTTGGCGGCGGGGGCGCTCAGCCCGGGCTCGTACACCCTGCTGGTCAGCAGCGGCTCATACGTCTTGGCGAGGTCGGGGGAGCGGCGCAGCGCCGGGACGACGGCGTACGTCATCGAGACCGGGCACAGGTGTCCCTGCTCCAGCATCGTGGCCAGCATGAAGCCGCCGGCCCGGGCGACATGGGCCCCGGGGCGCTCGTCGGCCCAGGCGGCCCCCGCCAGACCCGCACGCACCGAGGCGTCCATCAAGGAGTGGTAGGCGGGGTGGAACTCGACCTCGTCGATCCGGTGGCCGAAGCGGTCGTGCGTACGCAGCTCCGGCTCGTGCCGGTTGGCCTGGTCGGCCCAGTGCTGCGCCTCCTCGCTGCCGGCGTACCGGCCGAAGCGGTGCAGTTCCTCCAGGTGCCACGCGGCGCCCTCGCGGCGCACCCCTTCGAGCAGCACCGCGTCCTCGGCGGCGTCGTGACCGGTGAGCGGAGGCGCCTGGTTCGTCACCTCGTGCGTCACTGCGGTCGGGTTGCTGCGTGGTGCGACGGGCGTGGGCATCGGATCTCCTCCGGGAAGCGGGCCGGCCGGGCGGGGCACGCCGGGTTCGGGGACGGGGGACGGACGGGCCGGGTCAGGCGGCCGCGCCCGCGCACCGCAGGGCCACGGAGGCGAGGCCGGCGACGAGCCGGTCCGCGTCGTGCGGGCCCGAGGTGCTCAGCGGGTACACCAGGACCTCGCCGATGGCGCCGGTGAGCGCCGCGGCGGTGATCTCCGCGTCCTGGCCGGGCAGCCGGCCCGCGGCGACCCCTTCGTCGATCACCGCGGCGAACAGCGCCCGGTAGCGGCGCCGGAAGGCCAGGCGCTCCGTACCCACCGCCGGCTCGGCGGGCGCCGCGAGCAGCGCGTACGCCAGGCCGTGGTTCTCCAGGGCGCGGCGGGCGAACACCTCCACCCCCCGGCGCAACCGGTCGGCGGGGTCACCGCCGCCCTCCAGCACCTCACCCAGCACGTCCGCCTCGCGCTGCGCGGCCCGTCGGAAGACCTCCACGGCCAGCGCGGACTTGGACGAGAAGTGCTGGTAGACGGAGCCGGCGGCGATGCCGGCCGCGTCGGCGACAGCGGTCACGGACGCCTGCGCCCAGCCGACCTCCGCCACGACCTCGGTGGCGCAGACGACGAGGTGCTCCCGGGCGGCTTCGAGCCGACGGATTTCGGCGGGGGTCTTGCGGTAGGCCATAAAAGAAGTGAACCATCATTCAGAGGTTCGCGCCATGGCCCGGCTTCCCCGCCCCGGCTCGCCGGGCGCCGCCCGCCCACCGCCTCAGGACGGGGTGGAACCCCGCGGGGACCGGAGGACGAGCAGGGTGATCTCGCTGGGGGCGAAGACACGGAAGGGCGGACCCCAGAAGCCGGTGCCGCGGCTGGTGTAGAGGAGCGTGCGCGCGCCGTGGCGGCTGAGGCCGGCGACGGCCGGCTGGTCGAGGCGGACCAGGTAGTGGAACGGCCAGATCTGGCCCCCGTGGGTGTGGCCGGAGAGCTGGAGGTCGATGCCGTGGGCAGCCGCGCGGTCGATGAACTTAGGCTGATGGGCGAGGAGCAGGACCGGGAGATCGGAGTCGGCGCCGTCGAGGGCTCCGGCGAGGTGGGCGCGGTGGCCGGCCAGTCCGGAGGACTCGGCGGTGACGTCGTCGACGCCGGCGACCACGAGGCTGTCACCGCCACGTTCGAGCAGCAGATGCCGGTTGCGCAGCGGCTCCCATCCCAGCTCGTCCATCAGGTCGACCCAGCCCTGGGCCTCGCTGTAGTACTCGTGGTTGCCGGTGACGTAGACGCGGGCCCGAGTCGCCTGCACGGTACCCAGCGGGGCGGCCTGGGCCCGACGGCGTTCGGCCGTGCCGTCCGCGATGTCGCCGGTGTGGCAGACCAGGTCGGCCTCCAGGGCGTTGACCCTCTCGCAGACGCGTGCGGACCAGCGGGCGCGGTCGAGCGGCCCGTAGTGGGTGTCGGTGATCAGGACGACCCGGGTGCCGTCCAGTCCGGCTCCCAGACGCGGGAGCAGCACATCGAGCCGGCGGACGCGTGGCACGCGTCGGGCCTCGGCGTACCCCCAGGCGAGCAGCGCGGCGGCGACGCCGAGGACGGCCCAGGTGACGATGCGCGCCCGGTCCTGCCCGTCACCGACGCCGGCCACCGTCAGGGCGAGCCGCAACAGGACGCCGAGCAGAACGGACCAGGTGAACAGGACCCATATGCTGCCGAGCAGCGTGTCACCGACGATCGCCGCCCGGTCCTGCTGGCGCCGGCCGTGGCCCCACGCCATCGCGAGCGGCATGCCGATCAGGCCGAGGGCGAACAGCGCGGTGCCGATCAGCGTGACGGGGAGCGGCCAGCGCTGCCCGGTGTGCAGGAGAACCCAGCACGGCACGGCCCACAGCAGGACGGGGGCGACCAGGGGGATGTAGCGCATCAGGCGCTGCAGTCGGCCCCGTGGCTCCCCTCGCGCCGCGCTGTCGGCGGATCGGGTATCGCTGGTTTCGGTCACGCTTGCCCTCCTGAGGTTCGGCCCGGCGGAGCCTGCCCGTGGCGGGGCCGGGTGGTGGCCACGGCACAGTCGTTGTACCAGCCATCCGCCCGCGGTCCCGTCAGGATCCGCCGCCCATGCCTTCATTCTGCTCCGGTCTCGACCGCCGGATTCTCTCGCAGGACGCGTGGCCCGCTTCCGGGGGTCACCTCCCGACCCCGCTGGGTAACCGTCACACTACGATGGGTGTACGCACCGATCCTGGGAGCACTCGTGCCGGATCACACCCCGGACCATCCACCGAAGACGCCGCCACCGCCGCAGCGCCCCGCGCAGCCGCCGCGCCCCGCCACGGGCCGGGTGACGAGGAGCGTGATCTTCCGGCCGAGCGGTCGATGAGCACGCGTCCCGGAAATCGATGAAGGTACCGGCCTCAAGGGTGAGCTGGTCCTGCATGACGCCACAGCTTTCGAGCCGAACGAGTTCGCTCCGCGGCGCCATCGGGCCAGACCGCCACGAGGTCCGCGTATTCGGCGAAGCGAGGGCCTGGAACCGTGTCGTGGACCGACTCACCGTTCAGCCAGCAGATGTGGAAGGTGTCGCTCTCGGTGTCGAGCAGAGCGCACACTCCGCCGCAGGCGGCCGTGAGGCTGGTGAACACGGCTCTGACGCTTGCGGATCGCTCGAACAGCCGGCTCATCCCCGACGTGGCTGCGGTGAACTCCAGTGACGCGAAGCGAGGGTGCGGCACGGGCGCGAACTCCACCGTGAGGTAGACGTAACCCAGCCCGACTCTCCCGGACGCGTCGGTTTCGTACTCACGGTCCGCGCAGTACTCGCGCACGGCGTCGTCGACGCCGAACAGGATGCACGTGTCGAGTTCAAGCTTGTCGCCTGCGGAGCAATCAACCGGCTCACTCGTGAAGTTCGAGGTGAAGGGGACGTCGAGCCGGGCACCACCGGGCATCGTGACCGTGAGCGGCGTCTCCCGGCGGGCCGGCGGCGCCAGTTCGGTGAGCTCGATCAGCGCCCTGCCGACGTCATGAGCGGGCACGAGGATCCGGTAGCTGTAGTCAAGGCCCATACGCCTCGCCCCTTGTCGTCGAACGGGATCTTCCCTGGCATGCCCGCACGTGTTCGGGACCTGGGCATTGTCCGGGAGGCATGCAGGGGCCTGCGAACCGTTTTCTTCCTCGATCGGCTTCGATCGGCTTCGATCGGCCTCGAAGCGGTTTTCGCAGCGGTCTTTGAAGTCGTCTTTGTAGCGGGCCGGACGGCGCCGCGGCGCGAGGTTTTCGGCGTGCCCATTGCCGCAGCCGTCGCGCCCCCGTTCCTTTAGGTAGCGCTACGCATTGATAGGCGCCGTCCGAGCGCCGCAAACTCTGGGTGGCCGGAACACGTCCAACGGCAGGCGAAAGAACCCAGCTCACCGCCTGCCGCGCATGCGGGGTGTACGGCTGCCTCAGCCCCGCCGGCAGGCGTGAATCGGCACTACCGGGCGGAGGGGCGACGGCCTCCCGCGTGGCAAGCCCCATGACAGGTCATCCCTGCGGCCGCCCGACCTGACCTCCAGTCACCATGCCTCTTCCGTGGTGCTGCATGCCGAGCGGTCCACCCCCACCAGGCCCGACCGGGCCTGTGACGCATCATGAGGAGAAACTGTGGATCGTCCAGCTCGCACCTTGCGGAGACTGCTCGCCGTCGGCGCCAGTGCCGCCCTGCTCATCGGCGCCGCCTCGACCGCCGGGGCCACGGCCGCGCCCGTACCGCCGGGTGGTGGCGAGGGCCGCATCGTCGGTGCGGATCGCCCCGGCGCGGTCGAAGGTTCCTACATCGTCACGCTCAAGGACTCGGTCGCCCGCGCGGAGATACCCTCCGTCGCGAAGTCCCTGTCCGAGCGCCACGCGGGCACGGTCAGAAACACCTACACCACGGCCCTGCGCGGCTTCTCGGTGAAGATGAGCGAGGAGAAGGCGAAGCGACTCGCCGCCGACCCCTCGGTGGCCCGGGTCGAAGCCGACGCCGCTGCCTACGCCACCGGTACCCAGCCCTCTCCGCCCTCCTACGGCCTGGACCGCATCGACCAGCGCAGCCTCCCGCTGGACAAGAGCTTCACCTACCCCAGTGACGCCTCCGACGTCACCGTCTACGTCGTCGACTCAGGCGTACGCCTGAGCCACAGCGACTTCGGTGGCCGGGCCGCCAGCGGCTACGACTTCATCGACAACGACTCCAACGCCTCTGACTGTCATGGGCATGGCACCCACGTCGCCGGGACCGCCGCCGGCAGTTCCTACGGAGTCGCCAAGGCCGCCAAGATCGTCAGCGTCCGCGTCCTGAACTGCCAGGGCTCCTCCGGTACCACCTGGGACCCGGTCCTCCGCGGCATCGACTGGGTGACCAAGAACGCCAAGAAGCCCGCCGTGGTCAACATGAGCGTCGGCGGCGGCAAGACCCAGTCCATCAACGACGCGATCAACAACTCCATCGCCTCCGGCATCACCTGGGTCGTCGCGGCAGGGAACAACAACGCCGACTCCTGCCAGTACTCGCCCTCGTCCACCCCGGCGGCGATCACGGTCGGCGCCACGAACAGCTCGGACGCCCGCGCCAGCGGCTGGAGCAACGGCCAGGCCTCCAACTACGGCACCTGCCTCGACATCTTCGCGCCCGGCGACAAGATCGTCTCCACGTCCAACGCGGGCGACAGCGCCAACCAAACCATGAGCGGCACCTCCATGGCATCCCCGCACACGGCCGGTGCCGCCGCGCTGCTCCTGGCCGCCACCCCGTCCCTCACCCCGGCCCAGGTCCGCGACAAGCTGGCCGCCGACGCCACCCCGGACAAGATCAGCGACGCCCGCCCCGGCTCACCCGACCGGCTTCTCTTCACCGGCGCCGGCGGCGGTGAGGACCCCACCGATCCCCCCGGCAAGAAGTTCGAGAGCACCGGCCAGGTCCAGATCCGCGACAACGCCACCGTCGAGTCCCCCATCACCGTGACCGGCATCGACGGCAACGGCCCCGCCAACCTGGCGGTCACCCTCGACATCCGCCACACCTTCCGCGGTGACCTCAAGGTCGAACTGCTGCCCCCGGGCGGAGGCGTGGCCGTGCTGAAGAACTTCAACGCGAACGACAGCGCCGACAACGTCCAGGGCACGTTCACGGTCGACGCCTCCGGCAAACCCGCCAACGGCGTCTGGAAACTCCGCGTCACCGACAACTGGGTCAACGACACCGGCTACGTCAACTCCTGGTCCCTCCAGTTCTGAACCAGCCGGCCCATCCCGGCCGCCTCACCCGGCCCTCGCAGGGACAACTGCGCTGACCGGCGTCGGCGGCTCCCTCCGAAGCTCCGGCCGGCCCCGGAAGCGTCACCCGGTCCGGCGACCGCTGCCGGGGCCACTCCACCGGACTGCCGGTGATCCACATCCCGAACCCCGGTGGATCCCGGCACACCCGGCCGGCGAGCCTCTCCGCGAACCTCACCGGCCGGGGAGGGAGACGTCTGCGGCGCCCGCACGTGCGCCGCAGACGTCCCTCCTCTTTCCACCGCTGTCGGGACGGGCCATCATGAGGCCGTCCGGCGGCCCGGCCGCGTTGGCCCGCCTGTCCGCCATCCGCCGATGCCGCCCCGGGGTGCGGAAGGAAGCCGTGAACGCCGAGCCGCCGCCCTCCGCCCCCGGTGTCCTGACAGGACGCTCCGCCCTTCTGGCCGACCTTCGCTCGGAGATCGACCGCGGACCCGCCGTCGTGGTGATCACCGGGGAGGAGGGGGTGGGGAAGACCCGGCTCGTACGGGAACTTCTCCGACGGACCGGGTCACCGGGCGCCGCCACCCTGGTCGCCCGCTGCCAGGAGTCGGACGCGCCCTTCCCGTTCGCACCGCTCATCGAGGCGCTGAGCCCCTTCGGACCACTCCCTCCGGACCTGCCTCCGGTGACCGGGGCCCTGCGCGGGCTGTTGCCCGACCTCGCGGATCGCCTCCCGCCCGCGCCGCCTCCCCTGGGAGAGCCGCACGCCGAACACCACCGCGTTCTACGCGCCCTGCACGCCTTGACGGCGGCCCTGGGGGAGGCCGTTCTGGTCGTGGAGGATCTCCAGTGGGCCGACGAAGCCACCCGCGCCTTCCTCCGCAGGCTCGTCTCCGACCCGCCGCCGCGCCTGGGACTCGTGCTCACCGCCCGCAGCCACACCGTTCCCCACACCGATGCCGAGGGAAGCGACGGGCTCCCGTTCCCGCTGCGCACCCCGGCCCACGTCACGCTGGTCGAGCGGCACCTCGCACCGCTGTCGGCGGCGGAGACCGGTGCGTTGGCCGCCGGCCTGCTCGGCGTGCGGGCGGTGCCGGAGGACTTCGCCGACCGCCTGCACCGGTGGACGGGCGGCCTGCCGTACGTGGTCGAGGAGGTGCTGCGCGGGCGACCCGCCCTCGCGGAGTTCCGCACCGACGCGACGGGGGAGCCGGAGCCGCCTCTGCCCGCGTCCGTGCGCCGTGCGGTGGTGGAGCGGCTTCGTCGGCTTCCCCCGACGGCACGGCAGGTGGTCGCCGCGGCGGCGGTCCTGGGCGACCCCGCGCCGGTGGAACTGCTGGTGGCCGTAGCGGGGTTGGACGAGATGGGGACGCGTCGCGCGCTCGCCACGGCACTCAGGGAGGGCGTCGTCCGGGCGGCGCGCGGCTCCTACGCCTTCCCCCACGAGCTGGCGCGCCGCGCCGCGTACGAGGCGGTCGCCGAGCCGGAGAGGCCCGTTCTGCACCTGCGCGCGGCCCGCGCCCTGGCCCGGCACACGAGTCCCTTCCCGTTGGCGGGGATGGCCGAGCACTACCGGCGCGCCGGCCGCCGCACGCAGGCGGCGCGCTGCCGGGAGGCGGCCGCGGACCGGGCGGCCGGGAACGGGGACGCGGGTACGGCCACGGCTCACTACCTCGACGCCTTGCGCGACGGCCCCTCGTCCGTCGCCCGCGACCGGATCGCGCTGAAGCTCGCCCGCGTCGCGCTGAACGCCCGGCCCGGACCCCAGGTGCCCGCCGCTCTGCGGCAGGTGCTGGACCAGCACTCCCTGGGCCCCGGCCCGAGCGGCGAGATCCGGCTGCTCCTGGGCCTGTTGCTGCGCAACCAGTCGGGTTCCGGGCTGGAGGCGCTGGAGGAGATAGCGCGGGCAGTCCCCGATCTCCTCGTCGTCTCCACCGGGCAGGCCGCACGGGCGCTGGCGATCACGGCCATTCCCTCCCTCAAGGGCTGGCCGGTCTGCGAGCACCGGCGGCTGCTGGCCGAGGCGGAGCGACTGCTGCCCGAGGTCGAGGAGGAGGACCTGCGCTCGGCCGTGCTGGCCAACCGCGCCACCGCCCTGGCCCTGATGGGCGACCCGTCGGCGTGGGACGCGGTGGCCGACCTGCCCGTGACCATCACCGGTGAGGCGGCGGCGAGGGTGCACGCCAATCTGGCGGGCGCGGCGACCTCCCTGGGTCACCCGGAACGTGCCCGTGCTTTCCAGGCCCGGGCGTGGCAGGCGGTGCGGACGAACCATGCCCCGTACCTGGAAGCGTTCGTCGAGACCACGGATGTGGTCACCGCCTTCACGAGCGGCCGGTGGAAGGGGCTCCTGAGCCGGGCCGAGCGTGCCGAGGAGCAGTACGGGAACGTGCCCGACTTCCATGCCGAGGCACTGCTGGTCTGCGGACTGCTACGCCTGCACACCAAGGGGCAGACGGACGTGGCGCGCCGTCTCCTGGACCGGGCGGTTCGCGCGACCGCGCTGGACACCGGCGTCGTGCTGACCGCCGCCGCGGCCGCCGTGGCTCGGGTGCATCTGGCGGCCGGCCGCCCTCCGCAGGCTGTCCGGGCGGCGGAGGAGGCGCTGCATCACATCCGCCGTACGGGTGCGTGGGTGTGGGCCTCCGCCATCGCGCCGCCGGCTGTCGAGGCCCTGATCCGGGACAGCCGCCCCGGAGAGGCCCACCACCTCGTCGCGGAGCTGGCCGAAGGCATCGCCGACCGGGACGCACCGGCAGCCGGGGCGGCCCTGTTGACCTGCCGGGCCCTGCTCACCGCCACGGACGGCGCACCGGCCGGAAGTGGTTCATCCGATGCGCTGTACGTGGCCGCCGCAGACGCCTGGACACGGCTGGAGCGACCGTACGACGTCGCGTACGTGCAGGAGGCCCGTGGGCTCCACCTGCTGGCCTCCGGTGATCCGGGCGGGCGCACGGTGCTGCACGAGGCGATCGCGGCCTACCAGGACATCGACGGCGTATGGGATGTGCTGCGATGTCAGCGCGAACTGCGGGAGCACGGCCAGATCGCCGTCCGCAGACCCGGCGCGCTGGGGTACGGGGACCACCTCTCGCCCCGGGAACGGGCAGTGGCCCGGCTCGCCTCGCGCGGCCTGTCGAACCGCGAGATCGCGCGCGAGCTGGTCCTCTCGCACCGGACGGTCGAGCACCATGTGGCACGTGCCCTGCGGAAGCTGGGGGTATCGTCCCGCACCGAGATCGGCTCGCAGCTCGGACGGTGACGGAACGCGTGCCGCCCTCGGCCGTCCGCTGGTGCTCCGCCGCTCGTTTTGCGTCATCCCCCCTTCCCTTTTTGGTCATCAATCCACCACTTTGGCGGTGTCTTGATCTCGCCAGTCGGCTACTTTTCGGCCAGCCCTTGTCTCGGCGGTCTTGTGTGGGTGCGGCGGCCTGTCCAGCATGAATAACGTTGTCAGGGACACGTCGGCTTGATCGTGCTTCTGATGACGAGTCATGGGCGTCCACCCAACGCCCCGAGTTCCCCCCACGATCTGGAGGACTACAGTGCGACTCTCTCACCCCCACAGCCTGTCGAGACGAGCACGACTCATCGCCGGGGCCACCGGCCTCGCCGCCGTCGCGGCGCTCGCGGTCCCCGCCGCCACCGCGTCCGCCCAGCCGGCCCCGAAGACGTTCAGCGCCACCGAGCTCAACCGGACGGCCGACTCCGTGCGCACCGCCGACATCGGCGGCACCGCCTGGTACGTCGATGCCGAGTCGGGCAAGGTCGTCGTCACCGTCGACAGCACGGTCAGCAAGAGCGAGGTCGCCACGATCGAGAACGAGGCCGGGGCGAACGCCGGCGCCCTCGTGGTCAAGCGCACCCCCGGTGAGTTCTCCAAGCTCATCGCGGGCGGCGAGGCCATCACCACAGGCGGAGCCCGGTGCTCCCTGGGCTTCAACGTCCAGGACGGCGCGGGCACCAAGTTCGCCCTGACCGCCGGCCACTGCACCAACATCGGCAGCTCGTGGTCCATCGGCACCACCACCGGATCCAGCTTCCCCGGCAACGACTACGGCATCATCCGGCACTCCGACCCCGGCGCGGCCGACGGCCGTGTCTTCCTCTACAACGGCGGCTACCAGGAGATCGACGGCGCCGCGGACCCCTCGGTCGGCCAGTCCGTCCAGCGCAGCGGCAGCACCACCGGCCTGCACGGCGGCTCGGTCACCGGCCTCAACGCCACCGTCAACTACGGTGCCGACGGCATCGTCTCCGGTCTGATCCAGACCAACGTCTGCGCCGAGCCCGGCGACAGCGGCGGCGCGCTCTTCTCCGGGAGCACCGCGCTCGGCCTCACCTCCGGCGGCAGCGGAAACTGCTCCTCCGGCGGCACCACGTTCTACCAGCCCGTCACCGAGGCGCTCAGCGTCTACGGTGTGAGCATCATCTGATTCCCGCGCCGATCGGGGCCTTTCCGTACGGGCCCTGAGCACTGTCCCCGCCAGGTTCGTCGGCGGGGACAGTGCTCGTTCCGGCGCAACCCCAACAGCGGCGTAGCTTCGGGAGGTGGGCCCGAACGCAGCTGACGCGGAATCTGCCGGGCCGGGGCCGTCCGCGCACGGTCTCTTCCCGCCCCGGCCGTCGCGTCACAGCGTCATGGGTCATCGCGTCTTCGGCGAGGGCGGGGGAGGCGGGGGAGCCGACGCGCGCGGGGGCTTCACCTTCGGCACCGGATCGCCGAGCGGGTCACCGAGGGGGCCGTCCCAGTCGTCGGTCTCCGCGTCCGGGTCCGCGTCGAGGTCCGCCTCCGGTTCGACCGCGGTGGCAGGGGCGCGCTGGGGAACCGATCCGAACTCGGCTTCTTCATCCGGCACTTATGGCTCCTTGAGGAGTGCTAGGAATCTCTAGGCGCATATTAATGACCGGCAAGTCGGTGAAGTATGACTTTACCTACGTTCGGTTCGGTTCGCCCTGAGGAGCGCTCATGCCAACGAACGTCGCCGGCTTCGTCATGCTCGTGGTGCTCGCTCTGCCCGGTTACGTCTACCACCAGGCGCTCGACCGGCATGTGCCGAAGCGGGTGCACACGTCGTTCATGGAGCTGGTGTCCATCCTGTTCGCCAGCGTGGTCGTCGATGCCGTGACGCTCGCCCTGCTGACCGCGGGTTCAGGCCTCGGGCTCTGGTACAGCCCGGCGTTCCGCACGCTCTACCGGGACCCGCATTCCTATGTCGCCGACAACTTCACGGCGGTCTCCCTCTGGTCCGCCGCCGCTCTCACGCTCGCGTGTCTGATCGGATACGGCGTGGGCGCGGGCCGTTGGCGCGGCCTGCTCCCGGACGCCGTACGGAACCGGTTGCAAGCGCGGACCAGACGGCTCGAACCACAGCACTCCGCCTGGTGGCTCCTGTTCAGGGAACATCCCGACACGGACGTCTACGTCGGCTGTGTCCTGGATGACGGAAGCTATCTCGCGGGGCAGTTGCACAGCTACAGCCGGGTGCCCACGGAGCACGGCGACCGCGAGCTCACTCTCAGGGGCGACATCTCCTACCGTCCCCCCGGTGACGACGTGACCGTGGTGCTGCCGGAGGTCAACGCGGCCGCCGTCAGCGCGCGACGGGTCACCTTTCTGACGGTCAGCTACGTGGCGCGGGCCGAGGAGCCGCCCGAGCCACCCGCCGTGAACCCGCCGATCACGAACTCGCCGGTCACGAACTCGCCGGTCACGAGCCCGCCTGCCGCCTCCGTCGTCCCCGGCGCCTCGACGAGTCAGGGGGGACCGTGACCGTCATGTTGAGTGAGCAGTGGGGCGGCTGCGAAACGAGCGACGCGGTCGCCGAGTTGCTGTTCCGTTCTCGCGCGCTGGCGGTGGAAGAGCGTTCGACGGAGGTGCTCGGCAGCCATCTCGTACGAGCGGTGAGAGAAGCCCTCGGTGGCCCGAAGACCTCTTCCTCGCGCCCCCTGCGCGATGCCCTGGAAACCGTGGGTGTCTCGTACGAAGCGCCGCCTCAGCCCACGCCCACGCCGACATCAGTACCCACGCCGACGGGCGATCAGGGTCATATGTCCCGCCCGGACGTGCCGAACCCGCCCGTGCCCGGCGTCGAGCTGCGTGCCCTGCTGGGCACCTTGGGCGCCTGGGCCGGCCTGACGAGCGACACTCGGGCGACGAGTCTTCATCTGCTCGCGGCCCTGGTCGAGGACTGCCCGGAAGCGTCGGAGTTCAGGGAGTCGGGGCTGACAGCCGATGTCGTCCTTCGCGCGGGCGCCCGTCACCGGCACCGCGCGCCGGGCGCCCACACCGACGAGGATGCTGCCTTCACTCCCGCACGCCGGACGACGACCGATCTGCTCACGGTGGAGAGACCGCCCGACATCGAGGAACTGAGGCGGCACACCCCCAGATTCCTGCCGCCGAAACTGACCCGGGGCAACGACCGCCTCCTGCCGAAGTTCGTCCCACGGCACAACACACCCCGCGGCGTACGACGGATGCGTCGGCTCATGTGGGCGCTGCAGCTGGACGAGCTCGTCTGCTGGAGCACGATCCTCGCCCTGGTCGCGCAGGCGCTCGGTCACGGACTTTGGTGGCTGCTGCTCTGTACCTTCCTGGTCCAGCGCCGGGCGTTCATGGTGCTTCCGCCCGTCTGGCTGATCATGAAGGCGACGGCCGTGCTGCTCGCCCCGACGCCACTGAACTACGCGGTCTGCTGCGCCGCCCTGACGGACCTCCTCCACACGTGCGCCTGGCTGCGTCTGAAGCGGCTGGACCTGGGGCCGAGCCCGGACTGCGCTTCGACTGGTTCGCACGACAGGGCCTGGAGGCCTGGGCGAAGGACGACCCGGCGGAGACGGAGACGAGCCGATGAGCGGGAGAGGAAGGGACGGGAGGCGGACATTCCGCCGGGCACCGGAATTCGAGAACGAACAGGCGGCGCTCGACTGGCTCGCCCGACGCGGCGGGCCGCAGGATCTGGCGGCCGAGGACCTCGTCGCGCCGATCGACCTGTTGCTGACCAGACGCATGGCCCCTCGCCATGAGCCCCTGACCGGCCTCGTGGAGACACTGGCCGTGATTCCCGCGATCGTGCGGGACTTCCGCGCACGGCGACGACACCTGACGACCCGGCACCGTCTCGGCCTGTGGTTGGTCGACGCGCAAGGAACGTCCGCCCGCAAGGAGATGCTCCATCCGACACTGCTCCGGCTGGCGGTCGGGCTGACGGCGGCGACGCTCACGCTGCTTCTGGAAGGCACCGGACCACGGGAACTGCTGGCCGCCTCGCTGGTCTTCGTCGCCGTCAACCTCCTCACGATCCGTAACGTCCGGTGGGCCGCCGGACCCGCTGTGGCGGCCGTGGTCGCGCTCCCCGGCCTGTGGTGGCTGCACATACTCGCGATGCTCACGGCGTTCCTCATGCTCAGCGCATGGGACATGGGGCGGATCATGTGCCACCCGTGGTGGGTGCGCGGTCCCGCGCTCGGGTTCGTACCGCTGCGGACGCGGCTGACACTCAGGGCGCGCCGGCAGTGGTCGTCCTTCGCGACAGCGGTGGATCTCGCCTGTCACGGACGCGCCGACACGGTCGCGCCCTTCGTCGCCGCGCTGACGAAACGGCCGGTGCCGAAAGCCTGCGAACCCGTGCTGCTCATGATCAGCGCCAGGCAGCAGTTGTACGCGGAGGATCCCGCGGGCGCGCTGCTCACGGGGAGGGAGGCCGCCGAGGCCGCGCGGAACGCGCCGGAGCCGATGCGCGGCTGGTGTCTGGCGGAGCTGTCGCGGGTGTTCGCCGCCAACGGCGAGGCCGAGCGGGCGGCGGCGATGAGCGCCGAGGCCGTCCGTCTCCTGCGAGGACGCCGGTGCCGTACCCACCGCAGGCGGCTGATCCTCGAGGAACTGGAGCGCGGGATCGGCGAGAAGCCCCCTCACGAGGCACTGCGTGACATCCACCGGATGCGACGCACCGCTGTGCGCTGCGGCGACGAACTGCTGCTGCTCAGCACGGAACTGTGGCTCGCCCGGCTGCTGACGGAGGCGGGGAACGACGAGGGCGCCCGTCATTCCCTGCGGGGCGCCCACGCCAACGACGCGCGGTCGGACTTCCTGGTACAGCCCGAAGAGGCGGCCCGCATGCGGCTGATGTCGGCGTCCGCCCTGGTCGACCGGGAGGAGACCCGCGACGCCGCCCGACGGGACGCGTTGGCCGCCCTGGCCCAGGTCGACGCACGAACCAGGCCGCTCGCCGCCGCTGCCGCGAGACAGGTGCTGGCCCGCGCGGACGAGAGGGACGGGCACGAAAGGGCGGCGCTCGCGCAGGCGGTACAGGCGCTGCTGGCCGTGCACGACACCCGCTACCGCGTGGGTACGGCGGAGGGGCGCAAACTCTGGGAACAGATGCAGCTCAGCGCCTACGCCACTGCCCTGCGGCTGTCCTCGGGGCGGGGCAGGACGGCGAGCCCGGTGGTCGCGGAGATCGTCGAGACGGCGCGGGGTGAGGTGCTTCCCCGGCGCATGGACGATACCGAGCTGGCCCGCCACAGCGCGTTGCGGGAAACCGTGCGCGCCGCGCAGCTGAGGGGCACCGGAGGAAGCGGCACGCTCGCGGCCGAGAGCGCCGAGAGCGCCGAGAGCGCCGGGAGCGCGGAGAGCGCGGAGAGCGCCGGGAGGCCGGCCGGCGAGCGGCCCGCGAGCGACGACGGCGCGGACCGGCCCGGTTCGGCGGCGCTGGCGGAGATCGGACTGAGCCCGGTGCGCAGGCCGCCGACGATGGTCGTGGCGGGATCGCGACGGCTGCCGCCCAGGGCCGGAACGGTGGAAGAGCCTCCCGGAGCCGGCCCGGAGGAAGCCGACTTCGACCTGGACCGGGCCCTGATCGCGATCGCGGGTCGCTGCTGGTACTGGAGCGCGGTGACCGTACAGGACCGCTACTACTGGACCGTGCGCTCACCGTCGGGCGCATGGTCGCACGGCTGGGAACAGCTGGGCCCGGGCACCGAGGCCGCGCTCGCCGACGCGGCGTTGCGCGAGGCCTTGCCGTTGCCGCGGGCCGGTGAGGATCCCGGGGAGTTGCGGGAGCGGGTCACGGGCGGCGCGCTGTCGGCACCGGCGGGCGACGGCTCCGAACTCGCCCTGCTGGGGCGGGTGGCCGCGGCCTTCCTGCCCGAGCCGCTGGCGAAGGGCCTGGCCTCCCACACCGGGAGTACGGCCTCCGTCGTCGTGGCGCTTCCGGCCGTACTGGGCCATCTGCCGGTGGCCGCACTGCCGTTGGCGCCCGGCCGTGACCGGCGCGTGGTCGATGTGGCACGAGTGATCCACGTACCCGCCTGGGCGGTGATCAGCCAGTGCCTGGCACGTCCCGCGGGCCGGCTCAGGGCTCCCTGCGATCTCCAACTGGCCGTGCTCAGGCCCGATGCCGCCGAAGAGGAGACGACCGGGGACACGGCGGCCGACGTCACCGGCCGGGCAGGCGTCAGCGGGGAGCCGCCGAGGCGCGACACGCTCGCCCTGCGCCTCCCGGCACCCGCACGACGGGTGTTGCGCGGACCGGTCACCAAGGAACAGCTCACCCGCGCACTGCGACAACTGCACGACCTGGACGAGCGTGAGGGACTGCTGTACCTCCTCGGCCATGTCGGGGTCCGTCCGGGCAATCCGTATCTGAGCGGACTGCGTGTCGCCCCGACCCCCGGGGACGGCACCGAGCCGGGCGGTACGGCGATGCTGTCGATGGCCGACATGCTGGGCAGCCCCGACGGCGGTTCCGATACGGCGGCCGAGGCCGGCGTCTCCTGCCCCGTCCCCCGTAAGGTGCTGGCCGTCGGCTGCGCGAGCCTCGGGCTGGAGCTTCCCTCCTCACGGGACGGAGCGGACACGGTCCATACCCCGGTCAGCGAGTGGCTGGGCCTCGGCTCCGCGCTCCTGCTGGCCGGAGCCGACCACGTCATCTGCACGCTCTACCCGGTCCTGCACCCCTCGGACCAGCTGGAGGCCGCCGCGCGGCTGCTGACGCGGCGGCTCTGCGCCGGCGCCTCCCCGCCGGACGCCCTGCGCGAGATGCAGCTCGCCCACCTGGACCGGTGGCGCCGGGGCAAGGGCGGCAGGCCCTTCGTCTGGCAGGCCTTCGCCTACACCGGGACAGGAGTCTGAGGTGCGCTACGTGTGGCTGACCGCCCGCTGGGGCCCGATGGCGGCCGTCCTGGGGTGGTTCGAGGTGCGCCACGGGGAGCCCTGGTACGTCACGGCCTGCCTGGCGGCTGCCGCACTGGCACGGCCAAGGACCTTCTACCTCGGTCTGCCGGCGGCGTGCGCCGCCTCGTACCTGGGCGCACCGCTCTGGCTGGTGCTCGCCGCCGCGTTCTACCGGCTGCTCTACGAGGTGCCGCTGGAAGGGCTGACCACGCGCTTCGTGACACCGCCGGTGCGAACCCTGCCCCTGACGCCGCGCCTGAGGTGCGGCCACGTCCTCAAGGGGGCGACGAAGCAGGCCGACACCGACATGCGCGAGGGGCGGCCCGCCTCGGCGCTCGACCGTTACCTGCGGCTCCTGGCCGATCACCCGGCCCCGTACACCGATCCGTGCGTACGCGTCCTGCTGGCCAGGGCCGCCGAGGCAGCCCTGCGGTGCGAGTGCCCGCAGATCGCCGATGAACTGGCCGCCGGAGCGCTGCGCGACCTGGCGGCGGAGCCGGAGGGGGACCTCGCGGTCGTCGCCGCACGGGCCGGTGCCCTGCGGGCGCAGGCCCAGGGTGAGCTGGGCGACCGGAAGGCGGCGGCTCTCACCTTGCGCCGGGCGCAGCGGGTCCCCCACCGGGACGGTCCGACCGGCGAACTGGTGCGGACCGCCGCGCTCGGAGTCCACTTCCACGACACCCGAACGGGAGCCACCTGCGACGAGGAGCAGAACACCGCTGCCGGGCTGCTGAACGAACAGCGGCTCAGTCCCGGCAACAGAAGAGTCGCGATCGCCGTGCACATGATCATCGGTGGTCGTCTGCTGGGGGCGGGGCATCCCGCCGAGGCGGTGACGGCGTTTCTGCAGGCCGAAACGAGGACGGGCGTTGATGAGCGCACCTGTGGCGACGACTCGGCGTTCCTGCGGTGGCGCCACCGGATCGGACCACGCTGGCGGGGCGCCGTACGGCTGTGGCTGGCGGCGATCTGTGAGCAGATGCGAGGCCAGATCGCGAACGGGCAGCAGGTCGTCGGCGCCCTCCACGAGGAGTACGAGCACTGCGTGGCCCTCGCCCCGTCCTTCGAGGACCCGCTGCTGACCGCGAGACTCACCGCGTACCACCTTGCCCTGGATCCGGACAGCCCCGGCGACGAGAGGGCGGCGATCCGTCACCTGATGGAGTCCCGGCCGTTCGTCTTCGCCGACCGGGCGGCCCAGGGCAGGTGGGCCGCGCTGCACGAGGAGGGAGGCACCGCCGACGACCTGGCCTGGTGGACACGGACCGGTGACCGGGCCCGACTGCTGGAGGCGGTACGAGAGGCGGACACCTTCTTCACGCGTCTGATCGCGGTGTCCCCGGACGTGTTCGGCGCGATGCACGGCAGGGCCGTCGGGACGGTGGACACCCTGTTCGGACTGCTGGGCGAGCCGGTGCCACGGCGGATGCCGGAGGAACCCTCCGGCACGGTCTCCCCGCCCGTGCCCGAACCCGCGCCCACGCGGTCGTCCACCGCGGAGCGGATCACGGCGGTTCTGGCCGGTTCGGCCAGGCGGACGCAGCCGGATGCGCCGACTCCCCGCCTCCCCGACGCCGCCCGACCCTCCGCATCTCCCGCATCCCCCGCATCCCCCGCGCGATCCGACCGCCCTGCCCCGTTCTCCAGCCCGCCCCCGCCCGCCACACCTCCCGCGGCTCCGCTCCCTCAGGGCCGATTCGGGGCGCCTGACTGGCTGCCTGCCGCCGAGGCCCTCATCGGCGGGCAGTCCTGGATGCTGCTGACGGCGGTGGCCGAAGCACATCTGCTGGGGCACAGCCGTGTCGGCGCCGAGCACCTGCTGCTGGCGGTCCTCGACGACCCGCTGTGCGCCGCGCTGCTGGAGCCGTTCGGCGTCGGTCGAACCTCGCTCCGGACGGCGGTGGCCGCCGTGCTGGCCACGAACCCGCGCACCCCCACCGCCGCGACGCTGGCCGGGCCCGCCCGCACAGCGCTGCTGGACGCGGCGGCGGAAGCCGGGCGGCACCGTGCGGCCGGGCGCCGTGGAGAGCGAACGGCCCGCCCGCTCCACCTGCTCGTCGCTCTGCTGCGGCAAGAGACCGGAATACCCGTGTCGCTGCTCACCTCCGTGGGCGCGGATCCTCGAGAGATCCTGGCCCGGGCAGGCCTCTGGCTGTACGCGGATCACACGACGGCTGTCGGCCCGCCCGAGCGGTGGGCCCTGGGGCTGCCCGACCCGCGTCCGTTCACGGACCGAGCGCGCGCCGTGCTCTTCGAGGCGGCGCGTGCGGCCTGCTCCGCCGGCCCCGCGGCCCTGCTGGGACTCCCGGAACTCTCGGCCGCCATCACCACGGAAGGTGTCGCCGGGCACCCGGCGGACATACCCGACCGGCTGGTGGTGCGGGTGACACACAGCGGCCGGCACGCGTGGGATCTGGCGCGGTCCCGAGCCCGCGGGCTCGGGCATCCGGGAGTCGATCTCGACGACCTGGCGTGGGCGGTGGAAAGAGTGACGGCCGGGCGGGTTACGGACACGTCAGGGGACGGCGGCGCCGCTCTCCCTCGCTGGGGCGGGGCCGTGCAGGGTGCGCTGGGCTCGGCTTCGGCGGCCGCCGAAGCCGATGGCTACCCGTACGTAGCCCCCGAGCACCTGCTCGCCGCTCTGGAGGCGGAGCCCCGCCCCTTTCCGGTGGTGCCCTTGCCGTTGACGCCTCTGAGTGCGCGCGTGCTCGCGGTGGCGCGGGCGCGGGCGGCAGCCCGGAAGCGGCCGCTGTGCGAACTGGACGACCTGCGGCACGGTCTGAAGGAGGCCGGGCTCCGGCCGACGGCCGACGCCGAACCCGCCCCCGTCGAAACACCCTCACTTCTCACACCCGGTTTCGAGCGCGCCATGCGGCGGGCCCTGGAGCAGCGGGAGAGGGAGAGCAGGCAGGCCGCGACCCGCGCGGACGTCGCGGCACTGCGACGAGCGCTGCGGCGGCGTACCGAGTTGCTGCGCTTCCTCGCCTTGGCCGACCCCCGAACGTACGAGCCCCAGCTGGTCGAGGCGCTGGCAGCGACCGCGCATCAGCTGGGAGCGGGCCCGGTTCTCGACGCGACGTTACGGCAAGCAGCCTCCCGGGCCCGTGGCGTCCGCGCCCGCACACCCGGCCCCGCAGGTCTGCTCGCGTACGCGCGAACCCTGGCGGAGATGGGAACCTGCCTCAGTCGGCTGGACCGGGCCGGGGCGGCGGCTCCCTACTTCGCGGAAGCCGCCCAGGCCCTGCGGGCGGGCGAGGACGAGGCGTCGGACAGCCTGCTGGGCGTAGCCCTGCTCCAGCACGCCAGGTGTGCCGTCTCCGCGACACCCGCGGCTGCCGTGGAGCCCCTGATGGAGGCGGCAGGCCACTATTTGACAGCCGCGGCCGACGGTGGGACGTCCGACGGAGCGGCCCTGCCCGAAGCGGCGCTCTTCGCCATCGGGGCGCTCTCGGACCTGAACAGACCCGAGCAGGCGCTGGCGGTCGCCACCCGCACCCTGCGGGTCCCCGGCTTCTCCGGACGCGACCTGATGGAGGTTCATCTGCGGCGGGCTGACCTCCTCCGGGTGCTGTACGCGGCGGACCTGGGCGTCGCCGACACGACGGCCGCGGTCCTCCTGGCGCCCGACGATCCGTACCCGCTGTTGCGTCGGGGCGTGCTGCTCATGGACCTCCGGCGCTGGGACGAGGCGCTCGCGGACTTCGACCGGGCGGCGGATCTGGCTCCGCTGTACCCCGCCCCCAGGCGCCTCCGGGGGCAAGTGCTCGTTCGGAGAGGCGACTTCGCCGAAGCCCTCCCGGTCCTGGACGACGCGACGAGGAACTTTCCCTACCCCGAGCCCAGCAGCGACGTTCTCTGGGCCCTCGCGGCGGCGCTGCGGGCCACTGGCCGAGTCCGGGAGGCCCTGCGCGTCGCACGCGCCGCGTACGCGCAGGCGCCCGAACTCCCCTGGTTCCGGTACCAATACGCCCTCGCGCTGCACCTGGCGGGGTCGGTCCGGCTCAGCAGACTCCAGCTCGGCGGAGCGATCAGGAAGGAGACGGAACGGCAACGGGGGGCCGCTCGCTCCAGTGTCGAGGCAGGCCGACTGGCGGGGAATCTCGCGGTCTACTTCGCCGCCCTGGGAGCAGCGCACCAGTCCCGGAAGTGGCTGCGGACCGCGCTGGCGAGCATCCATCATTCCTGGGCGCTGGCCGAGCTGAGAGCCGACCTCGACGAACTGGCCGGCACGATCCCCGCCGCGGCCACCCTGTGCGTGGAGCTCGTGCGCGCGCTGGACGCCGACGAAGCCGAGAGAACCAGGTGATCGAGGGCAGGTTGTCCGGCCCGGTTGTCCGGCCCTGTCCGGATGAGGGAATACCCGCCCCGGGCGGGCGTGCGGAGCTGACCTGTCGGACCGTCCGCGCGAGCGCGGGGAGCAGTTCGACCTCGCGACGCGCCAGCGACGACCGGATCCGCGCCGCCGATTTCACGCGGGCCCAGGCGGTGTCGTCGAATACTCAGCGTGGAGGGCCGTTCCCCGCCCGGAACGGCCCTCCACTCATGCAGGTGAAGCGGTCAGCTCCCGGAGTTGGAGGCGGCACGGGCCAGTGCGGCCGCGAAACCGTTCTGCCAGAGCTGGTTCACCCGCGCTCGCTCGTTGGCGTCCGGCTGGGCGTTGGTGCAGGACGGGCCGGGGCCGCCGCCCGACATCAGCTGGCTGCACGGTCCGGAGTAGTTGTCCGGCAGGCCGAGCACATGTCCGGTCTCGTGCGTGGTGACGCGGGTCGAGTTGTACTGCTGGTTCTGCCGGTAGTCCAGGAAGATGAAGCCACGGCCGTGTCCGTTGGTCGAGGCGTACGATCCGCGCGGATCGTTTCCTTCGCGGTACGTGAAGTCGGCCCTGGAGCCCTCCTGAAGCCGGACGTTGGAGACCGAGCTGTTCCAGATCCGGGTGCTGTTGGCTATCTGGGTGCGGAAGCTCGGGGCGGAAGCCGCGCTGTACGTGACCGTGACAGCCTGGGTTCCGGGGTTGGCGGCCCGCTTCTCGGCGACCGACTTCATGACCGCGTCGAAGAAGGCCCGGTTCGCGGCGGCGTTCTCGCCCGATCCGTTGTAGGCGGCAATGCCGGCCGGGGTGGAGGTGGCAGGGGCAGGAGCGGCGGAGACCGCGGGAGCCGCACCCAGCGCGGCGATGAAGCCGAGGCCGGCGATGGCGGAGGCGATGGCGGTCGGGACGTGTCTCATGGGGGATTTCTCCTACTGTCCGATGAAGCCGTGCCCTGGGGTTTGTCCGCTGAGCGGACGGGGCGCGGGACGGTACGGGGAGAGTGTGGGGGAGCGGATACCTGCTGGGGATGATGCCAACTCGTGATTGCACCGGCCTATCCCACGGAGTCCTTGCCGGCGAGCTCGACCGGGGTGTCCCCGCAGCCACCGCCCACCGCTTCCGCGGATCCCGGAAGCTTTCACCGTCGCTGGGAGAGAAGGCGCCCTGGGCTGGGCGACGGCTGCCGTGACGGGCGCGTCACCTTCGCCCCCCCCCGGGGGCACGGACGCACGGTCGCGGGCTGTCTCGCGCTGGCTTCGCCGGCCCGTCCTGGGCGTCCCCGCTCTGCTCCGCGGACGTCTGCCCAGCGCGCACAGTGCCATGACTGATACCGAAACAACTGCTTCTTGAATAAGCATTGTTCGCTTACGTGGGCGAGGGGAAAGCGGTCAGGACGCGATGGAGGCGTAAGGGGACGGCTCTACCTTCGAGGCCCGCGTCATCGAGACCGGCATCCAGTCCTTCTGTCGGCAGCACCGCCCCCAGAAGGCAGACGTTCGCTCACGTTGCGTAATGCTGGGGGGCGGCTTCGCTTGAGGGCGGACCGGTTCTTGGCACTCCGTCCGGGATGGGCGCGTCAGTCCTGGGGCGGGGACCGACACGCAATCAAAAGCGTGAACAGGGCTGAACAGGTCGCCCGGATGGACCAATGGTCCGTCAACTTCCCTTGGAAAAAGCCTTCTTCGGTCAAAAGAGCTGCTGGAAAAACCCCGCGATTCCTTCCGGGTGTACGGCCAGGCGGCCCATTCTTCACACTTTCCCCTCGGCTCAAGTATCGCTTAAGCAGCTTTTAGGTAAGTTCGTTCTCGGATCGACCGCCCGGTCGTCCGCTCTCGAATCAGGAAGACGTGAGATGAAGAATCGTTCACTCGCCGTGACCGCCGCCGTCGTCGGCGCAGCGGCTCTCACCGCGACCGGTATCAACTACGCGGTTGCCTCCGACACGACCGCCCCGGCCGCGAAGAAGGCCCCTGCCGCAGCCGCTCCGGCCGCCGCTCCCGCCACCGCCCCCCTCGGCGGCGGCGGCAAGTACGACGACGACTACGACCACGAGGGCCGGATCCACATCAACGAGCGCTCCTACTCCGCGGATTCGGACGGCTGCGTGATCGCCGTCAGCGGTCTGGGCGCCAAGAGCTTCAACATTCGCAACGACACGAAGAAGAGCGTCGAGCTCTTCCGTGGGGCCACCTGTGACAACGGGGCGCCCATCGCGACGGTCGGTCCGCACAGCACCAGCACCGGGGTGAAGCCGCACTACGTCGACGGCGGCCTGTACGTCGACAACGGCGTCGTCGGCAGCTTCCGTGTGGTCAAGAACCACCACGGCAAGTGGTAGTCATACCTCGGCAACGCCGCCGAGACCCCGGCCCGTCGGAATCGGGCCGGGGTATCCGGTGCAGGCGTGCGCCTGGCCGCCGGCCATTCAGAGGTGGCGTCGACTGAACGGGCCACCCGCAGCCGGTGCGGTATTTCCCATACTCTACTATCCGTTCGCCACATATCAGGTGTATTGGCGCAATAAATCTGGTATCAGCCGTTGATCGCAACGGGGCCCAGGTGTCCCGTTCCCTGAGTCCGAGAGCGTGTTTGACCCGTTCTCACATCGCTCCGTGCACGTGGCGAGGTTCATAATCCTCACCACGTTGGTGTGGTTTCTGGGTGATGCGGGCGGGTCGCGAGGGCGTTCATCGCGATGGAGAGCGGGCCGGACGGTGACCGCGAGCAGCGTCAGGAGTTCATCCGCCGGCAGTCCGCGACGTCGCCACCTGCGATCCGGGTGATACCGGAAGCAACCCTTCTGGGGATGCGCTCCACAGTCTGACCAGCGCTGCGTGCCGGTCGCCCATCAGGCCGCCCACGAATGGCGCGGGTCTCCCTCACCGACCAACCTGACGGGGCAGACCCCTCGTGTTCGACGGCACCTGTGTGCCGTGCGGCCGGCGCGCCTCGTCGCGAAAATGGAGCAGACATGTCCACGCTGGAGCAGAACAAGAACGTCGTCGTCGACTACTACCGGACGGCGTTCGGCGGAGACCCTCAGAGGGCAGTCGCCGACCACTTCGGCCCCGTCTACGTCCAGCACAACCCCGACGCCCAGGACGGCCCCGAAGCCTTCATCGGTTTCGTCACCTGGCTCCGCGGCGAGTACCCGAATCTGCGGCTGGACATCAAGCGCGTCATCGCCGAAGGCGACATGGTCGTCACCCACTCCCACCTCGACCTCGACCCCGGCAACCCCGAGAACCCCGGCCGGGCGCTCGCCGACTACTTCCGCCTGGAGAACGGCAAGGTCGTCGAACACTGGGACGTCATCCAGGACGTCCCCACCACGGCCGCCAACCACAACGGCATGTTCTGAGCGCCACCCCCCACGAACAGCACCGGCACACAGCACCGTCGTCCCCCCGCCGACGTGGTCCGATGCCAGTACTTGAAGGATGAGTGCTACGGCGAGGGCGGAGATGTCAACGTCATCACCGTCGCCGCCGGCGACCGCTGACGCGGATGGGTTGGGCCTTCGCGTCATGGGCGATGCCGGCGATGAGGCCGGCCACGTCGGTGCCGTGCCAGGTGGAGTCGCGTACCAAGTCCGCCGACAATTTCGATCCGCGCACCACCAGGCTCGTGAAGGGGACGCTCATCCGGAAATCGCGTCCGACTCCTCGACGCCCTCGGCGGTCGGAACAGTGACTTTGACCGCCAGCCCAAGGTCGGTGAGAGTCAGAGTCGTGGTCGAGGACACGGAGCCCGGGATCTCCAGAGACAGGCGTATCTGCACGGCACGCTTCCGCTTGTCGACCCACACATCGGCGGTGGCGGGAATCTCGCCGCCCATCATGTCCCGGAGCTGGTCCGACTTCCCGCGTGCCTCCTTGGCCATGTTGAAAACGAGTGCCTTGTAGCTGAGCGGAGCGCTGTAGCGGGTGGTCGCGGTGCCCGCCACCGTCTCCGTGCCGAACCGGTCGTACCCGGAGCTCATGGAGGCCTGCTGCAGAATGTGGGCGGCGTCGTTCCCGGGAGACCGGAGCACGTGCTGAACCTTGGCATCGGCGCGATCGGTGTAGGACCAGGGCATGGTCTCCGTGCCGGTGCCGCCGCGGATGTAGATCCGATCGTTGGTGAGGACCTGTTCGAACTCGGCGACGTCTCCCACCTTGGCGGTGACGTTCCCCGAATTGCGGGCGAAGTCGTGTGCGCCCTTGGCCGTGATCGTGTACATGGGTTCGCCCGGGGTGGTCCCCATCTCGGTCTTCATCACCGTACGGGCGCTGCTCCCACGGGTCTCCTGGACGGCTGCCCGAACCATCTGCGTGTAGTTGGCGCGCGGAGAGGCAGCGGCGGCCGTGCCGCTCGCGGCAGGCTGTGCCCTGCTCTCCGAAGTCTGCTGAGCGCACCCGCTGCTCAGTGCCGCGGCGCACACCAGGGCCACACTCAGAACTCGACGTCTCACAGCTGTTGCCTCACATCATCCGCACAGGACATGCGCCCGATGCGGCATGCTCCCCCCTGATGCGAGCAGCCTATGAGGCCGACCTGCGCGCCTTCGCACCGGGGCCTCCACGGGCATGTCTTCCGGATCACCAGCACGACCTCGGATCCTGTACGTGCTCCGGCGAGTGCCGGTCCTCTCTCCCGCCCAGGCCGTTCCGGACCAGGAAGCCGGGGTCCGCGTCCCGCCGGCGGCAGGCGCGGTTCCGGCACAGCGCCACGATGATGTGTCCCCGCGGTTGCCTTTGCGAGGACGCGCTCTGCTCCCTCTGTTCGTCTGCCTGCTGCCCGCGCATATCAAAGCTGATCGCCTGTTCGCTGTCGGATGCGGCGACGCCGACGGTGCCGGGCATGGGACTGCCCTGGTTGACGGCCGGGATCAGGGGGGAACAACAGTGGCCGGAGGAGTTCCCTCCCTCCGGCCACGGTTGTCTCAGCTCTGCCTATGTGCGCAGGGATCGCCTCCCCTCAGCACCGGGCGTCGACCGCGTCGATCTTCGTCCCGAAGCCCTGGTCGTAGCGGGTGGCGTAGTGGCCGCTCTTGACCGTGCGGCAGAGCTTCTGGCCACCACTCCAGTCGATGAACCCGCCGTCGCGGTTCGCGATGAAGGAGTAGGAGTGATCGCGCCAGGCCGCGGGGAGGTCCTTGTAGCCGCTTGTCCAGGTGTACTTGACGCCGGTGTAGTTGACGCCCGTCCACAGGCAGATCGCGTTGGACGCGCACTCGTCCATCACACGCGGGGGCGCCGCGTGCGCGGCCTGTGTGGTGGACGCCGCGGCGAGTGCCATGACGCAGGCCACGAGCGCGGAGCGCAGGGGGTTGGTCGACTTCATTTCGGTCTCCTCGGTTGTTCCGGGAAGGGAGTGGCGGCTGCCGAGGAAACCGTCGCGCACGCCGTCCTCATGGTGTCCCCGTCTCGTCATCATCGACCGATCCGGTCTTGCGGACGCTGTGTGATCGCTGTGCCCCGCTAGTCTTGCGGCCGAGTTCGTCGTACTCGTAGAGAAGAACCTTGTTCTCGGAGTCGTCAATTGAGTCCATCAGGTCGAGCTCGGTGTAGCCGGTGGTCGATCGCGCGGGCGGAGTCGATGGCCGGCTTATGCGAATCGCTGGAGCTCGCGCACTTCGGTGGCACGTGCTCCAGCTGTCGACCTGGCGTCTCAAGGTGGGCGCTTGTGTCAGCGGCCGGTGGCGGCGTGTTCGCGGGCCGAGGTGTCGTGCAGTTCGAGGCGCAGGTGCTCGACGTGGTAGAGGGCCCGGTCGAGGAGTTCGGCGACGTGGTTGTCGCAGAGGAAGTAGACGATGCTGCGGCCTTGGCGTTCTCCGGTCACCAGGCCGAGGTTGCGCACCAGGCGGAGCTGGTGGGAGCAGGTCGAGTTCTCCATGCCGACGGCTTCAGCGAGGTCGCCCACTGAGCAGGTGCCTTCCTGGAGGCGGGCGATGATGTAGAGCCGGGACGGGGTGGCCAGGGCCTGAGGGTGGCGGCGACGTCGGCGGTGCCGGCCGCGTCGAGGCGCTCGCGGGTGCTGGCGCCGGTGGTGGTGTCGCGTTGAAGGCGCAGCGGTTCATCCAGGGCGGGGTTTAAGCCCTTGCTTAAAGCGTTGTCGGCGCGGCAGGCGTCGGCCCATCATTCCGGTGACCGGGCACCGCGGGCCCGTTTCGGACCACGCCCCGCCGATCTGGGAGAAGCAGACCATGATGCCCCTCACCGCACGGCTCCTACCGCTCACCGCAGCGGCCGCCCTGTTGAGTCCGCTGGCACTGACCAGTCCCGCGACAGCCGCCCCGGCGCACTACGCGTGCGGCAGCACCCCGCCTGACCTGGATCCCGTCCAGGGGACCGGCAAGGCGAACGGCGTCAACATGCGCACCGGCTCCAGCACCTCGTGCTCCAGCCGGGGGCTCGCGCACCTCAGCCACACCATCAACTACCACTGCTGGACCCTAGGCCAGGACGGATCCACCTGGACCTACGCGCGCAATCTGTCCACCGGCTACGCCGGCTGGATGCGCGACGACCTGCTCCAGGACAACGGCAGCAGCATCCACTGCCCTCGCTGAGTGAAGAACGCTCCGTCGGGAGCAGGAAGAAATGAGGGCAGATGAAGAAGACTGCGATCTTGATGAGTGCGGTGGTGCTCGCGGGCGGTCTGGTGTGCGCCTCGGGCGGCACAGCGCAGGCAGCTCCTGGTAACTGCACGACCTGGACATCGGGCAACAACCAGCGTTTCGCCCACGGTCACTGCGCCACCGGCACCGGCGAGTACCGGGTGAAGGGCCGGTGCGACCACCGGTGGAGCCCCGACCCGTACCTGACCACAGCGTGGGTGCGCGTCGGCCAGACCACCACCGGCGACTGCCGGGACCTCGGAGTCGACCACAGGGCACACAGCCTGAGGCTCGAATTCCGCTGAGGGCCTTTTCGCAAGGTGAGCCGGGCTGTCGTCCAGCTCAGAATTCGAACGGGAGAGGTAGGTGCCCCGCCCTGGCTGAACGTCAGGGCCGGGCATCGCCTTACTTCAACCGAAGCCAGGCCACGAACATGGTCCCGATGCGGACGCAAGTGACCGCGCAGGCGTGTTCGCCGTTGATGAACTCCTCCTTCGACTGCGGGACTGGACCGAGGCCGGCGTCTGGCCGCGCCTGCACGCCGCCCTGTTGACCGAGCTTCGTCGCGCCAGCCTGCTGGACCTGGACGACCGCTCTGTGGACGGATCGCACGTCCGGGCGCTTAAGGGGGGATCACGTCGGACCTTTGCCCGTCGATCGGGCCCGCTCTGGCTCGAAGCACCACCTGATCGTCGACCGTCACGGAACCCCGCTCGCCGTCACGCTCACCGGCGGCAACCGGCTGTGGAAGCGCGGCATCAATCCGATGTTCGCCCGACGCGGCGTCGCTCACGGCTCCGGACTGGGCAAGGTGCATATGCCTGCGCCGCCGGCGAGCTCATCCTGAAGCGATCAGCTGGCGACGCTGAACCACCCCGGTCGCACCTCGGTCAGAAGCGGTTGCAGGGACCGCACGGCGGTCCGCAGGTCTTGATCAGTGACGTCAAGAGGCTCGGACAGGCTCAGCCCGTACTGACGGAGCCGCCAGAGGTCGAAGATTTCGCTCCCGTCGGGTGCGAAGTCGACGTCGATCACCGTGCCGTTGTCGCCGATGAAGCGGCACCCGGCCCCATGAACCGTGTAGGAGTGGGTGCCGACCTGCCCACTCCGGTTGATGATCCGGTGCGAACGGACCAAGCCGAGGACGTCTGCGAGTCGCTCAAGCGAGGGGATCGCCGCCCTCATGGCCTCATCAACCGCGTTCAGAGCGTCGACGTAACCAAGCACGAGCCCCCGTGCATCCCCAACCCGTTCCATACGGCGTCATCCCCCTGCGCCCGTGGCTGAAGAGGATTGTTCCATGGGCCACAAGCGTCTCCGCAGGGCGCTGGCATTTCGTTGTGACTGGTCCGGAGGAGCTGGTCAGGAGCGGGATACCGGCGGGAGGAACCGGGAGTTACCACGTATACCGTGCTCAGCTCCGAGCGAGCCCAGCGGAAGGCGCCTGATGGGTCAAAGCCCCAGGTCAGGCGCCTTTCTTCGTGCTCCTAGAAGAACCCGAGCTTCTGTGCCGAGTACGACACCAGAAGGTTCTTGGTCTGCTGGTAGTGCTCCAGCATCATCTTGTGGTTCTCCCTGCCGATGCCCGACTGCTTGTAGCCGCCGAACGCGGCGTGGGCCGGGTAGGCGTGGTAGCAGTTCGTCCAGACCCTGCCCGCCTTGATACCGCGCCCCGCCCGGTAGGCCGTGTTGACGTCGCGCGTCCAGACTCCGGCCCCGAGCCCGTACAGGGTGTCGTTCGCCGTGCGGATGGCGTCCTCGAAGTCGGTGAACGACGTCACGGCCACGACCGGGCCGAAGATCTCCTCCTGGAAGACCCGCATCCGGTTGTCGCCCTCGAAGACCGTCGGCTGGACGTAGTAGCCGCCCTCCAGCTCGCCTCCGTGCTCGATGCGCTGACCGCCGGTCAGGATCTTCGCGCCCTCCTGCTGCCCGATGTCCAGGTACGAAAGGATCTTCTGCAGCTGGTCGTTGGAGGCCTGGGCGCCGATCATCGTGTCGGTGTCCAGCGGGTGACCCGGAACGATCTGTTCCGTGCGGGCGACGGCCGCCTCCAGGAACGCGCCGTAGTGGCCGCGCTGAATGAGGGCGCGTGACGGACACGTGCACACCTCGCCCTGGTTGAGGGCGAACATCGTGAAGCCCTCCAGGGCCTTGTCGAGGAAGTCGTCGTCGGCGCGCGACACGTCGTCGAAGAAGATGTTCGGCGACTTGCCGCCCAGCTCCAACGTCACCGGCTTGATGTTCTCGGAGGCGTACTGCATGATCAGCCGCCCCGTCGTGGTCTCACCGGTGAAGGCGATCTTCGCGACCCGCGGGCTGGAAGCGAGGGGCTTGCCGGCCTCCGCTCCGAAGCCGTTGACGATGTTGACGACGCCCGGCGGGAGCAGATCCGCCACCAGGCCGAGCCAGTAATGGATCGAGGCGGGCGTCTGCTCGGCCGGCTTGAGGACCACCGCATTGCCCGCGGCGAGCGCCGGGGCGAGCTTCCAGGTGGCCATCAGGATGGGGAAGTTCCACGGGATGATCTGCCCGACCACGCCCAGCGGTTCGTGGAAGTGGTACGCGACGGTGTCGTCGTCGATCTCGCTGAGCGAACCCTCCTGGGCGCGCAGGGCCCCCGCGAAGTAGCGGAAGTGATCGATGGCGAGTGGGATGTCGGCCGCCAGCGTCTCCCGCACGGGCTTGCCGTTCTCCCAGCTCTCGGCGACGGCCAGCTCCTCCAGGTGAGCTTCCATCCGGTCGGCGATCCTGTTCAGCACCGACGCCCGGTCTCCGGCGGACGTCGTGCCCCAGCCGGGCGCCGCCGCGTGGGCGGCGTCCAGGGCCAGTTCGATGTCCTCGGAGGTGCCGCGCGCGATCTCGGTGAACGGCCGGCCGTTGACGGGGCTCGGGTTCTCGAAGTACTGCCCCCGGGCCGGCGGGACGTACGCGCCGCCGATCCAGTGGTCGTAGCGGGACGCGTACGTGACGATCGCGCCCTCGGTGCCCGGCGCAGCGTAACGGGTCATCTCTGTGGCCTCCCGGATCCGGTGCCGCCCGCCGTTGGACGGCCCTCGGCGCGAGGTTAGGTACGGGGACGTTGCAAGGGCGTTGCAGCGGCGTCGCGTCGCGGGGGAGGGGAGCCCGGGGAGCCGCCCTGGCCGGGCGCCGCTCTACGGGCCCTGACCGCGATCCCTGGCCTCGGCCCTCTGGCCTTGGCCCGCGCGCCTTGGCCCCTGGCCCCCGGCCCGCGCCTTGGCCCCCGGCCCCGGCCCGCGCCCTGGCCCCCTGCCCTGGCCCCGGCCCCCGGCCCTGGCCCCCAGCCCCGGCCGGGGCCCTGGCTCCCAGCCCCGGCCCCGGCCTCGGCCCTCCGGCCCTCCGGCCCTGACACCGGGCCCTCGCCTCCTGGCCGGCGAATGCCCCACCACACGAGCCACCCGGCCGACCATCCCCCTACCCGCGCTGCTCGGCGTCGAGCCCCCGGACCCGGGCCTGCAACGCCGCCCGCTGGTCCGCCGGGGCCGCCCCGGCCAGCGCGCGCCACACCGGCAGGTCCTCCTCGCCCCACGGGCTGTAGGCCCAGTCGGCCAGCAACCCCGGATCGCCCCGGGCGATCAGCGCGGCCCGCAACTGCTCCTCGATCCGCCGCCGCAGGCGTACCACCGCCGGGGCACCGGAACCCGGCAGCAGCGGGCCCGTGTACGCGTCCAGCGCCGCCGCCACCGCGCCCGAACCCAGCCGGCGCGTCACCGTGTCGAAATCGGCGTCCACGGGGAGAGCCAGCCGATACGGGCGCGAGTCCAGCAGGTCGGGCCCCAGCAGCCGTCGGAGCCGGGAGAGTTCGGCCCGCAGCGTCACCGGGGTCACCGACTCGTCCTCGTACAGCTCGACCAACAGCTCGTCTCCGCTCAGGCCCTCCGGCCGCCGGGCCAGGGCGACGAGGATCTCGCTGTGCCGCCGGCTGAGGCGTAGCCGCCGCCCCCGCGCCACCACCAGCGCCTCGTCCCGGCCCAGCGCGCTCAGCCGCACCGACTCGACGTCGGACGCGGGAGACGGTGTCAGCAGCGCGAGCTGCGACTCGGCGGCCCGGGCCACCGCCTGGACGAAGGCCAGACTGTGCGGATGGGCGAGCCGGTCGCCGCCCGTGATGTCCACGGCTCCCAGCACCCGGCCCGTACGGGGATCGTGCAACGGCGCCGCCGCGCAGGTCCACTGCTGGACCGGGCGCAGGAAGTGCTCGGCCGCGAAGACCTGGACCGGGCGGTCCACCGCGATGGCCGTTCCCGGTGCGTTCGTCCCCGCCACGGACTCGGCCCAACGGGCGCCCTCCACGAAGTTCATCAGACCGGCCCGCCGCCGCGCGGCCTTGTGGCCCTCGACCCACAGGAGGCGGCCGTGGGCGTCGCAGACGGCCAGCAGGTGTTCCCCGTCCGTCGCGTACGCGCCCATCAGCTCGCGGATCACGGGCATCGCACGGGCCAGGGGATGCGCCGCCCGGTAGGGCCCCAGCTCGTCCGGGCCGAGCTCCACGACGGGGGCGTCGTCCGGGCTCACCCGCGCCCGCGCCGAGCGCCGCCAGGACGCGCCGACCACCGCGCGGACCGGCCGCTCCAGCCGCCCTGCCGAGGTGAACACGTCGTGGGCGCGGCGCAGCGCGCCGCTCCGTTCGCCGGGATCGGTGTCCGCCGCCAGGGCCACCCAGGGATCCGTCAACTCACCCTCCCGTCCAGGGCCGTCGTGCTCTCCCATCGTCGTCGCCGTCGGCCTCCGCGACAACCTCGGTGCGGAGAGTCATCACCACGGGTGGTGGGGGAGGGCGCTCAGGTGGCGTCGCCGACGAGCCGGAGGTAGCGCTCCCAGTCCCAGTGGACGCCCGGGTCGGTGTGGTCGCTGCCCGGTACCTCGTGGTGGCCGACGATGTGCTCCCGGTCCTTGGGGATGCCGTGACGGTCGCAGATGTCCGCGGTGAGCCTGGCGGACCGCAGGTACATGACGTCCGTGAAGAACTCCGGGCGGTCCACCCACCCTTCGTGCTCGATGCCGATGCTGCGGGTGTTCCAGCTCCAGTTGCCCGCGTGCCAGGCGATGTCCCTCTCGCGTACGCACTGGGCGACATGGCCGTCGCCGGAGCGCACGACGTAGTGGGCCGACACCTGCTGGGAGGGATTGCGGAAGATGCCCGCGGTCGGCGTGAACAACTGTTGGGCGACGTGGATGACGACACGGTCGATCCGGCGCTCGGAAGGGCGCGAGGGGACGGTGTAGTTGGCGGGGGCGGCCGGAGCCCAGAGAGCTGTCGCGTAGTCGGTGGGCCCCTTCGGCGCCGCCACGGCGCGAACCGACGACGGCAGGACCGCCGCCGCAGCCATCGACGCGGCGGCGCACTGGATGATTCTCCTACGGTGCAACAGCACTCCTGGGGCCGTGGCCGGGGCCGGGCCCCTGGGCGGGTATGTGGGTGCGACACGGAGCTGAGGCGGTGAGTCCCCCGGGCTTGCGGATCACCCCCGTCGATGCGGATGACGATCCCGCCGGAGATCCGGTTCCCCGCAGCCGCGCTCCGGACGCGCGTGCCGATCCCGCACATCCGCAAGCGACCGCTTCCCGCAGAATGACGGACTCGCCAGGTCCCTTCGCCTCCTGGCCCGGGTACCGCCCCAGCCCTGGCCCAGGACCCGCTCCCTCGGCCGATTCAGAACGACGGACTCACCAGGTCCTTCCGCCTCCTGGCCCGGGTACCGCCCCAGCCCTGGCCCAGGACCCGCTCCCTCGGCCGATTCAGAACGACGGACTCGCCAGGTCCCTCCGCCTCCTGAGCCCGGGCACCGCCCCAGCCCCTTGCCCAGCGCCCGCTCCCTCGGCCGATTCAGAACGACGGACTCGCCAGGTCCCTTCGCCTCCTGAGCCCGGGCACCGCCCCAGCCCCTTGCCCAGGACCCGCTGCCACCGCCGATTCAGACCGCCGCGTTCGTCATGTCCGACACGTCCACCGCCCGGTCGTCGGCCCCGGCCAGCGCCCCCGCCGGGTCGTCGTCGGCCGGTCCGGCGGGCACCCACCGTCCGCGCTCCTTGCGGTAGGGCCACCACCGCCCGTTCCGGTCGAGCCGGAGCTGGAGGTCGGCGCCCGCCACCGTCCAGCGGGCCCGCCCGCTTGCCCGAAGTGCCGGCCGCTCGTCCGCCTCCCACGCCTCGCCGAGCCGGGCGCGGGCCCGCGCCAGCTGTTCCGGATCCGGCGTCCACTCCTCGTCGAGCACGGCGAGTGCCGCGACCCCGCCGTACCGCCAGGCGCGGACCGCCGCGTCCAGATCCCCGGGCGGGCGGCCGGACCCCGTGGCCAGCGCGGCCCCGATCCGCGCCTCCGGCCGGGCGTCCGCGGCCAGCCGCACCGCGTCCTGCTGCGGGGTCAGCTCCACCGGGAGCGGCTGCCCTTCGTGCCCCGGGAGCAGGGCGTCCAGCAGCATCCGGTGGGCCCGTACCGCACTGTCGGCCGCCAGCACCTCCAGCGCCGCCGGGTCGATCCCGGGCGCGGGCGCGGTGTCCGTGTCCAACGACGGCCCGATCCCGGGGGCGCCGGGGGCCGACGGGGCAGCGGGGAGCGGCGGCAGGATCCCGGCCGCCGCGAACGCTTCCCCGGCCGGGACACCGCGAGCCTCCCGCTCCGGCCCGTCGGCCGGCTCCCACGCACTCCCGTCACCGTCACCGACGCCGCCGCGGACCGCACGGGCGGCGCTGCGCACCTGGAGCTCGTCCAGCAGCGCCCGCTCGTCGCGCCCCCGCATCAGCAGCAGGACGAACGGGTCCTCGTCCAGCAAGCGCGCCACCTGATAGCAGAGAGCACCCGAGTGCGGGCAGTGGTCCCAGGTCCCGCAGGTGCACTCCGGCTCCAGATCGCCGATGCCGGGCAGCAGCTCGACCCCGGCGCCCGCCGCGTCCTCGACCAGGTGCGGCGGCATCTCCCGGTCCAGCAGCGCCGCGATGTGCCCCGCCCGGTCCACGGCCATGTCCAGGAACCGGTCCCAGGCGCCCGCCCCGAGCTGTTGCAGCAGGACATCGCTGCGGTAGGCCGTCCCGTCCCGGTCCCGCACCACGGCCGTGATCCGCCCCGGCCGTACGGAGACCGCCCCGACCCTGCCCTCCCGGGCCAGCCGCCGCCCCTGCTTGAGCTGTTGGCCGTCGAGCGCCGTGTCCTCCAGCGCCTTGAGCCACGCCCGGCCCCACCAGGACGTGGCGAAACCCCGGCCCTGCGCCGGGGGGAACGCCGCGAACGTACGCTCCGGTCCGCGCCGCCCGTCCCCCGAGGCCCCACCGTCGTCGCCCCCGTCCGAGGCGTCCGCGTCGCCCGCCCCGTATCCGTGGTCGTCCTTGTCATCGAAGTCGAAGTCGTAGTCGTCGCTCATCGTGCGCCCCCTCGCAGCTCGACCAGGTCGGCCAGTTCCGCATCGGTCAGTTCGGTCAGTGCCGCCTCGCCGGAGCCGAGCACCGCGTCCGCGAGGCCCTGCTTGCGAGCGAGCATCTCGGCGATCCGGTCCTCGATCGTGCCCTCGGCGATCAGCCGGTGCACCTGCACCGGCTGCGTCTGGCCGATCCGGTACGCCCGGTCCGTCGCCTGCGCCTCGACCGCCGGATTCCACCAGCGGTCGAAGTGGACGACATGACCGGCGCGGGTGAGGTTGAGCCCGGTACCCGCCGCCTTGAGGGACAGCAGGAAAACCGGCGCCTCGCCCGTCTGGAAGCGGGCCACCATCTCCTCGCGCCGGGCCACCGGCGTACCCCCGTGCAGGAACTGCGTGGGGACCCCGCGCGCGGCCAGGTGTTCCTCCAACAGCCGGGCCATCCGCACGTACTGCGTGAAGACCAGCACCGAACCCCGCTCGGCCAGGATCGTGTCGAGGAGCTCGTCCAGCAGCTCGACCTTCCCCGACCGGTCCGCGATCCGCGGCTGCTCCTCCTTGAGGTACTGAGCCGGGTGATTGCAGATCTGCTTCAGGGCGGTCAGCAGCTTCATCACGAGCCCCCGCCGCTCGAAGCCGTCTGCGGCGGAGATCTCCGCCAGGGTCTCGCGGACCACCGCCTCGTACAGGCCGGTCTGCTCCGGCGTCAGCGACACGGCCCGGTCGGTCTCGGTCTTCGGCGGCAGCTCGGGCGCGATCCCCGGGTCGGACTTGCGCCGGCGCAGCAGGAACGGCCGCACCAGTGCGGCGAGTCGCTCCGCGGCGCCCGGATCGTTGCCGCCCTCGACCGCGGCGGCGTACCGCGTACGGAAGGTGCCGAGCCGGCCGAGCAGACCGGGCGTCGTCCAGTCCAGGATCGCCCACAGCTCGGAGAGGTTGTTCTCCACGGGGGTGCCGGTGAGCGCGACGCGGGCCCGGGCGCCGATCGTCCGCAACTGCTTGGCCGTCGCCGAGTGCGGGTTCTTCACGTGCTGCGCCTCGTCGATGACGACCATGCCCCAGGTGACGGCGGCGAGCCGGGGCGCGTCGAGGCGCATCGTGCCGTACGTCGTCAGCACGAACTCCCCCTCCACCAGGCCTTCCAGGGAACGCGACGCGCCGTGGAAGCGGCGGACGGGGGTGCCCGGCGCGAACCGCTCGATCTCCCGCTGCCAGTTGCCCATCAACGACGTCGGGCACACCACCAGGGTGGGGCCCGCCGCGTCCCGGTCGCTCTGCCGGTGAAGGTGCAGGGCGATGAGCGTGATCGTCTTGCCGAGGCCCATGTCGTCGGCGAGGCAGGCCCCGAGGCCGAGCGAGGTCATGGTGTTCAGCCAGTTCAGACCGCGCACCTGGTAGTCGCGCAGGGTCGCGGTGAGCGCCTCGGGCTGCCCGATCGACTGCTGGGCGGCGGACTCCGGATCGGCCAGCCGGTCCCGCAACCGCTGGAGCCAGCCGGTCGCCGCCACCTCGACGCGACGGCCGTCCACCTCCGTGGAACCGGTCAGCACCGCGCCGAGAGCGTCGATCGGAGTGACCTTGCGGTCCTGGGTCTCCCGGGCCCGGCGCGCCTCCTCGGGGTCGATGAGCACCCACTGGTCGCGCAGTCGCACGATGGGCCTGCTGGATTCGGCGAGTTGCTCCAACTCCTCGCGGGTCAGCTTCTGGTCGCCCAGAGCGAACCGCCAGTCGAACGACAACAGGGCGTCGGCCGAGAGGAACGAGGGCGCGTCCGCAGCGTTACGCCCCCGTGGCCCGGCCCCGTGCCCGTCTCCCTCCCGGTCCGCGGCGTCCCCGTCGTCCGGGCCGATCACGGCGCGCGCGGTGAGCTTCCTGGCCAGTTCTCTGGGCCAGTGCACCTGCACGCCGGCGGCGGCCAGGGCACGCGAGGCGGACCCCAGCAGCTCCGCGATCTCCTCGTCGGCCGGTTCCACCGCGTCCGGCACCGCGGCGGAGAGCAACGGCGCCAGCGGGGGCCAGGCGCGGGCGGCCCGCCGAAGGGTGAGGAGGGCATCCATCCGGGCCCGCGGCCCGAACGCGGCGGCGGTCCGCGAGCCGCCCGCCCACACCTCGGCCGCATCGGCGACCAGGGAGGGGTCGCCGACACTGTGGATCTGCAGCACGGCACGGAACGATGGCGCGGCCACGTCCGCACCGGGCCCCGGCCTTTCCTTCCGCGTCCCGGATCCCGGCCCCTCCGCCCACGGGATGGCTTCGCTGTCTGCTCCCGTGCCGCTCGGCCGCGGGTCCACGCCCGTGACCTCGATACGCAACGAAAGCCGTACGCCCGCGTCGTGACCTGCCGCCACATCGGCCGCCCAGGACCGCCCCTCGGGCAGGTGCTGGGGCTGCTGGGCGGTGAACGCGGGGCCGGCGGCGACGAACCCGGCAGCAGGGGTGCGCGGCATCGCGTCGGCCACCGCATCGAGGAACGCACGCAGCAGGCGCTCCGGTTCGGGCAGCGACGGCTCCCCGTCCCTCCCGTCCGGAACGGGAGTCGCGTGCGCGGTCGGCGGCATCGACGCCGCCAGCTCCCGGATCCGCTCGAGGTCCTCGGTGCTCAACGGTCCGATCCGCCAGGCGTCGTGGTCGGTCGTGCTCAGCCCCGGCAGCAGCAGACCGCGGGCGACGAGCTGGAGAGCGAGGAGCGCGGCGGCGCCCCAGAAGGCGGTGGCGGGCGAGGCGTGCGCGGCGGCGCGGGCCCGGGTCAGCACCGGCAGAGCGTCCCGCGCGGGGAGGAAGAGCGCCGGCACCGTACGGGGCCGCAGGTCGGCTCCGACCACGGTCAGCTCCGACACGGTCCCGGGAGTGTCGCAGGGGGTGCTACCGTCCGGACTCCAGAACGCGACCCTGCCGGTACGTGCCGGATCCGCGGGGACGAAGACCGCGGAGCAGCGGGACAGTTCGGCGATCTCGGAGGGCGTTGCCGCAGGGTGCCTGTGCACAGCGATGTCTGATTCCTCAAATTTGACTAGCGGGCGGAGTCGCCGAGGGTACTCCTCTTCGATCGACGACAGGCCGTACCACCATGTGGCGTGCATCACCCTTTCGTCGGCTTGGCCGTCGATGGTGCAGCCAGCCCCACCATCGGACACGGGGGTCTGCCCCAGGGGAATCAGGGTGGTGGCGCCATGGCTCCCACCGGTCCCCGGTCCGTACGTTCGATGAGGTCAGCGCATAGGTTCCAGAGACCGGAGATGTCATGCCCCAGGCGACAGCCACTGTTGCGGATCCCGCCGACGAAGGCAGTCCGGACCGCCCGGCCGACGCCCCCCGGGCAACGGCCGGCAGCGACTTCGCGCCGCTGCTGCGGATGGTGAAGGACCAGGGCCTGCTGGAGCGCCGTACGGACCGGTACGCGCTCGGGATCACCGCCAACCTGGCGGCCCTGGGCGCGGTGATCACCGGCTTCGTCCTGTTGGGCGACACCTGGTGGAGCCTGTTCCTCGCCTTGCCGCTGGCGGTCCTGTGGACCCGAACGGCCTTCGTCGCCCATGACGCGGGTCATGCGCAGATATCCGGCGACCGCGGGACGAGCAGGCTGATCGGTCTCGTACACGCCAATCTGCTCCTCGGCATGAACGAGGCGTGGTGGAACGACAAGCACGTACGCCACCACGCCAACCCCAACCACATCGACAAGGACCCCGATGTCGGTGTCGGCGCCCTCGTCTGGACCCAGAAGCAGGCGGCGCAGCGGGAGGGATTCGCCCGCTGGCTCACCAGGAACCAGGCTCGGCTGTTCTTCCCGATGCTGTTGCTCGAAGGCATCGCGCTGAAGATCTACGGATTCCAGTTCCTGCGCCGTCAGCCCTTCCGCGAGCGGGCCGTCTCGGCGCTGCTGCTGACCGCGCACGTCGCCCTCTACGCGACACTGCTGCTCAGCACGCTGTCCCCGGGCAAGGCGATCGTCTTCGCCCTGGTGCTGCACGCGCTGTTCGGCCTCCACCTGGGCCTGGCCTTCGCCCCGAACCACAAGGGGATGGAGATGCCCGACGCCGACGGCGAGCGCTGGGGCCACCTCCAGCGGCAGGTCCTGACCTCGCGCAACGTACGCGGCGCCGTCCTGACCGACTGGTTCCTCGGCGGGCTCAACTACCAGATCGAACACCACCTCTTCCCGAGCATGCCCCGCCCCAACCTGCGTCTGGCCCAGCCCCTGGTCAGGTCGCACTGCGCCCGCATCGGCATGCCGTACGCGGAGACCGGACTGATCGAGTCCTACCGGCAGGCGCTGTCGCACATGCACGACGTCGGTGCGCCGCTGCGGTAGGGCGGCCACCGGGGAACACAAGGGGAACGTAAGGGCGCGCGGACGCGTTCACACAACAGGAGCGGCGCCGGCCGCGAAGGAGGCGTGGACCATGTCAAATGGTGCGAAGGTCGCTATCGGGGGAGTTCTCGCGGCAGCCATCCTGTGGCCCCTGATCGGATTCTGGTGGGCACTGCTGATCGTGATCGGGGTTCCCGTGGCGGGCTATCTGCTGCTGGACCCCTCCCAGCGGCGCAGGCTCCGCAGGATCAACCGCAAGGAAATCGGACGCTGAACGAGGACGTCACAGGCCCTGGGCGGCCAGCCCGTCCAGGGCCGTGAGCAGGTCGGGCAGTGCGTCTCCACGGCCGATGGGAATGACCGTGCCCGGCTCCTCGTCCAGCAGGAACAAGGCGATGTCATCGGTCCGGGCCACCATCGACCACCCGGGGCCGTCGACGCGCAAGGTGCGTGCGTCGGCCGAGGCGTACGAGGAACGGATCCTCCCAGGTGGCGGCGGAGCCTTCGTGTAGGCGGTCGCCTCCGAAAGGGCCCGGCGTACACCGGGGTGCCGGGGGGATCGGGAGGGGGCGTTCTCCGGCTCACTCCCGGCGTCACTCCCCGGCTTTCCGTCGGAGCCCGACGGCCGCGGGAACTGCGTGTCGTCGATCTGCTCGCGCCAGGCCGACCACTGCGCTGCGATCTCGTCCGCGCCGAGCCGTCGCTGCGCCGGACCCCAGGCCTCCGCGTCCGGAGGGGTGAGCGGTGCGGGGCCCTCCCCGTCCGTATCCGGATCGTGCGGATCCGGTACGCCGGGCGCCGAGACGGCCAGGTCCATCGGCCAGCCCGGCAGGGCGCACACCATGGAGCGCTCGTCGGGGGAGAGGTCGTGCTCCATGCCGCAGTCCCACGCGGCGATGGCGACGGCCACCTGGGAGGCGTCCTCGACGACCACCGTCCACCGGGCTCCCTCGCCGTCCTGCCCGAGGATGAGCCCGTAGCCCTCCTCGTACGGTTCGAGCGCGAGCGCACCGCACGCGGCCACGTAATCGTCCCCCAGTACTCCGGGGAACCGCGCGGGCGTCAGCAACATCGCGGTCAGCACCAGCAGCGCGTCGTCGGCGACCGCATCATCCGCACCGCCCACGGTGTCCTCCCCATCGCTCATCGCCCGCCCGCCCATCGCTCGGTCCTGCGTCCCTCGGTCCGTCGGCGCACCCTAACTACTCGGTAACCCCCTCGTCGAGGCCCTGACGAGCACCGACCAGCCGGAGCCGCGCCGACCGCGTCGGAGTGAGGGGAAGGCCGAAGGGCAGGGCGCGCGGAGGCCTCCGCGTAAAGTTGGATGTCCGGCCGAACGAGGGGGTCCAGCATGGCGAAGCGCTACGATCGGCTGAAAGAAATTCAGCGACTGGACCCCGAGCGGGACTTCCTGGAGATCTACCGCCTCTCCGTCACCTACGAGTTCCCCTGGGACATCACCCGCGCCCTCGAACTGGCCCTTTACCGCACCTATGCCGTGCCCGGAATCGGCCGACTCCTCGACGAGACAGCGGAGTTGACGGAGCGCTCGCAGAAGCGCTACGACGACACCGCCCTGCTGCTCGACACGGTGGTGGAGCACGGCTTCGACACCGACGAAGGCCGCACGGCCGTCCGCCGGATCAACCAGATGCACCGCAGCTACGACATCAGCAACGACGACATGCGCTACGTCCTGTGTACGTTCGTCGTCACCCCGAAGCGCTGGCTGGACAGTTTCGGCTGGCGACGCCTCTGCTGCCACGAGCTGGCCGCCTTCGCCGCCTACTACCGCACGCTCGGCGCGCGGATGGGAATCAAGGGGCTCCCGGGGACCTACGAGGACTTCGAGCGCACCCTCGACACCTACGAGCGCGAGCATTTCGGCTGGGACGAAGGAGCCCGCCGGGTCTCCGACGCCACCTTGGCGCTGATGGGGTCCTGGTATCCGGCACCCCTCGCCCCGGTAGTGCGCGGCGCCAGCCTCGCGCTCCTGGACGATTCGTTGCTCAGGGCGTTCCGCTACCGCCGTCCGGGGCCGGTGGCTCGCGGGCTGACCAGGGGGGCGCTCCGGCTCCGGGCCCGTACGTTACGGCTCCTGCCACCCCGGCGGGCACCCCACTACGCGCGCCAGAATCCCGAGATCAAGGGATATCCGGACGGGTACAGGATCGCGGGGCTCGGCACGTTTCCCACGCCGGGCGTGCGTGGCTGCCCGGTTCCCGGCCGCCGGCCGTCGCAGACGCCCGCCGAGTGACGCGACCGCCCCGGCCGGTACGCCGCGGGGCCGGACGACCCGGGCTGCCGGGCTCGGGGCCCGCGGCCTCAGGGCTGCCGGACCGCGAGGGCGAGGAAGCGGTCGTCCTCATCGGTGTAGGACTCCAGCCGCCATCCCGCACCACCCAGCAGCGCCCGCAGCCTGGGCTCGGCCCGCAGGTCGTCGTCGGTGACGGTGCGCCCCTGGCGCGCGGCGAGGGCGGCCCGGCCGATCGGGTGGAACAGCGCCAGGACCCCGCCCGGCCGGACCACGCGCGCGAGTTCCGCCACATCGGCCTCGGGCCGGGCCAGATGAGAGATCAGCCCGGCTCCGAACACCGCGTCCAGGGCTCCGTCGCGCAGGGGCAGCCGAGCGACATCGGCACGGACGAGCGTCCCGCTGTCGCCCCGCCCCGCCCGTGCCGCCGCCTCCAGCATGGCCGGGGTGAGGTCGGCTCCCAGCACCGTGCCCTCGCTCCCGACCGCCGCCCTAAGCGCCGGCAGCGCGCGCCCCGTGCCGCAGCCCGCGTCGAGCACGGCATCGCCGGGACGTAGCCCGAGCAGGCCGGCCGCCGCCGCGTAGGCGGGGCCGTCGTCGGGGAACCGGCTGTCCCAGCCGGCCGCACGCGGGGTGAAGAAGTCCAGGACATGGGTGTGGTCGTCGGTCATGAGGACATGCTCGCGCACCGGGTGGGGGTGTGCGAGGGGCGGGGCCGCGAGCGCCGCAACCCGGCCTGCCCGGTCAGATGTTGACACCGTGGTCCGAGGCGATGCCCGCCAGGCCGGAGGCGTACCCCTGACCGACCGCCCGGAACTTCCACTCGGCGCCGTGCCGATACAGCTCGCCGAAGACCATCGCGGTCTCGGTGGAGGCATCTTCGCTCAGGTCGTCACGGGCGAGCTCTGCGCCGCCTGCCCGGTTCACCACGCGGATGAACGCGTTGCGTACCTGACCGAAGCTCTGACCATGGCTCTGGGCGTCGTGGATCGAGACGGGGAACACGATCTTGGCGACCTCGGCGGGGACCGACGACAGGTCGACCTCGACCGACTCGTCGTCGCCCTCGCCCTCACCCGTCAGGTTGTCACCGGTGTGGCGGACGGAACCGTCGGGGCTTGTCAGGTTGTTGTAGAAGACGAAATGGCCGTCGGAGACGACCTTGCCCGCCGCGGAACACAGCGCGGAACACAGCAGCGCACTGGCATCCAGGTCGTGATCGGCCCCGGTCGTGGTCCGTACGTCCCAGCCGAGTCCCACCGTCACGGCGGTCAGGCCGGGGGCTTCCTTCGACAGGGAGACATTGCCGCCCTTGGCCAGGGTCACACCCATGGATTTCCTCCAGTGTTCCGTCGGTCCGCACCTGGGGCGCGACGCGGGAGCCCCGGGCGACGCCTCGGAGCGGTGACCGCCGAGCCCGCCGTCCTCAGCCGGGCGCAGGCTCGGCGCCGGCGGCGCGGCTGACCTCGGCCAGGCGCTGCTCCAGGAAGGCGCGCTCCGCGGCGTTCGCCGTGAGCTCCATCGCGCGCCGGTACGACTGAGCCGCGCCGGCGGCGTCGCCGAGGCGGCGCAGCAGGTCGGCGCGGGTGGCGGGAAGGTAGGGGTAGTCGGCGAGCCGGGGATCGGTCGCCAGCTCGTCGAGGAGCGGCAGGGCGGCGGCCGGACCGTCGGCGAACGCCACGGCGGCGGCCCGGTTGAGCGCGACCACCGGGGTGTTCCACACCGCCAGCAGCCGGTCGTAGAGGTGCACGACGCGCGGCCAGTCGGTCTGCTCCAGGGACGGCGCCATCGCGTGCACGCCGGCGATCGCCGCCTGCAGGGTGAACCGCCCCGGTGGGCCGGACGCCAGCGCCCCGGCCGTCACCGTGAGCCCCTCCAGAATCGCGCGCTGGTCCCAACGCGTCCGGTCCTGGTCGGCGAGCAGGAGCAGCCGGCCCTGCTCGTCGGTCCGAGTGGCCCGGCGCGCGTCGGTGAGGAGCAGCAGGCCCAGCAGACCGCGGGTCTCGGCCTGCTCGGGGAGCAGCGCGGCGAGGGTGCGCGCGAGGTGCAGGGCCCGGTCGCAGAGCTCCTCACGGACGAGCGCGTCCCCCTCGCCGGCCGTATGGCCGGTGCTGAAGAGCAGGTGGACGGCGGTGAGCACGCTGTCCAGGCGCTCGGGCAGCTCCGCCCGGCCCGGAACCCGGTAGGGGATCCGCGCTTCGGAGATCTTCTTCTTGGCCCGGGTGATTCGTGCCGCCATCGTCGGCTCGGACACCAGGAAGGCCCGGGCGACGTCGGGCGTGGGAACGCCGCAGACCAGGCGCAGGGTGAGAGCGACGCGGGCCTCGGGGGCGAGGGTGGGGTGGCAGCAGGTGAACACCAGCCGGAGCCGGTCGTCCGGCACCGCGGCGTCGGGCCAGTCCAGGTCGGCCGGGTCCTGCGGATCGACGGTCGCCGGCTCCACGAGCAGCGGGAGCTTGCGCCGGAGGGTGACCTCGCGACGCAACCGGTCCCGCGCCTGGTTCCGCGCCGCCGTGGTCAGCCACGCGCCGGGCCGCTCCGGGATGCCGTCCCGGGTCCAGGCCTGCAGCGCGCTGACGTACGCCTCCTGCGCGCACTCCTCCGCGAGGTCCAGGTCGCCCGCGACGCGCACCGTGGCGGACAGCACGAAGGCCCACTCGGAGCGGTGAGCCTGCGCCAGCGCGGCAGCGACCGCGTCCGCCTGCATCGCGGACGCGGTCGGCTCGTCGCCGGGAGTGATCAGAACGGGCTCGTACTCGGGTCCACGACCGGGCGAACCTCGACGCCGCCGCCGGGGGCCGGGCACAGCTTGGCGATCTCGACGGCGTGGTCGAGGTCGCGCGCCTCGACGACGTAGTAGCCGCCGAAAGCCTCTTTGGTCTCGACGAACGGGCCGTCCGTCACCGTGCCGGCACCCTTGATCGTGGTGGCCGTCGTCGTGGGCGCGAGCGCCTCCCCGCCCGCGAGGGACCCACCGAGCTCGGAGACCTGCTTGACGAACGTGTTGTGCGCGTCGACCACCGCGCCCCACGCCTCGGGCGACGCGTTCGCGTAGAAGGCCGGGTCTTCGTAGATGAGGATCGCGTACTTCGACATGGAGCTGCCTCCTGCACTGGGTCGCGGGCCGGCCTGTCCGGCTCCGTCATAAAGACGACGAACACCGTGCCGTCGGATCGACAGCCAGGCCTGGATATTCTTCAAGATCTTTTCCGGTGCCGCGGCCGCCGTGCGTGCCGGAGTCCGCTTTGCGTGCTGAAGTGCACTCCAGCGGCCCCACCTGACGATGCGGCCAGGTCATCCGAGAGCAGGGATGAAGGCTTCAAGATCATGCGGTGGCGGCTTTTGGGCTCACCTTGGCTGGACCCGTCCCGGGGCCCGCGAACTGATCGACAACCTGGCGTCCTACGCGATGCTGCCCGCAGGCCCCCGCAGCATCGCCATCGGATGCGCGGGCGGTCTCTAGCCACAAGGAACTGTTGCCGGGGTTTCGGCTACTTAGGGTGACTGTACGTTTACTCATTGATGATCGATGAACTTGAGGTGGAAGCGGGTCCGTTGGCGCGGTGGCCGTCGCCACCGCCGTCCCTGTCCTGGAACGGCTGCACACGAGCACCTGGCTGTTCCCGGCGACGATGTTCACCGACGGCCGCGACGGCCCGACCATCCTGCGCAGCCGTATCGGCGGCTCCCGGTCGGAGACCCGGATCAACCACGACATCGCCGAGTTACTGGCCTGGGTCGAGACCTACTGCACCGAGCACGGCCGCAGGGACCACATCCCGCCCGACCCGGTTCACCCGGTCATCTACACCGGTCGCCTGCGCCGCACCCTGGCCTGGTTCATCGTCCGCCGCCCGCGGGGCCTGGTCGCCGCCGCCATCCAATACGGACACCTCCGCGTCCAGATGACCCTCGGCTACGCCGGCAGCTACGCCTCGGGCTTCCCCGACGACCTCGCGTTCGAGGACTGGCTGGCCCGACTGGACACCCTCGCCGACGCCCACCAGCGGCTGCGCGAAGGCGAGCAGATCAGCGGCCCAGCAGCCGAGACCTACCGCCACCGCGTCCAGGCCGCCACTCGCTTCGCCGGCCGAGTCCTGCGCACCAAGCAGCACGCCAACGCCATGCTCGCCAACCCCGACTTGCAGATCTTCCCCGGCAAGGGCATGACCTGCGTCCTTGACCCAAAGCGGGCAGCCTGCCGCCTCCGCAGCGAGGAGGACGGCACCCGCCGCACCCCCGACCTCGACGACTGCCGCCCGAACTGCGTCAACATCGCACGAACCGATCACGACATCGAACAGGTCCACGCTCAGATCGAGCAGCTACGGCCGATCGTCGACGACCCGCTGGCTCCCGCCTTCAGACACGCCCGCGAACAGCACGAGCTTGACCGCCTGGAGCGCATCATCACGGCCCACCCCAACATCGGAGAAGCCCACGATGACTGACCGCGATGCCGAACGTGACGCCATCACCGCGGCGATCCAGCGGTTGCTCGACGGCCGCCCGATCCGGTCCACCGGGGCGCTCACCACGCTGCAACTCGCTGCCGAGGCAGGCGTCAAGCGCTGGGTCCTGACGCACAAGCATGTTGACCTGAAAGAAGAATTCGCCCGCCGAAAGACCGAGGCGAACGGCATCCCGCCCGCCTTCCAGCACCTCCACGCACGCGCCGTCGACGCCGAAGCCACCGCCCACGCATTGCGGGAGGACAACGACCAGCTCCGCGAGCACGTCGCCGTCTATGCCCAGGTCATCCACGAACTCCGCACAGAGCTGGACCGGCACACCGACAACACCACCCGCCGCAGCCCTGTCCGGAGCCTGCCCACCAGCACCACCTGACGCGCGCGACGAGCGGATGGAGCCAGCCCGCCAGCCGGACGGATGGACCTACGGGCGGCGGGCCAGAAGGTGGGCGTCGAGAAAGCCCCGTTCGGAGGCCGGGTCGTGGAGCAGCCGAGCGAAAGGAACGAGCCCGGCATCGGTCAGCAGTGCGGCGAGGTGGTCCGCCGGCCAGCTGTAGGCAGGTGCCACCTTGTGGTCGAACTTGACCGGCTCCGGTCCGTCGGTCCCGAAGAAGGAGACCAGGAGCACGCCACCCGGCGCCAGGACGCGGACCTGCTCGGCGAGCAGCTCAGGCAGTTCCCCCGGTGGGGTGTGGATCATTGAGTAGTGGGCCAGTACGCCGCCGAGCACACCGTCCTCGATCGGCAAGGACTCCATCCGCGCCTCCTGGAAGCGCAGCGCCGGATGGGCCCGCCGGGCGTGGTCGATCATGCCGTGGGAAAGGTCGAGTCCGAAGGCTTCCAGGCCCAGGTCGTGCAGCATGGCCGTCAGATGTCCGGGCCCGCACCCAACGTCCGCTGCCCGCAGGTTGCCCGTCGCGCGCACCAGTTCGGCGAAAGTGCCGATCATGGCCCGGGAGAAAGGCTGCGTCTCCAGCCGGTCTGCGAACAGCGATGCGTACAGCTCAACGACTCCGTCGTAGGCCGCTCTGGTCTCGTCCTGATGATTCGCCACAGGGAGGACCCTATAGCCGGTCCAATAATCGGTCTTGTGGCAGGTTGAGGGGAGGTGACGGACGCGGCGTGGGAGCGGATAGAGCCCCTGCTGCCGCAGGCGGACGGACGTGGCCGTCCATGGCGTGATCACCGACAGCAGGTGGTCAATGGTGTGTTGCGGCGGCTGCGGACCGGGGCTCCTTGGCGCGACCTGCCTCAGCGGTACGGGCCGTGGCAGACCGCACCATGATCGATTGCCGTCGGAAGCAACAGGTCGAAATGGGCGAGAGAACCGGCGGTCGCCATAGGGCCTGCGCTCTCATAGAAATTGCTGGTCACCGGCTCAAGCAACTTGGACGCGAAGTCGTGATGGAGCACATGCACGCCCACCTCCCCCGTGTGCTGAAGCCGGCGACTTCATGATCAATCTATTGGAGCCTGTCTCTCCGATCACGGGAGTTGGGCGGGGCTGGGGCCGGCTGGCCCCAGCCGTTCTCAACCGACTGGCGGCATCGGGCGGGTTCGTCTCCTGCGCCGGTGAACAGTGCGGTCAGCATGGGTGCGCCGTGAGCAAGGGCCTGGTGCGGCATGGGCCCTGTGGCGACGAGGGATGCGAGTCCGTGTCCGATGGTCCAGCTCTGTGTTGCCAGTTCCAGCGGGTCGACCTCGTCGCGGAAGCGGCCACTCGCCTTGGCCCGCTCGATGGCCTGGACGAGACTGTGCAGGGTTTCGTCCGCGGCGCCGGCGTCTTCGAGGTCGAAGCCCGCGTCGAACATGACGCGGTAGAGGTCCGGGTTCTCCAGGGCGTTGGCCAGGTAGGCGCCACCCAGGGCGGCGAGGTCTCGTACCGGGTCCGCGGACATCTTGACGGCTGCAAGTCGGGTGGCCAGGCGGGTGAAGCCTTCTTGTCGAAGTGCCTTCCAGAGGCCGTCCATACCGCCGAAGTAGGTGTACACGGCCATCGTTGATACGCCGGTTCCGGCGACCAGGGTGCGCAGTGTGACCGGTTGCCGCGTCCGCAGCATCTGGGCGGCCCGTTCGAGGAGCAGGGAGCGGACCGCTGGATCTTTCGTCCTTGCCATGGCCTCACAATACATAGCATCGCTATACTTTGATGAGTGCCGATCTTGCCGCTCCATATGCCACGAGGAAGAGGTCGTTCATGTCTGTGACGCTGCTCAATCCCGAAGGATTGCCGAAGCCCGAGGTCTACCGACAGCTGTCGGTCGCCACCGGATCGAAGCTGGTGTTCCTCGCGGGACAGGTCGCCCGCGACGCTGACGGCCGGCCCGTGGGCCAAGGGGATTTCGCCGCTCAGGTCGAGCAGTGCTATCTCAACATCAGCACCGCTCTGGCCGCGATCGGCGGCTCCTTCGACGACGTGGCGAAGCTGACCGTCTACGTCGTCGACTGGAGTCCCGAGAAGATGCCGCTGCTGGGTGAGGGCGTGGGCCGGGCGGCAGCGAAACTGGGCATCGATCCGGTCAAGCCGATCACTCTGCTGGGCGTCGCGGCGCTGGGGGAACCGGACCTCCTGGTCGAGGTCGAAGCCACCGCGGTCATCGAATAGCCGTAGCACTGCGAACAGGGAGACTCTGAGGCTGACCATGCTGAGTCGGGGGGATCTGACGGACGGCGAGTGGGCAGTGTTGGAGCCGCTGTTGCCGGTGGGCAACAACCGGTGCGGCCGTTGGTGCGATCACCGGCAGGTGATCAACGGGATCATCCACCGGCTGGGCGCCGGGGTGCACTGGCGGGAACTGCTCGAACGCTTCGGCCCATGGAAGACCGCCCATAAGCGGCACTTGCTCTGGTCGGCCGACGGAACCTGGGAGAGGCTCCTGCGGCACGTCCAGTCCGCCGCCGACGCCGAAGGCAGCATCGACTGGAACATCAACGTCGACTCCACCATCACGCGCGCTCACCAGCACGCCGCCGGAGCACCTCAGACTCCGCCGCCGCCGGGGCCTTCAAAAGGGGGACGCCGAAGGCCGGTGCAGCGGCTGTCGTCCCGGGCGATACTCCTGGAGGGGGCGGTGCCCCCGGCGAGGCTCTCGGCCGGTCCTGAGGCGGCCTGACCGCCAAGATTCACATTGCCGCGGAGGGCCACTGCCGCCCGCTGTCTCTTCTGGCACACCGGGACAACGGGCGGACTGCACACAGTTGGAGCCGGTCAGGGACAAGATTCATGTCCCACGTGCGGGACGCGGCCGTCCCCGCCGCACGCCGGACGGCGTGAGTGCCGACAAGGTGTACAGCAACCGCAAGATCCGCGCCTACCTGCGTAAACGCGGCATCCGGCATGCGATCCCGGAGAAGAAGGACCACGAGGCCGCCCGTCTGCGCCGGGGTTCACGCGGTGGACGGCCCCCGGGCATCGACAAAGACCGGTACAGAGATCGCAACACGGTCGAGCGGGCCATCGGCAAGCTCAAGCAATTCAGAGCCGTGGCCACCCGCCATGACAAGCGCGGATACGTCTACCTCGGCACCGTCACCACTGCCGCACTCCTCATGTCTCTCCGATCATGATCGGAGAGACAGGCCCTAGTCCGAAAAAGAGCGTTCTCGTCCTTCATGGCCTTGGCCTCGCTCTTGAGGATGCGCAGGGACTTGCCCAGCGAGCGGGCTGTGTCCGGCAGCTTCTTCGAGCCGAAGAGGACGATCACGATGACCGCCAGGATCAGCAGGTGCCACGGTTCCAGGCCGTTGCGCAGCATTCGGGTCCCGCCTTCTCTCCGCACGTGCACAAAAGTTGCCGCATTGCGCAACTACACAACTCATGCATGCGGCCGGAACGACCGCCCCTCAGCTCCCCGACGCCCTCTTCCTTCCCTCCCCGCTTTCCTACCCGCACGGGTCCGGTGCGGCTTCGGGCAGGCGGCGGCGCTCGTAACGGCGACGGGCGGCGGTGAGTCCGACCGCGTACAGCCCCAGGACCGAGCCGAGCAACAGGTAGTAGTGGAGCGGCAGGGCGCTCATACCGAGCAACGGGCCCGAGCGGGGTGAGGGGGAGGGCGACGCCGACCGCGGCGGCCCGCAGAGGCCCACCCGCCCGGCGTTCGGCCGCACTGCGACCGGTCCGCAGCAGGATCATCACGAGGGCCTGGGTGAGCAGGTTCTCCGTGCACCGCCCGGCGTGGAACGCGTCCTCGCCGCCGTTCCCGGAGGCGTTGTGCAGGGCGAGGGCGAGCACCCCGAAGGTGGCCAGGTCGGCGGACGCGTTGAGCAGGCCGAAACCCGTGATGAAGCGCAGGAAGTCGCGCGGTCGCAGCGCGGTGGGGCGGTGCAGGGCCGACGCCGCCGGTCGGTCGAACCCGAACGCCGGCTGTGCCGCGTCGAAGCAGAGGTTCTGCACCAGCAACTGCGCCGGGAGCATCGGAAGGAAGGGCAGCATCAGCCCGGCCGTCAGCATGGCGATGACATTGCCGAGGTTCGACGAGAGAGTGATCAGCAGATAGGTGGCGATGTTCCCGCTGCTGCGGCGCCCCGCCGGCACCGCACGGTCGATCGCGGTGAGGTCCTTCTCCGCCAGGACGACATCGGCCGCCTCCCGGGCCACGTCCACGGCGTTGCGGGGCAGATGCCGACGTCGGCGGCGTGCAGGGCGGGGAGGCCGTTGACGCCGTCGCCGAGAAAGCCGGTCGTGTGACCGCCGGCGCGCAGGGCCGAGACGATCCGGGCCTTGCGCTCGGGGGTGCAGCGCGCGAACACCGTGGCCCGGTCCGCCCCCTGACCCGTTCCGCGTCCGACAGGCTGTCCAGCAGCTCGGCCGTCACCACAGCGTCGGGGCCGGGGTGGCCCTCCGGACGCAGACCGAGGTCCGCGCACACCCGGGCCGCCGTGCCCGGGTGATCACTGGTGAGCAGCCTCCCGTTCCAGGGGAGGGGAGTCGTCCGAGGTGCGACGCACCACGGTCGCCGTGGTCGCCACCAGTTCGCGGAGCGCCGCGGACGACCGGTGGGCACGGTGCTCTTCGGCCGAACGCAACAGGCAGCTCACCGCGACCAAGGCCAGGATGACGCAGGCCGTGCCCCAGGCCGAGACGAGGGCCGACACCAGGCCCAGGCAGAGAAGCACGGACGTAAAGGGGTCCCGCAGGCTGCGCAGGAAGCGCCGGGGCCAGGGCACGGGCCGCCGGTCGGGCAGTACGTTCCCGCCCGTCCGGCCGAGGCGGATCTCGGCCTCCGTCTCCAGCAGCCCGCGCGGCCCGCTGTCGAGGGCGCGCAGCGTCTGCAGAGCGGTGGGCACGGTGCCGGGAAACGGCGTGACGGGGCCGGCGTGCCGACGGTGACGTGTCTGGGCCCGCGGCTGGACTGCTCTCAGGCACCCAGCTCACGCAGGCGGACGAGCTCCTGGGTGGGGTGCCCGGCGCGTTCGGTCAGCTGGCCGACTATGAGCCGGACGACCGTCACCACATCGGGATCGTCGACCAGATAGACCTGTCGCCGGCCTTCACGGCGCGACCGGACGAGGCCCGCCAGCTTCAGTTTCGTCAGATGCTGACTGACCGAGGGAAGCGTCCCGTTCACCCGCTCGGCGAGCCCGGTCACGTCGCTCTCGCCCTGGGCCAGCGCCCACACGATGTGCAGCCGTGCCGGTGTCGCCAGGAGCCCGAACGCCGCCGCGGCCTCCGCCAGCACCTCCGCGGGCGGATCCTGGAAACCGCCGCCGGAACCTGTCGACACGCTCGCATCTCCCGTCCCCGGGCCGTCTGCGCGGACCTGACACCGCTGCCCGTTCCGGACGGCCGAAAAGACCAGTGTAGGGGCCCTGCCGGGAGGGCCCGAGGCTCCCTCGGGGTGTCCGTCCCGCCTCCGTCCCGTCTCCGGCTTGTCTGTAGAGAGACGCGATGAGGTCGGGATGCGGCAAGAGGAGTGACCGAGGCGAGCCGCATCGGTCAAGAACGATCAACCCCCTCGAACGAAGCCCACCGATTGCCATGCTGTCGGCCCGACCGGTTCCTGAAGCCCGCCCCGGTTCCAGAAGCACGGTCCGGTACCTGAAGCACGGTCCGACTTCTGAAGCCCGATCCGACTCCTGAAGAGAGAAGGGACGCATGCCCCCCGAGTCCATCGACACCCATGAGAGCCCCCGCACCGCCCACCGCACCTCCGGGGACGTCGGCAGGAGCATGATCGGAGAGGACATCGCGCTCACCCTGAAGATCATTGTTGCGGGCGGATTCGGGGCCGGGAAGTCGACCCTGGTCGGCTCGGTCAGCGAGATCCGCCCGCTGTACTCGGAGGAGACGCTGAGCGAGAGCGGGCGGGCCCGGGACGACAGCGGTGAGGTGGAGCGGAAGGCGACCACGACCGTAGCGATGGATTTCGGCCGTATCACCGTGCACTCGGGCCTGTCGCTCTACCTGTTCGGCACGCCGGGCCAGGAGCGCTTCCGCTTCCTTTGGGACGAGCTGTGCGAGGGCGCCCTCGCTGCCGTCGTGCTCGCCGACACCCGGCGCCTGGAGGACTGCTTCGCCGCTGTCGACTACTTCGAGCGCAGGCGGATTCCGTTCGTCGTCGCCGTGAATCGCTTTCCCGGCGCTCCTGACCATGCGGAGCACGACGTCGCGCGGGCGCTCGACCTCGATCGGGGCACGCCGGTCGTCCTGTGCGACGCCCGCGACCGGGCCTCCGGAAAAGAAGTCCTGATCCGGACGGTCGAGTACGCCGGGCGCATGCACACCGCCCGGCTCCTCGCCTCCGTCGGCTGACGCCCGGGCCGTCCGGGACTCCTCCGTCAGTCGGCCATGTCGGCCATAGCGACCACCTTGTCGATCCGCACCCGCACGACCAGTTCGCCGGGCACCCCGTTGCGCCGGCCGAACTCCTCGGCGGCGTCGGCCTCCACGTAACGGCCGGCGATCCGAGTCGCCCAGCGCAGAAGCTCCTCGGGGTCCTCGCTCAGCTCCGCATGCCCCTGCACCACGGCGAACGCGTACGGAGGCCGGTCGTCGTCGACGCACAGGGCGACCCGCCCGTCACGTGCGAGGTTCCTCCCCTTCACGCTCTCCTTGCCGGTGTTGAAGACCACCGAGTCGCCGTCGAGAAGGAACCAGACGGGTGCGATGTGCGGACTGCCATCGGCCCGCACCGTCGAGACCTTCACCGTGCGGGTGCCCTCGGAGAGGAAGGCCCGCCATTCTTCTTCGGTCATGTGGTGTGCCATGAGCCCATCCTGAGCCCGAACGCCGCATGGCGCGAAGCGGCACCCCGGGCGGTGGGGGGCGCTTGCCCCCACGGGACCGTTGCGCAAGGCTTACGCGCGTAGCGGGGTACGGGGAACGAGGGTACGGGGAGGACGAGCACATGCCGCTTGACCGGGGACTTGACTGGCTCCTTGACGATCTCACCAACAGAGTGCAATTCATACGGCACGCCTTGGTGCTGTCGAACGACGGGCTGGTCACCGGGGCCAGCACCGGGCTCGCACGCGAGGACGCGGAGCACCTGGCGGCGGTCTCGTCCGGTCTGCAGAGTCTGGCGCGCGGGTCGGGGCGCCACTTCCGGGCGGGCCGGGCCCGCCAGACGATGGTCGAGTTCGACGATGCGCTGCTCTTCGTGACGGCCGCGGGCGACGGCAGCTGCCTGTGCGTGCTGACCGCGGCCGAAGCCGACGTCGGCCAGGTCGCGTACGAGATGACCCTGCTCGTCAACCGGGTCGGCGAACACCTCGGAGTCTCCGTCCGGCAGGGCGGGCCCGAGGACATCGGACCCATCGAACCCTTCTGACCTCGACTTTTGTCGCCGGTGGAGAGTTATCCACAGGGCTGACGGGTGATGACTCCCTCGGGCTACCGTGATTACGGAGAGTATTCGAGCCGACGGGGGAGGACAGTCATGACGGTCAAGGAAGTGCTCCGAGCGCACGCCAGTACCCAGGACGCCGAGAGTGAGAGCACGAGCACGCGAGCCGGCGCTCATGCCCGGGACGCGAGCGCGGAGGGGAAGGGCGGGCCCACCTCGTCCTCCGCCCCGGCGGTGACCGTCGCGGCCGGGCGCGCATCGCAGGAACTGGGCATCCGGCGTGCGGAGTTCGAGCTGGCGGTGCACCTGGGGCTGATCGCCGTCGTCGGCGCACCGGGCGGCGGGCGGCCACGGGTGCATGAGAGGGAGATCGCGCGCCTGCGGGAGGAGCCGGGCTTCCCCGATGCCTTGGCGGAGCGGGTGCGCACCGTCGGCACGGCGCAAGGAGCGGCTCTGCTGGATATCGCTCCGGCGCGGTTCACCCGGCTGGCCCGTGCGGGCTGCGTCTCACCGGTCACCTTCTATCTGAACCGGTATCGCGCGGTGGTCTGGCTCTATCTCGCGGACGAGCTTGCCGCGTTCGCGGCACGAGAGCCCGCGCTGCTCGCCGGACGGACGCCTCCGGGGATGCGCACGACGCTGGAGTCGGGCGCCGACTGGCGGGCGCGCAACTGGCGTCTGCAGCGCATCGACCGGCTGCTGGACCGCACGACGGACCCCTGGGCGCGAACGGCGGTCCAGGCCTCCGCGCTGGACCCGGTGCAACTGGCGGAGGTGGTGGACGATCCCTATGAACGCGCCTATCTCGTACGGGTCCGGCCGGAGCCGGTCTTCGGACGTCCGGGGTCCCTTGCGGCGAGGGAGGCCATGGGGGAGTTGATGTTGGCCGACGACCCCGACGAGATCCTCTGGCGTCGGGTCAACCTGACGCTGGAGCTGGACGCGGCCCGCGAGGACCGGCCTGCCCCACGCCCCGGAGACGACGGAGGAGTCCGGGCTGCTCTGCCCGCCCGCACCGGGGCGCCGCGTTCCGCTGCGGGAGGCAGGCCGACGGGAAAGGGGCTGTTGGCCAGGCTGGGATGGCGTGGTCGGGGCGGCGGATAACGCTTCGCGCCGATCGTTCGGATGGGCCATCCTGTCCACATGTTGATCAGGGAAGCAACCTCCGAGGACTGGCCCGCCATCTGGCCGTTCTTCCATGCGATCGTCTCCGCGGGCGAGACGCTCACCTATCCGCTCGACCTCGGCAAGGAGGACGCCGAGGGATGGTGGTTCATCCCGGCGCCGAGCCGCGTAGTCGTCGCCGTGGACGAGGCCGGGACGGTGCTCGGCACGGCGAAGATGAATCGCAACCACATGGGCAACGGGTCCCACATAGCCAGCGCCACCTACATGGTCGACCCCGCTCACTCCGGCCGTGGCGTGGGGCGCGCGCTGTGCGAGTACTCGGTCGACTGGGCTCGCGCCGAAGGGTATCGAGCCATGCAGTTCAACGCGGTGGTCGAGACCAACACGCACGCGGTCAAGCTGTATCGGTCGATCGGCTTCGACGTGATCGGTACCCTCCCGGAGGGCTTCAACCACCCGACCCAGGGCTATGTGGGCATTCACATCATGCACAAGGCCTTGTGACGCCGCACCGTCATCACATCGCCACATCCCGACCAGCAGGAGATGGAGTACGGGCAGGGGCAGGGGCAGGCGCAGGGCTGGAGCAGGAGCGGCGGCGATCGGGGAGCGGGGCGATCCGCTGTCGGTCAGAGCTCCGGGCCCGGCAACGTGCGGCCTGCCGGGCCGCCGTCCACCACACCACTCGCGGTGACCGCCGGGACGACCGTTCCGGCCCAGGACAGGGCCGTCCATCCCGAGTCCGGCGAGCCCTCGACCACCACCACGCCTGTGTTGTCCAGGCTGTGTTCGGCGGCGAACTCGACCGTGACGTTCCGTGCGCGGGCGGCTGTCCACACACGGATAGCGGCCCCATGACTGACGAGCGCCACGGTCCCGGGCTCCTCGGCCTCCGCCGCTTCGGCCACCACCGCGTCAAAGCGGGCCAGCGCCTCCGCCCCGCTTTCGCCCCCGGGCATCCGGAGGGCGGTGTCCCCGGCCGACCAGGCGAAGGCGGTCGTCAGATACTGCCGGACGGCGTCCTCGTCGGCCCGCATCTCCAGGTCGCCGGCCGACAGTTCCCGGATCCCGTCACGGATCAGGACCTCGATGCCCCGCTCCGCGGCCAGCGGCGCGGCCGTCAGCTGCGTACGCGTCAGGGTGGAGGCGTACAACGCGGCGATGTCCTCCCCGGCGAGCGCCCCGGGCAGGGCCGCCGCCTGCCGCAGCCCCAGGTCGGTGAGACCGGGGCCGGGCCGCGCGGTGTCCAGGAAGTGGCCGAGGTTGGACGGTGTCTGGCCATGGCGGATCAGCAGCATGCGCATAGAACGGTTTCAGCTCCAGGCTCGGGCGCGCGGGCGGCGGCAGACAGATGCACAGCCCACCCTCTCATTCGGCCACCGCCGGAGGACAGCTCGACGGAAGGCTTGCCCACCTTGCCGGAAGTAGCCCTGATATGGGCTGAGTTGGTGCGAGGGACTGCGCACGGGCCGAGTGCGCCGCTCCCGGGCGATGGCAGTACTGTGCGCCCCAACCGCCACTCGGGCGATGAGACGTATCTGGAGGAAGAATCCATGACCATACCCAGGAGATCGTGGCGTGGCGCGGGAGCACTCGTGGCCGCTGCGGTCGTCGGTCTGACCGGAGGCGTCATCTCCGCCGGTCCGGCCGCGGCTCACACCCCCACCTGGGCCGTGACCTGCTCCGAGGTGACGGTCGACCTCACCAACTACACGAGCGACGTCCCCAACACGGTGACCATCACCGTGGACGGCAAGGACCTGCTGCCCACCGAGACGTTCGGCCGTGAGTTCCACAAGAAGCTGGCGCTTCCCGAGCACGACAAGCCGGTGACCGTCCGACTGGTCGTCAAGGACGCCGAGGGAGACGGCCGGCACTCCATCGACAAGACGGAGACGGCGGAGGTGTGCGACGAGGAGCCCAGCTCCCCGCCGACCGAGCCGACCCCGTCGGAGACGCCGTCCACCGGGACGCCCGAGCCGAGCGCCACTCCCAGCGAGCAGCCTTCGGAGTCCGCGCCCGCCGTGCCCGCCCCGAGCCCGAGCTCGCCGGACCTGGCCGAGACCGGTTCGTCGTCGTCGACGCCGGTCATCGGTGGCGCGGCCGTCGCGGTGCTGCTGGCCGGTGGCGGCATCCTGTGGGCCGTCCGCAAACGGCGTACCGTCCAGGACTGACGCTCCCGCGCCCAGCGGCCCGCGCCGGCGGAACGGGTCCAAGGACCGGATGAGTCCCGGGAGCGCAGGAAGCGGCCGGAGCCGTCCGACCGGCGGCCGAGGCCGCCGGGGCCACGGCGGAGGCCGTACGAGCCGTGGCCCGGGGGTGTGGCGCCACAACCAGGTGGTTGGGGACACCCCCAAGAACCAAAACCCACACCCCCC
>NZ_JBHXPF010000006.1:0-179482 GCF_042718715.1 Streptomyces sp. NPDC058576 | reverse complement strand
CCGGGGGGCGCCGTTCGGCGCCGGGGCGGGGGGGGGGGCCCCACCCCGGGGGGGCGCCGCCACACCCCTTCGTCCGTCACCGCTCCGCGACCGTCGGCGGCGGCGCGGTGGCCGGCGGGGGAGTGGGGCCGATCTCGCACCAGACGGCCTTGCCCTCGCCGCGGGGCTCGATCCCCCAGCGCGTGGCGACCGCGTCGAGCAGGAGCAGTCCGCGGCCGGAGGTGGACGTCTCGCCCGGCGTACGCCGACGGGGCCAGGCGCTGGACCGGTCCTGGACCGACAGCCGGATCCGCCGTACCGGTTCGGGCAGCACTTCCAGGGTCAGGACGGCCCCGCCCTCGGTGTGCAGGAGCACGTTCACCAGCAACTCGCCCGTGACGAGCTCGGCGTCGTCCGCGAACTCGGCCATGTCCCAGTCCGCGAGGGCCTGGCGCACGATCGCGCGGGCGTCCGAGAGCCCTTCCGGGTCCGCCTGGTGGATGTACTGGTGGAGCCGCGGCGCGTGCGACGACCCCACGTCCGGGCTCCGGCGCAGGACCAGAAGTGCCACGTCGTCCCCTGACCCCCACCGTTCCCACAGCCGTTCCGACAGGTGATCGGCCAACGCCTCGGCCCCTGCGGGCCCGGCGCTCACCTCGTTGCGCAGCGCGTCGATCCCCGCGTCGAGGTCGGCTCCGGGCTCCTCCACCAACCCGTCCGTGTACAGGACGAACGTCTCACCGGGTACCAGGTCGAGCCGGGTCTCCGGATACTCCTCGTCCAGGAGGTCCGTGGAGGTGCCCAGCGGCAGCCCGCCGCGCACCTGCGGGCTGCCGACCCGCCCGTCGACATGGCGGATCAACGGGCCGAGATGCCCGGCCCGCACCACCTGCACCGCTCCGGACCCCAGGTCGACCTGGGCGTACGTGCAGGTGGCGAAGCGCTCGGTGTCCAGCTCGGCGAGGAAGCGGGAGGCCCGGGCCAGCACGGTGGCCGGCGGATGTCCCTCGGCGGCGTACGCGCGCAGGGCGATGCGCAACTGGCCCATGATCGCGGCCGCGTGGGTGTCATGCCCCTGAACGTCCCCCACGACCAGCCCGTAACGGTTTTTGGGCAGGGTGATCACGTCGTACCAGTCGCCCCCGACCTGTCGGCCGCTCCACGCGGCGTGGTAGCGGACCGCGATCTCGCCGCCCTCGACGTCCTGTATCCGGGGCGGGAGCATCGCGGACTGGAGCTGGGTGGCGAACTCCCGCTCCTCGTCGAAGAGCATCGCCCGCTGGAGGGACTGGGCCACGATGGCGGCGAGCCCCAGGCACAGAATGCGCTCGTCGGCGTTGAAGACCGTGCGCTCGCGGTAGAAGAGGGCCAGACCACCGAGCGACCGGGCCTGGGCCACCAGCGGGAGATACGCCGCCGCCCGGAACTTGAGCCTGCCGAGATGCGGCTCCAGCTCCGGGTAGCGACGGGCCAGCGCGGCGAGAGAGGTGATGAAGCGGGGGCGGCCGCTGCGGATGGTGTCCGCGAGAGGGAGGTTGCGGTCGAGGTCACCGGAACCGAGCCCGTCGAGCACTTCGAGCGACTCCCCGCTCAGCGCGACGACGTTCAGGGCGGAACTCTCCACGAGCCCCAGGGCGAGACCGTCCGCCCCGAGCCGGGCCAGCCCGCCGGGTCCGGTGAGGGCGGCTGTCACATCGTCCACGGTCACCGCGCGGGACATGGCACTCGTTGTTCGTTCAACGATATTGGTCTGGCGCTGTCGTCGTTTTTCCAGGTCGAGTACGAAGGCCGAATGGGTGACTTCCGCCGTCGCGTCCCGGACGACCCCCACGATCCGGTGGGCCCTTCCGTCCTTCGATCGGAGAATGCGGGCCTGGACATGGGTCCACTGCGTGGTCCCGTCGTCCAGCGGTACGCGGAAGTGGACGCTGTAGGAATTGCTGCCGCCGGTGATGGCCTCGTCGATCGTGACGTCGAGCCGGGCCCGTTCCGCCGGCTCCAGGTGCTCCAACAGGGCCCCCGGGCGGGCGTCGAACGAGGCCGGATCCACGCCGAACACCATGAGCCCGGCCTCGTCGATGTCCAGGGTCCGGGTGTCCAGATCCCAGTCGAAGCTGCCGGTCCGATTCATGGCGAGGCGTTCCGTCGGCCGGATCTCACCGTTGGTCTTCCGGTCGATCCGGCGGAGCGGAGAGGCTTCGGCGTCCTGCCGCCGTTCGTCGTCGGTCATTCCTGCTCCGGAGGTCGTCCGGCGGGGCAGTGCGTCGGCGCACCCCGTAGGCCTCAATTGTCGAGCCGCATCCATCGGAGTGCCACAGCGGCTCGCCCACGAGCCCATATGCCCGCGCTCCCGTGCGTTTGCGCCGTGCCTTGCCTCCGTCTGCCCGCGGGTCCGCCCTGCACAGACCCCCTCCCACCACGGTCCGATCCGGGGGCCGCAGAATGGCAGCCGAGGACCGTCCGCGACCACAGACGGCCTCACACGTGTCCACGAGCGCAGCGAGCGGAGCGCACGCATGAACGACGACCGGCCCGTCCTGCTGGAGACGCGGGGCGCCTGCCTGCACCTCATACTGAACCGCCCCCGGGCCCTCAACGCCCTCAGCCACACCATGGTGCGGCTTCTCGACGAGGCCCTGGCCCGCGCCGAGCAGGACGAGGCGATCGACTCGGTGCTGCTGTCCGGGGCCGGCGACCGGGGCCTGTGCGCCGGTGGCGACATCCGGGCCCTGCACGACGATGCCCGGGCCTCGGGACACGCGTCCCTGGAGTTCTGGCGTGACGAGTACCGCCTCAACGCCCGCATCGCCCGATTCCCCAAGCCGTACGTCGCACTGATGGACGGCATCGTGATGGGCGGCGGAGTCGGGGTGTCGGCCCACGCCGGAATTCGTGTCGTCACCGAACGCTCACGCGTCGCCATGCCCGAGACCGCGATCGGGTTCGTGCCCGATGTCGGCGGCACCCGCCTGCTGGCCGCCGCCCCCGGCGAACTGGGCACCCACCTGGCGCTCACGGGCCGCTCCGTCGGCGCGGCGGACGCCATTCTCTGCGGCCTGGCCGATCACCATGTTCCGGCCCGCCTCCTGCCGGCCCTGACCGAAGCGCTGGGAGAGCCGGCCCGCCCGGACGATGCGGCTGCGGGCATCGTCCAGGGGTTCGCCACGGAGCCGCCCGCCGGTGAACTCGCCGCGCAGCGCGACTGGATCGACGCCTGCTACGCGGCGGACACCGTGGAGGACATCGTCCGGAAGCTGCGCGAGAGCGGCGTTCCCGCAGCGGAGGCGGCGGCGGACGAACTGCTGACGAAGTCGCCCCTGGCTCTCAAGGTCACCCTCGCCGCCGTCCGCCGTGCAGCCCGGCTCGACACCCTGGAAGCCGTTCTCGACCAGGAGTTCCGCGTCTCCAGCCGGGCGTTCGAGCACCCCGATTTCGTGGAAGGCGTGCGTGCCCGGATCATCGACAAGGACAATGACCCGCAGTGGAAGCCGGGCTCCCTCGCCGAGGTCGACGACCAGGAGGTCGCCCGGTTCTTCGCACCCCTCGGCCCCGGCGAGGAAGAGCTCGGTCTCGCTCCGGGCCTCGCAGAAACCTCCGCATGGGAGGGACAGGCCGGGTAGGAGGACGGACGCAGCCTGTGGCCTCCGGCGCCGCCCGTCCGGCGCGTCTATCTGTCGCTGCCGGAAAGGCTCGGCTGCAGTGCCCGGACGAGAGCGAACAGCCGGTCCTCGTTGCCCGTCAGCCCTGCGCTGCGCAGGGCCTGGTCGGCCTCCCTCATCGGAGAGGTGAGCAGCGGCAGGTAGACCGGTGCGTCGTCGGGGTCCGCGAGCGCTGCCCGGGTGGCCTCCAACAGGCGGACGTACGCCTGCGCCGCGGCGAGTTCGTCGCTGTCCATCTCAGCATCTCCTCCTCAGAGCTGTCGGACCGTCAAGCATCTCTCATGGGTCTGACAACGCCGCCTCAAGCCCGGCCGTGCCCGCCGGACGGCCCGCTCGGTGGCTCCACCTCCAGGTAGCGCCGCCTGCGGGGCCCCCGGTAGTGCAGCACCGTCCAGCCCAGCTCCCGCAGGGCCGAAGCGCAGCCCGCCAGCGCCTCCTCCTCGTCGTGAGCGGCGCCGCTGCCGGGCGGCCCGGTCCACTCGACCCGCACCGACCCTGCCGACTCCCCGTCACTCACCCGGTATCCGGCCGACACGCGACGCCCCGCCGGGTCGACGGCCGAAGGCGTCGCCCCCGACCTCTCCAGCGCCAACGCGACCGCCCTCACCGGGCGGTTCCGTTCCCACGGAGCCGGCGCGGCCACGGGGTCGGGCCGCCCGTTACCGGTGAGGCGACGGATCTGCAGCAGTCCCTCGAACGCGGTCCGCACCGAAGCGGCCCGTGCCGCCGCGGGCTCGGCAGCCGGTGGACCGTCGCCGGTCGCGGGCTCGAATCCGCTGCTCTCCTCGGTGCCCATGCGTCCCCCTCGTCATACCTACGGCGCCCAGTGTGCACCGGCGCAGCAGGCGGGAGCGCCGCTCCCCGGCTCCTCGGTAGACTCGTGTGCTCTACACCCGCCATGTCCACAGGACCATCCACGCGAGGACCCGCCACCCGTGCCCGACAACGATCCGACCGCCGTGCCCGACAACGGACGGGAGGCTCTGCGCGCGGACTGCACGAACTGTTTCGCCCTCTGCTGCGTCGCACTCACGCTGACGGCTTCGTCGGACTTCGCCATCGACAAGGCCGCCGGGCGGCCCTGCCCCAACCTTCAGGACGATTTCCGCTGCGGCATCCACACCCGGCTGCGTCCGAAGGGCTTCTCCGGCTGCACCGTGTACGACTGCTTCGGCGCGGGGCAGAAGGTCTCCCAGGTGACCTACGGGGGCCGCGACTGGCGTTCGTCCCCCGACCTCGCCGCCCAGATGTTCCAGGTGTTCCCGGTCATGCGCCAGCTCCATGAACTGCTGTGGTACCTCACCGAGGCCCTTACGCTGCCGGACGCACGCCCTCTGCACACCGAGATCCGCCGAGCCCTGGAAGAGACGGAACGGCACACCGAGCGCCCCGCCGTCGACTTCGCCGAACTGGACGTCGCCGGTCACCGTGACCGGGTCGCCGGTCTGCTTCTGCGCACCAGCGAACTCGTCCGGGCCGCCGCGCCCCGCCGCAAGAAGCGCAACCACCGCGGTGCCGACCTCATCGGGGCCCGCCTGCGTGGCGCCGATCTGCGCGGAGCGGACCTCCGCGGGGCCTACCTGATCGCCGCCGATCTCACCGATGCCGATCTCCGCCTGGCCGACCTCATCGGTGCGGACTTCCGTGACGCCGAACTCTCGGGCGCCGACCTCACGGGAAGCCTGTTCCTCACTCAGGCCCAGCTCAACGCTGCCAAGGGCAACGCGAGAACAGCACTCCCCACATCCCTGAGCCGCCCCCCGCACTGGGCCGTCTAGCCGCCTGGCCGGCTAGTTTCCGGCGCCCAGATCGTCTGCCTCCAGTGCCGCCTTGAGACGCTTCAGCGTCGTACGGATGTTGCCGCCCTGGAACTGCGCGAAGGTCTTCCCGCCCGTCGCCACGCGGTCGAAGGCGTTGGCGAGGAAGTCGGGCCAGCGACGGCGGTCGTCGGTCCAGGTCTCGGTGACCCGGGTCGCTCCGTCCACCGCCTCGAAACGGTATTCCCACGTGGCGATCGGTCCCGGGAGCAGCGGACGCCGCAGACCGATCGCGTGCACCCGGAAGGCGAAGCGCTCGCCGTGGTCGGCCGCCGTCACCGTGCACCGGGTCGTCCAGCGAGCCGCACCGCGCTTGTTCCGCCCCTCGAAGACCATGCCGACGTACGCCTCGCGCCGATCGCCGTGCACGGTCGCGCCGCGGTTCTCCGGGCTCCAACGCCCCATCGCCGTGGGGTCGCTGAGCCGTTCGTAGACCAGCGCCGGGGCGGCGTCGATGATGATGCTGTCCGCTACGGACATGGTGCGGGGCATGGCGCGACTCCTTGTCCACGGCCGTCGACGGACACGCCCGGGTGCCGTACGGACCGTGAAGCCGGCATCCCGGAGCCCACACCCTACTCGCGGGTAGATTCCGTTGGGTGTGGGGTGCGTGTGAGGTGGGGGGAGGGGCCGGAGCCAGGCGTGGTTCCGCTCATCCGCGGGCGGTGTCGACCGGACCACCTGGCGCGATCCAGCAACCGGATTCGCAGCGGTTCAACGCGTCCGCCGCTCCCGGCGTTTCGCGACCTGTATCCGTATGTCGGCCGGCAGGCCCTGTACGCCGCTGCTGGCACGGGCGTCCGCGATGACTCCGGTCAAGGATCGCGCGACCTCCGCGGGCCGGGCCCCGGGCTCCACGACCACCGTCACGACCGCTCGCAGGGGCCGGCCCACCAGGCGCACCCGGGCGCGCGCCACGTCGTCGAACGCCGCCACCTGCGCCGTCATCGCCCGTTCCCACGCACGCCTGCGCAGCACCGGTCCGGTCTGCGGCAACACCGCCCACCGCGGACCGCGCGACAGCGCCTGACGGGCCAACCACCACAGCAGCAGTGACAGGACGACGGCGAGCCCGGAGATCAGTGCGGGAGTCCACCAGCCGTTCTCCCGGAGCCGTGCCGGCAGCCCGCGGTCCAGCAGTACCCCCTCTGCTGATGGCACCGGCCACCACTGCGGCAGACGGGCCTCCAGCGGAGCCCATGCCGAACCGCCGCCCACGGCCAGCCAGCCGCCACCGGCCACCAGCACCAGGCCGATCGCACCGAGCAGCGAGCGGTTGACCACACCTCGCCTGATCACCGACATTCCTTCACCCCTCTCGCCGTTCAGCCGAAGCTGCTGCCGCTGTCGGCGAAGCCGCCTGGGATTTCGTGTCCTCCTCGGCCGACGGCGGATGCTCGCGCGGTTCACTCCGGACCCGGACCCCGACCCGCAGCGCGGGCGTCCGTGCCAGGCCCAGCTCCGGCAGGGCCGCTCCGACGACCCGGACCACCTCGGCGCGTACCTGCTCCGGGTCCCCGAACCCCACTCCTGCCCGCACCTTCACGCGCCGCCGCCGCACACGCACCCGGACCCGAACCACCCCGGGTACGGCGGCGGTCCTGTCCTGGACGATCCGGGCGGCGGCCGTACGGTCGAGCGCCGCCCGCAGGCCCGGCGCGGGCGCGGCCATGGTCAGTCCGCGCCGCAGCCCCGGCAGCAGGGCGCACCCCAGCAGCCAGACACCGGTCATCGCTGCCAGGGCCCCGCAGACCCGGACCGCCGCGTCCGCCGGACCGTGCGTCGACGCCCAGTCGACCAGCCAGGTCCGCCAGGCGGCGGGTGTGCCGCCGAGCCGGACAGCAACGACGTCGACCAGGAGCAGCGCACAGCCGACGGCCCCCACGGCCGCCGTCACCGCCGCCGGGAGCCGACGCTGCGCACGGATCCGGCCGCCCCGGCCACCGCTTCGGGCGGCGTCCTCAACCCCGCGCGGCGTAGCGTCGGCCCCCGGCTGCTCGCCGCCCGTGGGCTCCCGGGCGGGCGGCACGGGGCGCACCGAGAGCGCGTCGATCCGGATGTCGGCGTGGGGGACGGACAGACCCGTCAGGGCCGCCGTCCGGCTCCGCGCACGGTCGCGGATCAGCCCGGCCGTCTCATCTGCCCGTAGCGGATACGGCAGTCGCACGCGGAGCGTGACCCGGGCGGAGGCGCCGCGCACCGACGCCGAACCGCCGGTCACCGCGCCGCCGTCGGGCAGCGCCTCGGCCGCCGCCCGCTCGGCGATGCGCCGAACGGCGCGGGGGGCCACCGTCGTTGTGCCACGCCCGGTGGCGGGGACTGTCATGGCCTCCGCCCCGCCACCGTGTCCAGGAACTCGCGCAAGCTGGTCCCTCGGTCCACCAAGTGCCCGGCGAACCAGCCCACCGCGCCGAGCGACGCGACCACGAGAAACGCTCCGAACCCGCCGAACCAGCCCGCGAAGCCCAGTGCCATGCCCGCCGCAGCCCCGACCACGCCCCGGCCGGGCGCACCGCCCGGCCGGCCGGAGTCGTCCATGCTCCGTGTCACGCCGTCACGCCACGCGGGTCTCGGACGGGGCAGCCTCGTCGTCGTCCTCGGGCAGATGCACGTCGTTGACCGTCACATTGACCTCGACGACCTCAAGGCCCGTGGTGCGCTCCACGGCTGCGATGACGTTCTCGCGGACGTCGTGCGCCACATCGGTGATCGCGACCCCGTACTCGACGACGAGATCGAGGTCGATGGCGGTCTGGCGCTCTCCCACCTCGACCTTGACGCCCCGCCCGATGTTCGGACGCCCGCCCGGCACCCGGTCGCGGACCGCGCCGAGTGTGCGGGAGAGGCCGCCGCCCATGTCGTGGACCCCGGGGATCTCCCGGGCAGCCATCCCCGCGATCTTCACGACGACGGTGTCCGCGATGGAGGTGCGGCCCCGCGTCGCCGCGGGCTCGGTCGCCCCGGTGGCCCCGCTGCCGAGTGTGGTCGTCCCGCCCGTGGAACCGCTCTGCTTCGGACCGCCCGCCCCCGAAGGGGTGCCCGCGGCGGGGACGGTTGCTGCTGCCTGGGTCGTGGTCATGGAAACTCCTCGCGTATCGCTCGGCTCGTTCTGCCTGACATCTCGTTGGACACGCCGTCCGCCGATTCGTCACGCGGGTTCGTGGAAAATTTCCGCGCGGTGCGTGACGTTCGGTCCCGCGCCGTGTCCAACGACGAGAAGTGGTCATGAGGACGCCAGGAAGAAGCAGGAGCGAGCGTCGTGGAAATGAGCGGGGAAGGAGTTGGTCCGTGCCCGGTGACGGGAATCAGCTGACGGAGCGCGTACCGGACGCCGTGCCGTCCGACGAGGCGCTGCTGGTCGTGCGGGCCGGGGAGGGCGACGAGGAGGCTTTCGAAGTGCTGGTGCGCAGGCACGGTCCCGCGATGCTCCAGCTGGCGACGCGGGTTCTCGGCGACCGGGCGGACGCCGAGGACGCCGTACAGGACGCCTTCGTGAGCGCCTGGCGCAAACTCCCCGAGTTCCGCCGTGACGCCTCCTTCCACACCTGGCTCCACCGCATCGTGACCAACCGGTGCCTCAACCGGCTCAGAGCCCGCAGACCGGCGGCGGACCTCGACTCGGTGCCCGAGCAGGCCGCCCCCGAGCACCAGGCGTCCCCCGTCCGCGCGATGGAGTCGAGGGCCGCGGCCGACGCGCTGGCCGAGGCGATGGCGGCCCTGTCACCCGAACAGCGCGTGTGCTGGGTGCTGCGAGAGATGCAGGGACTGTCGTACGAGAGCATCGCGGGAACGGTCGGAATCAGTCTGCAGGCGGTCCGCGGCCGGGTCTTCCGCGCCCGCCGCTCCTTGACGGAGGCGATGAGCGCATGGCGATGAGCGCCAACCCGGACCGGCCGGAGGAAAGCCGGTACGAGGAGGAGGACGAGCGGCTCGACTGCGGGCGGCTGCTCACCGACGTCTGGGACGCCTGGGACAACGGCCACGCGTCGGACGACCCCCACTTCGCCGACTGCCCCCACTGCTCGGCCGCCCTGGCCGACCTCAAGGGCCTCGGCGACGCGGTGCGCCGCTCCTGTGCGCGGGAGCCCGGACCACCGGACGCGACGGCCGTGACGGCCCGCGTGATGGACCTCGTACGGCTCGAACTGCGCCCGGGCCGCCCCCTGCCGCTCGGGGAGCCTGAGGAGGACCACTGGATGGTGGAGGCCGCGGTCGCACGGATGCTGCGGGCGGCGGTCGACCGGCTGCCCGGGGTGCGGGCCGGGAGCTGCCGCGTCGCCCCCCTCGACCCCGCGGACCCCACGGGGGAGCTGCACGTCCGCGTCGAGGTCGCGGCGAGCCTCGGCCTGCCCATGCGGGACCTGGCCGACGCCGTGCGCGCACGGATCGCCGAGGTCGCCGACCGGGACATCGGCATCCGCCTCACCACCACCGACGTCCTGGTCGTCGACATCCTCGACCCCGTCGACAGCCTCGACATCTTCTACGAGGACGCCGGCCACGGGGGATCCGCCGACGGCGCCGACGGCACGGGCACGGCCGGCGGCGATCACGTGGACGGCCGGGCCGACGGATACGGGACGGGAGCAGCGCGATGACCGCGGACACACGCCGGGACCAGGTGGCCGGGGCGGCGGTCGAGGCCGCTCGCGGTGTGCCGGGCGTCGCTTTCCTGCGCCCCGGCGTGGCGGACCTGCTGCGTACCCGGATCACCGACCGCACCCAGCGCCGCGTCCCGCTCACCGGGAACCGGACCCCGGGAGTGCGGGTCGGCCGGGACGAGGGCGGCTGGCGCCTGGACATCCGGCTCGTGCTGCGCCGCGGTCACCGGGCGCTCGACGTCACTCGGGCCGTACAGGCGGCGGTCCTCGCGGCGCTGCCCGAGGAGCCCGTGGTCTCGGTGCGGATCACCGTGACAGGAGTGGTCTGAGGGCGGCCGACGATCCGGCCGGGCGGACACCCCCGTAGCCCGCCCGGCCGGAGTTCTCGTCCGGCCGACCCTCCCGCACGACGCTTGCTGTCAGGCGCGCCACTCCGCCGTGCGCTCCGGCGACGCTTCCGAGAGCGCCTTCGCGATGTCGTCGGCATCGCCCCGGCTGCCGTAGACCGGCGTGCCCGGCTGCTGGCGCCACGAGTCGTCCAGGCCGCCGCTGTCGACCGTGTCGAAGCCCAGCTCGTCGATGAGGTCGCGCACCACCTGCTTCGCCCGCGGGTCGTCGCCGGCCACCGGGAGCGCCTGCCGGCCCCCGGTGCCCCGCGGGCGGCCCCGGTCCAGGATGTCCTGGGCATACGTGCCGTTGAACGCCTTGATCACGGGGTGGCCGATGTGCAGCTCCGTCCACCGGCTCTCGAGCAGCCCGTCCTCGATGACGGCGATGCGCCCGTCACGCTGCGGGTAGTAGTTGCCCGTGTCGATGACCGCGGCGCCCTCCGCCGCGCCGTCGAGAAAGCCGGCGGGCAGGTCGGGAACGGCCTTGAGCGGCACGGTGACCACGACCACCTGGGCGCCGTTCGCGGCATCGGACGCTGCCACCGGCTTCGCCCCGGTCTCTTCGGCGAGAGCGGTGAGCGTATGAGGGCCGCGGGAGTTGGCGACCGAGACCTCGTGGCCGAGGGCGGCCAGACGTCGCGTCAGATTGCCGCCGATGTTGCCCGCGCCGATGATGCCGATCTTCATGGATCCGACCTTCCGAAGCTTGCCGAGTGGGCAGGAGTGGAGAGAAATGAGGGTGAGTGAAGAGCAGTGGTTCCGTCGCTTCACCAACTCCGTTTCCAGAGGCGCTATTCCGCTCCCGGCGAGGGAATATCCGATCGGCTCCCGGGCGTTGACGGGCACTTCCGGTCGCCCGGACCGAGGACGGAGCGTTCGCCGTAGGCCATTTGAGTGTCCTTGTCGGCCGCTCGCGCCGGACGGGGAGGGATGTCCCACCGCACCGATCGCCGCGGGTCCATTCTGGTCGCCGAGTCCATACGGGCCGTCGACCGAAGGAGCGTCGTAGTGACGACGAGGGGCATCTCGCAACCGGTGGAGACCGATACCGCCGACCAGGACGAAATGCCGGTACGGCGCGGGGAACCCGGCAACGTGGTCATCAAGTGGATGACCACGACGGACCACAAGACGATCGGTACGCTCTACCTCGTCACCTCCTTCGCGTTCTTCTGCGTGGGAGGACTCCTGGCCCTGGTCATGCGGGCCGAGCTGGCCCGGCCCGGCATCCAGTTGATTTCGAACGAGCAGTTCAACCAGGCGTTCACGATGCACGGCACGATCATGCTGCTGATGTTCGCGACGCCGTTGTTCGCCGGATTCGCGAACTGGATCATGCCGCTGCAGATCGGCGCGCCCGACGTGGCGTTCCCGCGGCTGAACATGTTCGCGTACTGGCTGTACCTCTTCGGCTCGCTCATCGTGGTGGCGGGCTTCCTCACCCCGCAGGGCGCGGCGGACTTCGGGTGGTTCGCCTACGCCCCGCTGAACGACGCGGTCCGTTCGCCGGGTATCGGCGCCGACATGTGGATCATGGGCCTCGCGTTCTCCGGCTTCGGCACGATCCTCGGCTCGGTCAACTTCATCACCACTATCATCTGCATGCGCGCACCCGGCATGACGATGTTCCGCATGCCGATCTTCGTCTGGAACGTCCTGCTGACCGGTGTCCTGGTCCTGCTGGCCTTCCCGGTCCTCGCGGCGGCCCTGCTGGCGCTGGAGGCCGACCGAAAATTCGGCGCGCACGTCTTCGACGCGGCCAACGGCGGCGCACTCCTGTGGCAGCACCTTTTCTGGTTCTTCGGTCACCCCGAGGTCTACATCATCGCCCTGCCGTTCTTCGGCATCGTCACCGAGATCTTCCCGGTCTTCAGCCGCAAACCGGTCTTCGGCTATATCGGACTGGTCGCGGCCACCATCGCCATCGCAGGGCTCTCCGCGACGGTCTGGGCGCACCACATGTACGTCACGGGCGGAGTGCTGTTGCCGTTCTTCTCGTTCATGACGTTCCTCATCGCGGTGCCGACCGGCGTGAAGTTCTTCAACTGGATCGGCACGATGTGGAAGGGGTCCATCTCCATGGAGACCCCGATGCTGTGGGCCGTCGGGTTTCTGGTCACCTTCCTGTTCGGCGGTCTGACCGGGATCATTCTCGCCTCGCCGCCCCTGGACTTCCACGTCTCCGACTCGTACTTCGTCGTCGCTCACTTCCACTACGTGGTGTTCGGCACGGTGGTGTTCGCGATGTTCGCCGGATTCCATTTCTGGTGGCCGAAGTTCACCGGCAAAATGCTGGACGAGCGGCTCGGGAAGATGACGTTCTGGACGCTGTTCGTGGGCTTCCACGGCACGTTCCTGGTGCAGCACTGGCTCGGTGCCGAGGGCATGCCGCGTCGTTACGCGGACTATCTCGACGCCGACGGCTTCACCGCGCTGAACACGATCTCGACGATCTCCTCGTTCCTGCTCGGCCTGTCGATCCTGCCGTTCTTCTACAACGTCTGGAAGACCGCGAAGTACGGCAAGAAGATCGAGGTCGACGACCCGTGGGGGTACGGCCGTTCGCTGGAGTGGGCGACCTCCTGCCCGCCGCCGCGGCACAACTTCGTCACCCTGCCGCGGATCCGTTCCGAATCCCCGGCGTTCGACCTGCACCACCCGACGGTCCGGTCCGTGCAGGAGAGCACCAACCGTCCCGACACATCCAGGATCGTCGCCCCGGGGGACCGGCAGGAGTGACTCCGGCCCCGGTTCTGACGACGCGACGGAGAGGAGGACAGGTGAAACCCGACAAGGACAGCGCCCGGGGCCTGGCGCAGCTGGAGGGCTTTCTGCTGTGGAACGCCGAGGTCGAACGGGCGCGACGGCAGGCACGCCGCTTCACCGACCAGTTGCCCTGGCTGACCACGGCGCAGCGTGAGGACGTCGAGCGGGTGTTCATCGCCGAACGCGTCGCCGCATCCCGGGAGTCACTCACCCGCATCCGCGACCGCGCGGATGAACTGCGCGAGGAGTACACCGGGCGCTACGCCCGGCTCCGGGCCCGTTGCGTCGCCGTCTCGGTGGGTGCGGTGGGCGCGGCGAGCTGCCTCGGCACGGCGCTGACGCTGGCCCTGCGCTGACCCCGATGCGCTCCGGTGCGGCCGGTGAACGGCCGCACCGGACGAGCCAGGAGCGCAGGAGCGGGGCCGGAACGATCAGTGCCGTACCAGGCAGAAGGGGTGCCCGGCGGGATCGGCGTACACGCGCCAGCTCCGCCCGCCGTCCCCGGCGTCGAGCAGGGACGCCCCGCACTCCAGCACCTCCTCGTGCGCCCGTTCCTGGTCGGAGACGCCGAAGTCCAGGTGAAACTGCTGGGGCGGGTCCTGGTCGGGCCAGCGAGCCGGCCGGTGGCCGGCCACCCGCTGAAAGGCGAGGACGAGTCCACCGGGGGCGTGCAGCGTGGACCAGTCCGCCCCGCACTCCCACCGCCGGTCGGGCCGGTCGACCTCGCCGCCGAGCAACGACGCGTAGAAGCCGGCCAGTTCCCCCGGGTCCGAGCAGTCCAGGACCACGCACTCCAGTTCAGCGATCATGACCGCATCGTAGGCGTGCGCTGCGCGGACTCAGCGGGCGCCGAACACCTGCGTCCACACCGGACCGCCGCCGGAATCCTGCTTCCCCATACCGATCTCCTTGAACGAGCAGTTGAGGATGTTCGCACGGTGCCCCGGACTGTCCATCCAGGACTGCATCACATCGGCCGGCGTCCGCTGGCCCTTGGCGATGTTCTCGCCATAGGTGGACCACCGGTATCCGGCGGCGGTGATCCGGTCGCCCGGGTCCCTGCCGTCCTGCGAGGTGTGCGAGAAGTAGTCCTGGGCCGCCATGTCGGCGGAGTGCCGCTGCGCGGCCGTGTTCAGCAGGTCGTTGACGGACACCGGACCGCAGCCCTCCTTCGCTCGCTCCGCGTTGACCAGCCCGGCGACCTGCCCGGCCATGCCCGACGGGGCGGGCGGCGCGGGGGCGGGCGGGTCCGGCTTCGGAACCGGGGCGGCGGAACTCGGAGCGGGCGGCGGCGTCGTGCTCTTCTTCGGCTTCGGCTTCGGCTTGGGCTTGCGCGAGGGGCTCGGCGACGCTGAGGCGCTGGCTGACTCGGAGGCCGAGGGGGAGGGGGAGGACGTCGGCGCGGCCGACGTGGACGCCTCCGTCCGGGGTGCCGGGGCGTCGGCTGTGACGGTCTTCGCGTTGCGCTCGTCGCCGTCGGTGTAGAGGTGCACCGCGGCGCCGCCCGTGCCCAGCGCGGCTACCGCGACCACGGCGGCGACGGCCGAGTTACGACGGCGCCGCCGGGCCTGCACCCGTCTGCGCTCGGCGCGCCCCGCCCCGGCGCTGTCGGCGCCCGGAGCGGGCGCCTGGAGGTGCGCCGCCGTGGCGAGCAGGTCGGGAGCTGCTCCCGCTCCCGCCGCCGCGGCCACCGGAACGAGCGCGAGACCCACCAGCAGCCCCTCGGCGGGCACCAGCCCCGAGCCGTGACCGGAGCACACCGTGCACTCGCGGGCATGGCGGGCCAGCCGCTTGCGCCACAGGGCGGAGGGGACGCCGTCCCAGCCGGCGGTGATGTCCTCCAGCAGCACGCACGGCGGTTCCGCCGCCAGCGCGCCCACCACGACCCTCGCCGCCTCCAGCTGGGCCTTCATCCGCTGCACCCGTACGGCGGTGTGCTGCGGGGAGAGTTCGAGAGCGGCGGCGACCTCGGCCCGGGACAGATGCCCGGCGGTCTCCAGCCACCACAGCGACAACAGGGCGCGGTCGTCCTCGTCCAGCCAGCGCGTCGCCTCCGCCACCTGCCGCCGCTGGCCGGTCAGGCCGAGTTCCAGGATCGTCACCTCGACGAAGTCCGCGCGGGGATCCGGCAGGTCGTACGCGGCGTCCAGCCGGTCCGCCGGCACCGCACCCGACTGCCTCTCGCGCCAGTGCGTGCGCATCTCGTTCATGGCTATCGCCACCAGCCAGGAACGGAAACGCTCCGGGTCGCGCAGCTCGGGCAGGCCCCGGAGCATCCGCAGCACCGTCTCCTGCACCACGTCGTCCACGTCCGCGTGACCGTCCAGCGCGCGTCCGACGACGTTGTACAGCAGCGGCAGGTACGCCGAGACAAGCTGGTCCTTGGCCTGCTGGTCGCCGCCCTGCGCCGCCGCGATCAAGACCGACGGGTGATCCTTGCCCATGCTGTGCTCACTCTTCCGGGGTCCGGTGCTGTCACTTCCCACACTCGGGAGAAGGGGTGCGGGCGGGACGATAACAAGAATCCGGCGAGAAACCCCGGAAACCTTCACCGCGGCCCTCCGCCGCCGGGCCCCGTCGGGCTCACGGAGGCACGGTGCGCAGCAGGTCCGACGCACCGCGCGCACCGGTCCGTGTCACGGAAGGTGATCCGTGACACGGACCGGTGCGCGGGACGGGCGGCGACCGGGGGCGGCCACCCGGTCATGGGCGGGGCGGCTCAGGCGCGGGGCGGCCCGTCCTGGTCGCGGTCCGTGCCCAGCTGCTGCTTGAGCTTGTCCTGGGCGGTGTCGACGTGACCCTTGTACTTGCCCTGCGTACGGTCGTCGACCATGTCGCCGGCCTTGTCGACGCCCTTGCCGGCCTGGTCCTCGTGGCCCTTGAGCATCTTCTTGATCTTGTCCATTGCGGACATGCGTCCTCCTCGTCGACTCTGCGCCCCCACACATCAAGGGTCACCGCACCGGGCCCCGCCCGCATCCGCGCCGCACCCCCGGGGCGGACCGGGCGGACGGGCCGGGGAGCGCCGGAAGTGTGAAGCCGCGCCGACTGGGCACATACCGTTTGACCAGGAGGAGGTGGTGGCAATGGGCCGCATCCGAGTTGTCGTCCGGCGTCCCCCGCCCCCTTCGGGGCCGCCGCCGCTCGATCTGCGCACACCGTCCGGCCGCCCCCTGCCGTACTGACCGTCGGCGCCACGCCCTTTCGAGGCGTCGGTACGTCCCCACGAGTCGCCGGTGATCTACGTCCGTACGGGTTACCGGTGATCCGGGTGGGGGCCGCCGTCGAGCGGGTTGTGCCGCCGCGGTCTGTCCTCGTACCGTGTCGCGGTCGGCCCCGACAACGGCGCGAGCTGCTCCACCAGGGCCTCCAGCTCCTCGACGGCGTATTCCGTCTCACGGCGGATGTTCTTGTGCTCCGCGACGATGGCCCCGAGCAGCAGCGCCGTGAGCGCGACGCATCCGTTGAGCAGCGAGAGATTGGCCATGATCTCCATCAGGCTGTGCCCTGCGAACGGCCCCAGTGCGTCCGTGCCGGCGAGAATGGCGAGCACCGAGACGACCAGGGCGCACGGCGCGCTGCCCGGTAGCTGGAAGCGCAGGGCCGACCAGATGATCACCGGGAACACGAGGTAGATCATCGACAGCGAGCTGCGCGTGGCGAGCAGCGAAGACACGACCACGACGACCGCGAGGACCGATGCCTCCAGCCACCGGTCGCTCGGGCGGGGCCACCGCACCCCGCGCAGGACCAGCAGGAACGGGGTGACCACCAGGACGCCCATCGCGTCACCCGCCCACCAGGACGCCCAGACCAGCCAGAACCGCCCCGGTGGCACCTTGCCGTCGAGCAGCAGAGTGAAGCTCCCGACCGTGGCGCTGATCAGCATCCCCGCGAACGCCCCGATGAAGACCAGGCAGACCCCGTCCCGCAGCCGGGCCAGCTCATTGCGGAATCCGAACCTCCGCAACAGGGCGTACGCGGTGAGCGGGGCGACGGTGTTGCCCAGCATGATGGCCAGCCGGCTCACCGTGAACGCGTCGCCGATCTCCGAGACCGTGACCAGCGTGCCCAGCGCGATGCCCGGCCAGACGCGGGGGCCCAGGCACAGCAACGAGGCCAGCGCGATGCCGGTGGGCGGCCACAGCGGAGTGACGACCGCGCCGTCCACGACCACCTGGCGCATCAGCCCGAGCCGGCCCGACAGGTAGTAGGCGCCGGCCACGCCCAGGATCTGCGCCACGTACACGGCTCGACGTCTGGCTTCCTTGCTGCGGATCACACCACTCATCAGACACCGACCGCCGCGGGAGTCGGCAGGTGACACGCGCGGTACGGTCCGGCGTCACCGCGGTCCGCGGCGGGCGGCGGCGTGCCGCAGGATCAGTACGGCGGCGTCGTCCTCGTGCCCCGTCAGTTCCGCCGCGCCCAGGACTTCGTCGGCCAGTTGAGCCGCGCTCGCCCCCGCGTGCGCGGCGACCAGCAGCCGGACCCGCTCCAGGCCGTCCTCGATCAGCAGCGACGGTCCCTCGACGACCCCGTCGGTGAGCAGCACGATCGCCCCGTCGGAGTCCAGGGTGCGCCGGGTGACCGGGTAGCCCTCGCCGGGCTCGATGCCCAGCGGCAGGCCGCCCGGGTCCTCCGTGACGCCGGACCTGCCCTCCGTGGTGGCCCACACGCACGCCACGTGCCCGGCCCGCGCGCTGTGCAGCTCCCAGGTCGCCGGGTCCAGCCGCATGAACGTACAGGTCGCGAAGAGTCCCGAGTCCACGGACAGCAGCAGATCGTTCGTCCGGCCCAGCACCTCGCCCGGATCGGACGCCGTACCCGCGATGGCCCGCATGGCGATGCGGACCTGCCCCATGAAGGCGGCCGCCTCGACGTCATGACCCTGTACGTCGCCGATGGCGAAGCCGAGGGCCCCGTCCGCGAGCGTGAATCCGTCGTACCAGTCGCCGCCGATGTCCAGACCGTGGCGGGCGGGCGCGTAGCGGGCCGCGGACTGGAGACCCGGGAGCGCCGGCAGGGTCGCCGGAAGCATGTCGCGCTGCAGTGCCTGCGCCAGTTCCACCCTGGCCTGGTGGAACTCCACTTCGCGCCGTGCGCGCGCAGTGAGGTCCTGCAAGCTGTTGAGCAGGTCTTCGGCGCTAGCTGAGCGGGGAGTCCGACGCCGGTTCATGTGCCGCTCCGCGGTGCGTTAAGTCCCTGAATCATATGGCGGGGGCCCCTGAGCGGCGACTGCGGCGACCGCTGCGGCCGCCCGGCCGCGGGGGCGTCGCTCAGGACTGCCGGGCGCGGTACAGATCGCGGAGCAGGGCGATCTCGGCGCCGTGGTGCAGCACTTCCTGGTTGACCCACCAGACGATGTCGACAAAGAGATCTTCGGCGTCGCTGCCGTTCGGATAGGTGCTGTACCCGACGGTGTCCAGGGCCACGTCGTCGGCCGTGAGCAGGGACTCGCGCCAGGCGGCGGACGCGGTCTCCAGCGCGGCGACCGCCCCGGCGGCGTCCCCCGGAGTGCGGTAGCCGTCGCGCGTCAGCGCCCTGCTCCCGTGGGTGTGATCGGCGCGGAGGGCGAGCATCTCGGTGAGATGGCTCAGACGCCACGCGATGGTGGTGAACGGCGGGGGGAACGGATGCGGAGATTCCGCCGAGTCCCGCCCCCAGTCCCCGGCCCCGGTCAGGGCGGTCGCCCGTGCCCCGGGCCCGTCTCCGCGACGGCGTACGGACCAGCAGCCGGCCACGGGTTCCCAGAGGTACTCCTCGTCGCCGAGCGGGGGGACGCCGATGTCGACGCCGTTGCCGCTGTCCATGACGGGACCGGCCAGGCGGGCGAGGAGCCGCTCGCAGGCGAAGTCGAACTGCTCCAGCAGCGGGATCAGGCGCGGTGAGAGGTGCATCGGTGGAGCGTGCCACAGCAGACGGGCGGGCGCGCGCCGATTTCCGGCCACCGCCCGGTACCGGACCGGACGGCCCGGCATGGGGCGTGGCCGGATGGACCCTCGTACCGAGCCGTTGTCAGTGCTCGGTGGGATGCTGCCCGCATGGACGAGCTGATGAGGCAGCGACGGGTGTACGGCACCGACCACGACGACCCCCGCCCGGGACCGAGGCCGGGACACGACTACCGCGAGCTGGTCGGCGGCCCGCTCGACGGGCTACTGCTCGACGTCACCGGCTGGGGCGACGCGGACCTGCGTGACGGCGTCGGGCTGGTCACCGAGATCGGCGCCTACGGGCCCGGCGGACGCGCCGAGTACGGGCCGCGGTCGCCCGACAGCCACCAGTGGGACTGGCGTGGCGACGTGCGTTGACCGAGGCCGGGTGGTGGCCGGAGACCGGCCGGTGATGGCAGGGGCGGCAGGAATCGAACCTGCGACATACGGTTTTGGAGACCGCCGCTCTGGCCGCTGAGCTACGCCCCTTGGTTGTGGGTGGTTACGGGTGAAGCCTGCCAGGCCGCGATGATCGCGCCAACAGGTTTACGTCGGTGTGGCGCCGAGCACCGTGGCGCGGAAGGACCCCACCACGGGCCGCAGATCGATGCGGTGCCACGCCGCCCACAGCCGGGCGGACCCGCTGTGCCAGGGCAGTTCGCGCACGGCCACGCCGGGCGCCGTGCCCCGCACCATGCTGCGTTGCACCAGCGCCAGGCCGAACCCGGAGGCGACGAGCCCCAGCGCGGTGAGGGGTTCGGCGGCGTCCAGCGTGATGTCCGGGGTGAAACCGGCCGCTACGCACGAAGCGACGAACGCGTCGCGCCAGCCCGGATCGCTGCTGCTCTCCACGGCGATCCACGGCTGCCCGTCCAGATCCGCCGGCAGCAGATCCGGCTTGTCCGCCAGCGGATGGCCGCCCGGCAGCACGAGCAGCAGGGGATCCTCCAGCAGCAGCGCCGAGCGCAGATCCGGGTCGTCCTCGGCCGGCGGCTCCTGGACCAGCGCGATGTCGAGACTGCGTTGCCGCAACCCCTCGAACTGCTCGGCGCTCTGCTGCCCGTACAGCGCCACATGGATCCCGGGACGCTCCAGGCGCAGCGTGCGCAGTGCTGCGGGCAGGAGCCCGGTGTGCATGGCGTCGGGTACGTAGCCGACGCAGAGCCCGCCCTCTTCGCCCCGCCCGAGCCGACGCCCCAGGTTCTCCAGCCGCCCGGCGTGGGTGAGCAGGGCCTGCGCCTCGGCGAGGAAGACGCGGCCGTCGGACGTCAGGCGGATCCGTTGCCGGTCGCGCTCGAACAGGGCCAGGCCGAGCTCCTTCTCCAGCTGGGCGATCTGCCGGCTGAGCGGCGACTGGGAGATGTGGAGCTGCTCGGCGGCTCGGCCGACGTGTTCCGTCTCGGCCACGGCGACGAAGTAGCGGAGCTGGCGGAGATCGAGCATGTCACGTCCTTGGTGAGACCTTCGGAGACTCAAGTCAGCCCAAACAAGTCTTGGACAGTCTCAACGCTCGATCCTAACCTCGAATGCGTCAGGCCGACAGAGCATGCGCAACCAGAACCATCAGGCTCAAAAGCCCATGAACGGTCGGCTCCTTCCCCACCCTCAAGGACGCATACGTGAGCATCAGCCACCTCCTCCCCGGCCGTCTCGGCTTCGGCACCGCGCCGCTCGGCAACATGTTCCGCGCGATTCCCGACGACGAGGCCGCCGCCACCGTGCAGGCCGCCTGGGACCAGGGCATCCGCTACTTCGACACCGCCCCCTTCTACGGCGCTGGCCTCTCCGAGATCCGGCTCGGTGAGGTTCTCGCCCAGCACCCGCGCGACGCCTACGTCCTGAGCACCAAGGTCGGCCGGGTCGTCCTGGACGAGACCGAGGACCCCGCCGCCCGCGACCTCGGTGAGAAGGGCGGGCTCTTCGAGCACGGCCGCCCCAACAAGATGATCAACGACTACCGCGCGGACGCCACCCTGCGCTCCATCGAGGACAGCCTGAAGCGGCTGCGCACCGACCGCCTGGACATCGTCTGGGTGCACGACGTCGCCCAGGACTTCTACGGCGACGAGTGGCTCGCGGCCTACGAGAGCGCCCGCACCAGCGCCTTCAGGGTGCTGACCCGGCTCCGTGAGGAAGGCGTCATCAAGGCCTGGGGCCTCGGCGTCAACAAGGTCGAGCCGCTCGAACTCACCCTCGACCTCGACGAACCGCGCCCCGACGCGTTCCTCCTCGCCGGGCGCTACACCCTCCTCGACCACGACCGCGCCCTGCAGCGGCTCCTCCCGGCGGCGGCCGAGCACGACGTCGACCTCGTCGTCGGCGGACCGTACAGCTCCGGCATTCTCGCGGGCGGCGCCCACTTCGAGTACCAGAAGGCCCCCGCGGACATCGTCGCCAAGGTCCAGCGCATCAAGGCCCTCGCCGAGCAGCACGGCATCGGCATCAAGGCCGCCGCCCTCCAGTTCGCCCTGGCCCACCCGGCAACCGCGGCGGCGATCCCCGGCGCGACCAGGCCCAGCCGCATCGCCGAGGACCTCGCCGCGCTCGACGAGAAGGTCCCCGCGGCCTTCTGGGGGGCCCTGCGCGAGGAGAAGCTCATCTCCGCCGTCGCCCCCGTGCCCACCGCCTGAACCACCCGCAGCCGACAGCGCCCCCACCGGGCGCGGACACCTCCAGGACTCCCCATGGCCCACACCACCGCCTCCACCGAACTCCCCGTACCCGCCGACCGCGTCTGGCGGCTCATCGGCGGCTTCGACTCCCTGCCCGACTGGCTCCCGTACATCCCGACCAGCGAACCGAGCGAGGGCGGCCGCGTCCGCACCCTCGTCAACGAGGAGGGAGGCGTCATCGTCGAGCGCCTCGAAGCCTTCGACAACGCCTCGCGCAGTTACAGCTACTCCATCCTCAAGGCCCCCTTCCCGGTCACCGGCTACCTGTCCACCATCGCCGTGCACGAGGGTGCGACGCCCGGCCGGTCGCGCGTCGAGTGGTCCGGCACCTTCACCCCGGACGGAATCGGCGACGACGAGGCCGCCGCTCTCTTCCACGGCATCTACGCCGACGGCCTCGCCGCTCTCGCGCGGTCGCTCGCCGGCTGAACGCCACGGGCGTCCGGACCCCCTCCGGGCGCCCGGCAAGCCGGGGGAGCGGCTGTGGGACCACCCCGGCCGTCCGATAGGTTGGCCGGTCATGTGGGCTATGAGCGCGGTCGGGCACCGTCGGCTGGGTGCGGCAGGATCCCTGGCGATCGTCGTCGGCGGCTGGTTCGCCGGAAAGCTGCCCGTCCATGACCCCTGGGGGCTGTGGACCGACCACGGGTCCACCGCGAAGGCAGCAGCGGCCGTCCTCACCTACGTCGGACTGACCGTGCTCGTCGTGGCCTGGTGGCAGTACGGCAAGACCGCCTCCACCGTCCGCGACACCCTCGTCACCCTCGCCTGGTGGACGGCTCCGCTCCTGCTCGCGCCCCCGCTCTACAGCGCCGACGTCTACAGCTACATCGCCCAGGGCTCGATGGTCGTCGAAGGGCACGACGTCTACACCGTCGGACCCTCGGCCCTGGACCCCGGCGGAATCGGCGGCGACGCCGCCGCGAGCGTCGGCAACCACTGGCGCGACACCCCTGCTCCCTACGGGCCGCTCTTCCTGCTCATCTCCGCCGCCGTCGCCTGGAGCACCGGCGGCACGATCGTCCCCGCCGTCCTCGCGATGCGACTCGTCGCGCTCGTCTCGCTCGTCCTGATCGTCTGGGCGCTGCGCCGCCTGGCGCGCGAACACGGCCACGGCGAGAGCCGTGCCCTCTGGCTGGGAGCCCTCAACCCGCTGCTGCTGATCCACGTCATCGGCGGCGCGCACAACGACGGCCTGATGATCGGCCTGATGCTCGCCGGTCTCGTGCTCGCCCTGCGCGGAAAGTGGATCGCGGGCAGCGCCCTCGTCGGCCTCGCCATGATGGTGAAGTCGCCGGCGGCCGTGTCGCTCCTTTTCATCGGGGTCCTCGTGCACGCCTCCGCCTCCGGCCCCCCGTGGCGCCGCTGGATCAAGGGACTGTTCGCGCCCGGGCTGGTCGCCTGCGCGGTCGCCGGAGGGGCCACCCTGGTCAGCGGCACCGGATTCGGCTGGCTCCACACCCAAGGCGTCGCCGCGAACATCCACACCGCGCTCTCCGTCACCAGTGACCTCGGCCTCGGACTGGGCGAACTGGCCCACCTGCTGCTGGACGTCGAGGCGGAGCCGGTCAAGTCCGCCGTCCAGACGCTGGGCCTGGCCGCCGCGCTCGGCCTGATCGTCGTGCTGGCCCACCGTGCGATGCGGGGCAGCATGACGCCCGCCCACGCACTGGGCCTCTCGCTGCTCGCGCTGGTCGCCCTCTCGCCCATGGTCCAGCCCTGGTACCTGCTGTGGGGCATGGCCGTCGTCGCCGCGACCCAGCAGTACGGCAGGCTTTCCGCCGTCCTCATCGTGCTCTCGGCGGCCCTGGTGTACGAGACCCACCCCATGGGCGCCACCCCGCCCTACGGATTCGTCCTCGCCGGCCTCGCCGTCCTCCTCGGCACCCTCGCGATCCGCCGCGCCCCCGTCGTGCCGCCCGGCGTCCGACTGCCCGGTCGGCGCAGCCCCAAGGACGCGGCGGAGCACCAGAACACCCCTGCGGCCGCCGCTTCCCCCACCCCGGCCCCGCAGAACACGCCATAAAGAAATCCCCTCGACGCCCGAGGAGACCCTCGGTTACGCTGAGCGAGTCCTGTCGTCTCCGATAGAGGTGGACGTTGCGCATCTGAGGTCCGCGATCATCGCGCGGTACGGCCCTGGCCCGTACACGGTCACGACGCTGTCGGCATCTCTGCCGCCCGTGACTTCCGCGTGGATGCGACCTCGGTGCTGAGCCGTCCCTCACCTTCGCAGGACTGTTCCTCCACCACTCTCCGGCCCTCCGGCCGGGTCGCCGCGTGCTGTTCGCAAACGAAGCCCGTGTGTTCCCACCGCTTCCGACTGCGAGAACCCCCATGAGCCATCCCACCGCGCCCGCCGCCTCCGTGGCCACCTCCAGCCTCACCTTCCAGTGGCCCGACGGCACGAACCTCTTCGACGGGCTCTCCCTCACCGTCCCCCGGGGCCGTACCGGTCTCGCCGGGGCCAACGGAGCCGGCAAGTCGACCCTGCTCCGGCTGTTCGCCGGGCTCCTGCGCCCCGCGTCGGGGTCCGTCACCATCGGCGGGAACCTCGCCTACCTGCCCCAGAACATCACCCTGGACACCGGCCTCCGCGTCGATGCCGCCCTCGGCATCGCCGAGCGGCGGGCCGCCCTGCGCGCCATCGAGTCGGGGGACGTACGGGAGGAGCACTTCGAGACGGTCGGCGACGACTGGGACGTCGAGGAACGCGCCCTGGCCACCCTCGGCACCCTCGGGCTCGGCTCCATCGAACTGGACCGCACCGTCGGGCAGTTGTCCGGCGGGGAGACCGTCCTGCTGCGCCTGGCCGCGCTGCTCCTGGAACGCCCCGACGTCCTCCTCCTCGACGAGCCGACCAACAACCTCGACCTGTTCGCCCGCCGCAGGCTCTACGACGCCGTGGACTCCTGGCGCAGCGGGATCCTGATCGTCGTCAGCCACGACCGGGACCTGCTGGAGCGCGTCGACCGCATCGCCGAACTGCGATCGGGCTCGGTGAGCTGGTACGGGGGCGGCTGGTCCGCGTACCAGGAGGCCCTCGCCACCCAGCAGGAGGCCGCCGGGCGGATGCTGCGCGCCGCCGACGCCGACGTACGCCGGCAGCAGCGCGAACTGGAGGAGACCCGGATCAAGGTGGCCCGCCGCCAGCGTCACGACAAGAAGCTGAACGCCCAGCGGAAGGCCCCGCGCATCGTCGCCGGGGAGCGCAAACGCTCGGCCCAGGAGTCCGGGGACCGGCTGCGCGGCCTGCACGAGGACCGCCTCGACGACGCCCGCGAGCGCAGGGAGGAAGCGGCCGAAGCCATCCGCCGGGACGCCGAGATCAAGGTGAGCCTGCCCCACACCGCGGTACCCGCGGGCCGAACCGTCCTGACCGTACGGGACCTGAGCCTCCCCTACGGACGGCTGCGCGAGGGCAGCCTCCAGGTGAAGGGACCCGAGCGCATCGCCCTGGTCGGCCGCAACGGGGCCGGCAAGACCACCCTCCTGCGCACGCTCACCGGGGAACTGGCGCCGAGCGCCGGAGAGGCCACGGCGGCGGTGCCGCTGAAGTTCCTCCCGCAGCGGCTGGACGTCCTCGACGACGCCCTGAGCGTCGCCGACAACGTCGCCCGCACCGCACCCGGCACCACCGACAACGAGATCCGCTCCCAGCTCGCCCGGTTCCTCTTCAAGGGAGCCCGTGCCGAGCAGCCGGCCGGCACCCTCTCGGGCGGCGAACGCTTCCGGGCCGCGCTCGCGGCGACGATGCTCGCCGCCCCCGCCCCGCAGCTGCTCCTGCTGGACGAGCCGACGAACAACCTCGACCTGGCCAGTGTGCGCCAGCTGACGAGCGCCCTGGAGTCCTACGAGGGGGCCCTCGTCATCGCCTGCCACGATCTGCCGTTCCTGGAGTCCGTCGGCATCACCCGCTGGATCCTGCTCGACGACGAACTGCGGGAGACCGACGCCGACGAGGTCCGCGATGTGTTCGGGAGCCCGGAATCGACGCGGGCGGGCACGGCGTGACGGGCGCCGACCTGGGCCCCTGCGTCGTACTGATCACGGGCGTGATGGCCGCGGGCAAGTCCACCGTCGCCCAGCTGCTGGCGGAGAGCCTGCCGCGTGCGGTCCATGTGCGCGGCGACCTCTTCCGCCGCATGATCGTCTCCGGCCGCGCGGAGATGACACCCGACGAGGCGGCGGAGGCACGGAGCCAGCTCGACCTGCGTCAGCGGCTCTCCGCGCAGGTGGCCGACGTCTACGCGGACGACGGGTGGACGGCCGTCGTCCAGGACATCGTGCTCGGTGCGGACCTGCCCCGTTACGTCGACAGGGTCCGCACCCGCCCGCTCCATGTCGTCGTGCTCGCCCCCTCGCCGGGAACCGTGCGCGAGCGGGAGGAGGCCCGGGGCAAGACCGGGTACGGGGCGTGGACGGTCGAGGCGTTCGACGCGCATCTGCGGAGCGGGACGCCGCGTATCGGGCTGTGGCTGGACACGTCCGGCCAGACGCCCGAAGAGACGGTTTCGGCCATCCTCGACGGACTGGGCGGTGGGGGAGACGAGGGTGGTGCGGCCCCTCAGGCCGCCTCGTAGCTGTGGGCCCGCCCGCCCCGCCACTCCACCCAGACCGGGTTGTCGAGGATCCGGTCCGCTTCTTCGAGGCCGGCCTCGCTCAGGAACACGATGACGTCGTGGTCGCTGTGGGCCAGCCCGAGTATCTCGTCCCGGCCTTCGTAGTGCACGGTCACCCGGCGGCCCCCCGAGGGGGTCGGACGGTGGATGACGATCGGGGGATTTGCCATGGCTCCACCCTGCGACGCGCCCCGCACCCTCGCATCCCCGGCCGACCTCCACCGGGAGCGAGCCGCGGACGGCGCGGAAAAGGCTCCGGCGGCCTCCCCGGGGGCCGCGGAGGGCCTCACCGCCCGGCCGGAGCGAGTTCCACCGTTGTGGTGACACGCACCAGTGAGGGGCTGCGCGGTGCGGAGCCGAACCCGAAGGCGACGGGTGGGTCGAGCGGGGCCAGCGCCCCCAGGCTCACCCCGTCCAGCTCGGCGTCGGCGGCCACGACCGGCCGCAGTCCTCGGGCCCCGTACCACTCGCGCCGTCCTGGAGCCGCCTGGCCCAGGGTGCGTACGCCGGGCATCAGCAACCGGGCGGGCACATCGCACAGCGCTGCCCAGAGCGGGCTGCGGGCGAGCGGGGCCGGTACGGCGGTCAGCAGCAGACCGAGGGCGGACCGGCGTCCGGTGCGCAGCCGCAGCCGCAGCGGTCCCGCCTCGACGCGCCAGGTGCCGTCGGCGACGCTGACAGCGGTGACGGACACGGGCACCACCTCGATCCGGTCGAAGCGGTAGGTCGCGGCCACGAAGTCCGCGATCCGCCGGGACGGGGCCAGCAGGACCCGTTCGCCGTCGGGATGCTCGACCATCACGTCGCCGAACGCCCCGAACGGCGAGCGCGGCCAGTGCCCGACCACGAGCCGGGTGCCCGAGGACGTCCCCACACCGGCGATCCAGCCGTCGAACCGCAGCCGCTCACCTGTCACGCCCACCAGTCTCCCCCGTCACGGGCGGCGGGGGAGGACCGGGGGCCGGCGCGGCGGTCTCGGCGTCGCCGCCGTACGGGCTACTCGAAGCGGGAGGGGTCCCCGGCTCCGCGGCGGACGATCTCGGGCTCGTCACTGGAGAAGTCGATGACCGTGGTCGGCTCGGTGCCGCAGTCGCCCGAGTCGATGACGGCGTCCACCTCGTGGTCGAGCCGCTCCTTGATCTCCCAGCCCTGCGTCATCGGCTCCTCCTCGTCCGGCAGCAGCAGGGTGCTGGAGAGCAGCGGCTCGCCGAGCTCGGCGACCAGCGCCTGGGTCACGACATGGTCGGGGATGCGCACACCGACCGTCTTCTTCTTCGGGTGCCACAACTGGCGGGGAACCTCCTTCGTCGCCGGGAGGATGAAGGTGTAGCTCCCGGGTGTCGCCGCCTTGACCGCCCGGAACACGTCGTTGTCCACGCGGACGAACTGCGCCAGCTGCGCGAAGTCGTGGCACACCAGCGTGAAATGGTGCCGGTCGTCGAGGTTCCGGATCGACTTGATCCGGCCGATGGCGTCGCGGTTGCCCAACTGGCAGCCCAGGGCGTAGCACGAGTCGGTCGGGTACGCGACGAGCGCACCGGAGCGGATGCTGTCGACCACCGTGCCGATGGTGCGGGGCTGGGGGTTTGCGGGGTGCACGTCGAAGTACTTGGCCATTCGCCGAGCTTACGCGCTCGGGCAGGACCGGTAGAGCCCTGTGCACGGAAGCGTGAGAGGCGGACCGTCGCACGACGGTCCGCCTCTTCTTCCGCTTCACGCGGGGGTGTTCACCGCCGGGCCGGTCAGACCGCGGCGGCCCCCACCAGCTCGTCCAGGACGTCCTCCATGGTCACGAAGCCGATGACCGTGCCCTTGCCCCCGGCGACCGCCGCGAGGTGCGTACCGGCGGCACGCATCGCGGTGAGGGTGTCGTCGAGCGGGGTGTCGATCTCGACCCGGATGACGGGGTGGAGGGCGCTCGTGGGCAGCGCCTTGGTGCGCTCCGCGACACCAAGGGCGTCCTTGATGTGGAAGTAGCCCAGCAGCCCGTCGTCGGGCCCGGTGACGGGAAGCCGGGAGAAGCCCGAGGAGACCGCGGCCCGCTCCAGACCCTGCGGGGTGATGCCCAGGTCGACGGTGACGGTCCGGTTCAGCGGGACCATCACCTCGCCGACCGGTCGGGTCCCGAGCTCCAGCGCGTCCCGCAGACGTTCGCCGTCGGCCGGGGCCAGCAGCCCTGCGTCGCTGGAGTCCTTCACCAGCCGCACGAGCTCGTCGTCGGTGAACACCGAGGCGACCTCGTCCTTGGGCTCCACCTTGAGCAGCCGCAGCAGCATGTTGGCGAAGGCGTTGATGCCGAAGATGACCGGCCGCAGCGCCCGGGTCAGGGCCACCAGGGACGGCCCCAGCGCCAGTGCGGTCGCGACGGGAGCGGCCAGCGCGATGTTCTTCGGGATCATCTCGCCGATGAGCATGTGGAGATACGTCGCCAGCGTCAGCGCGATCACGAAGGCGATCGGGTGGACCAGCGCCTCCGGCACACCGACCGCGTCGAACGGCGGCTCCAGCAGATGGGCGATGGCCGGTTCCGCGACGGCGCCCAGCACCAGGGAGGAGATGGTGATGCCGAGCTGCGCGGTGGCCATGGCGGCCGACAGGTGTTCGAGACCCCACAGGGTGCTCTTGGCGCGTCGGCTGCCCCGCATGGCCTGCGGCTCGATCTGGCTGCGGCGGACCGAGATGAGGGCGAACTCCGCGCCCACGAAGAACGCGTTGGTGAGAAGGGTGAGCGCGCCGATGGCGAGCTGGATGGTGGTCATCGGGCGTCCTCCTCCACGAGGGCCAGCGCCGGTACGGGCGCGGTGATCCGGACCCGGTCGGCCCGGTGGTGCTCGATGTCGAGCACGTCGAACTGCCAGCCGTCGACCTCCACCCGGTCCGTACGGACCGGGATGCGGGCCAGTTGGTTGGCGAGCAGACCGGCGAGCGTCTCGTACGGGCCCTCCGGCGCGCCGAATCCGATCCGGTCGAGCTGGTCCAGCCGGATGCTGCCCTCGGCCTCCCAGACCTGGCGTCCGTCGCCGAGCGGCTCGGCCGGTGCGAGGTCGGGACGCTCATGAGGATCGTGCTCGTCGCGGACCTCGCCCACGACCTCCTCCACGATGTCCTCGACGGTGGCGACCCCTGCCGTGCCGCCGTACTCGTCGATCACCACTGCCATCGTCCGGTGCTTGCGCAACTGCGCGAGCAGCCGGTCGACGGGCAGCGAGTCGGGGACGAGGAGCGGCTCGGTGGCGAGCGTCGTGACCGGGGTCCGGGCCCGCTCCGACTCGTCCAGGGCGAGGACGTCGCGGATGTGGACCGTGCCGATCACCTCGTCCAGGCTGTCCCGGTAGACCGGGAAGCGGGACAGGCCGGTGGCCAGCGTGAGGTTGGCGGCGTCGGCGGCGGTGGCGTGCGCCTCCAGCGCCCGGACGTCGACGCGCGGCGTCATCACGTTCTCGGCGGACAGCTCCGCCAGGTGCAGAGTACGGACGAACAGCTCGGCCGAGTCCTGCTCGATGGCGCCCTCGCGGGCGGAGTGCTGGGCGAGCGCGATCAGCTCCTGCGGCGTACGGGCGGAGGCCAGCTCCTCGGCCGGCTCCAGGCCCAGCCGTCGCACGAAGCGGTTCGCGGTGTTGTTGAGGTGGCGGATCAGCGGGCCGAAAGCGGCCGTGAAGGCCCGCTGCGGGGTCGAGACGACCTTGGCGACCGTGAGCGGGCTGGAGATCGCCCAGTTCTTCGGGACCAGCTCGCCGACGACCATGAGGACCACGGTGGACGCGGCCACGCCGAGGAGGGTGGCGACCGTGGACACGGCGCCGGCCGGCAGCCCGACGGTCTCCAGCGGGCCGCGCAGCAGCACCGCGAGGGACGGTTCGGCCAGCATGCCGATGACCAGGGAGGTCACGGTGATGCCGAGCTGGGCGCCGGAGAGCTGGAAGGTGAGCCGCTTGGCCGCCTTGAGGGCGCTCTCGGCACCGCGCTCACCGGCCTTCGCGGCGCGTTCGAGCTCGCTCCGCTCGATGGTCGTGAGCGAGAACTCGGCCGCGACGAACACCGCACAGGCCAGTGTCAGCGCGAGGGCGAGAAGGAGAAGGACCACTTCGCTCACCGTGTCACCTCCGTCCCCTGGTGCGCGGGGTCAGGGATGACACGGTTCGTACTGGGAGGCTCACCCATTGCGGTGCCGCAGCTCCTTCTCTGTTCGGGTCGTCGGGATCGACGGTGGGGGACGGGTGTGAACCCGCCTGATAGATAGTAAAGGGAACGCAAAGCAAAGGGGAGTGGCGGGTGTCACACGGAGTGCCGCCCGGAACGCCGCCCGGGAGAGGCGCCTCGCGGCGGTGGCGGGGCCGGTCACCTGTGATCCGGGTGGCCGGAACTGTGCGTAGCGGTCGCGGGCTTGGGAAATCCTCTCCTTCCCGGGAGGTTCTGCCCGGCGAGGTGGCTCACGCAGCCTCGATCGCCCATCCACAGAAGGAGCGGACGCCGCACATGGTGTTCAAGAAGTTGCTCGGAGCCCTCGGGGTCGGTGGCCCCTCGGTCGACACCGTCCTGCAGTCCGGCCCAGCTCTGCCCGGTGGCCTCCTCTCCGGAGAGGTCCGCCTGCGGGGCGGCGGGTCGGACGTGACCGTCGACCGGATCTCCCTTCTCCTCGTCGCCCGGGTCGAGAGGGAGGGTGCGGAGGAAGAGGACGAGGGCACGGTCGTCCTCGAACGGTTCACCGTCGGCGGTGGGTTCCGGCTGGCGGAAGAAGCCGAACACACGGTGCCGTTCACCGTCACCCTGCCGTGGGAGACGCCGGTCACCGAGCTGCACGGCCAGCACCTCGGGCCCGTCCTCGGCATCCGCACGGAGCTGGAGGTCGCGGGAGCGCGGGACAAGGGCGACCTCGACGCGCTCGCGGTGGGACCGCTGCCCGCGCAGGAGGCGATCCTGGAGGCCTTCGGGCAGCTCGGTTACGTGTTCAGGTCCGCGGACCTGGAGCTCGGCCACATCCGCGGCACCGGTCAGCGACTTCCCTGCTACCAGGAGATCGAGATCCTTCCGCCGGCCGGCCACGCGCACGCCGTGAACGAGATCGAGGTGACCTTCCTCGCCGCACCGGGCGGTCTGGAGGTCGTGATCGAGGCGGACAAGCGTGCCGGACTCCTCTCCGAGGGCCACGACACGGTCCACCGTTTCACCGCCTCCCACCACGCGGCCCCGCAGACCGACTGGAACGCCCAGGTCGACGCCTGGCTGAAGGAGGTCATCGCCGGCCACGAGGGGCACGGCACGCCGCCCTCGTACGGAGAGCACCACGCCGGCCATCAGGACGGCCGGCACCGTTCGGGCCCCGGCGCGGGTGCGGTGGTGGCCGGGGCCGCCGCGGGTGTGGCCGTCGGCGTCGTGGGCGGCATGGTCGCGGCCGAGGTCGTCGACGAGATCGGCGACGCCTTCGAGGGCGAGGAGGACGAGGAGGGCGAGGACGAGGGCTGACCTGAGGGAGTCCCGGGCCGGAAGGCGGCTCAGCCCGCCTTTCGGCCCGCTCCGCCCGGGGCCAGGCGCTCGGAGAGGGCGTCGAGGTCCGGGAGGAACCAGATGTCCTGGCCCCGGTTCGCCTCCCGGACGAGGTCGGGAAGGGCCGAACTGGCCGCCAAATGGCGGTCGATGTCCCCGATGACGACCAGACGCAGCCGGTAGTTCGCGAACTTCTGCAGGATGTCTCCGGCGAAGCCGGTGCTCAGGTCGAAGAAGCGGTCGTCCAGCCGCGTGGACGGCACCGCGACCACCTCCGCACACGCGAACGCGGCACCGATCAGATGGTCGAGAGCGTCCTGGACCGTGGTGATCGACGCCCCGTCGGTGTCGCACACGAGGACCGGCATGCCGTGGTGCTCGATGACGTCAGCCACGGTCCGCCTCCTGCTCGCCCACGGTCGCGGACGAGGACGTGAACAGGCCGCTGTCCGGCCCGAGCAGGCCGTCGATCAGGTGCAGCAGATCGGCGGTGGCGGTGGCACCGCCGAGAATGACGAGCTTCATTCGGGCTCGCTCCTTGTCGTAGACCGTCTGGATGCGCAGGGAGTCCGACGCCCCCCGCAGGGACTGCCCGCCGGCCGTCACGTACGTACTCAGGCGGTGCGCGGCGTCCGGGCCGAGGGCGTCGATCTGCACGATGCTGGAGACCTCGACGTGCCCGGGCGTGGGCGGTGGGTCCGAGTGCGTGTCGCCGGTCGGCCTGCCGGTCAGGGCCTCGAAATCCTCCCTGCTGATCCGGTACTGCTTGCCGATCCGGACGGCCTTGAGGCGGCCGTCGCGGACGTAGTTCCGGACGGTCCGCACATGCAGGCCCAGCCGCTCGGCCACCTCGCCGATCGAGTACAGCTCACGCTCGTCGTTCCCCATGAGGCCGCATCGTACTGCAAAGTACTTTATCGTTCCCCCGATAGGTAATGATTGGGTATTCGAGAGAAGGTGATGGTCGGTGCTTCTCCGTGTCGGACGCTCTCGGCGTGTGCGACGGGCCCCGGGGCAAGAAGGTGGGAAGCGAACGTTCGCTCACGTGGACAAGGAGTCCCATGAATCCCGGAGCCGGGCCGCCCGACCCGCGGCACCGACGCCCCGAAGGCGTCACCGACACCACCGTCGAAGCCCTCGGGGCCCTCTCGAAGGCCCTGGAGACCGCCGAGCGTGCCCGCGGTGCCCTCTACGACTTCCATCAGCTCACCGGGAGCGCCGACCTCGCCCTCGACGAGGCCGTGGGACTGCTCCGTGCCGCAGGGCACGGGCAACAGGCCGAGCGGGTCGAACGGGAGGTCCTCGGCCGCAACGTCATCCCCGGACACTGGACGTTCCAGATCGTCGAGGAGTACAACACCACCTACTACGACGTGTTCCGCACGATCGAACGGCAGATCAGACAGGAACTCGCCGAGGGTCACGACCACCTCTACGAAGCCGAGATGGAGGCCGCCCGGCGGACCGAAGGGCATCCGGACCACACCGCCGACTGACGCGCTTCCGCGGGGCGTTGAGGCAGGCGCACCCCGGCGTACGTCCCGCGATCCCGGGCACACGGAGGTCACCGCTCGGAAGGAGCTCCCCATGCTCGGTATAGCTGCCGCAGTCCTGTTCTTCATCGCGTTCCTGATCAACGCCGCCGACATCTCCACCAACGACGTTTTCGCGTCGACCAACGTCATGCTCATCGGCCTCGTGCTCCTCGCCCTGCACGTCGCGGGCGTGGGGACGAGCAGCCGGATCGGGGGCCGCAGGCGCTGAATCGTCCCCTCACGGCCCCACCGTCGATCCGACCGGCGGTGGGGCCGACGGCTGTGGCCGTATCGGGATCCCCCGGCCCCGGCCCCGGCCCCGTCACCGAACGTAGCCGCACGAGATGCGGAGCGCACCGACTCCGGTGACGCTGGGGCTCCGGTCGCGCACGCAACGCCGGTCGCCGACGGAGGACCCACGACGGAGGACACCCCCATGAACCTGTACGACAGCCCGGTGGAGCGAGCCCGCCGCACCCGTGAACGCGCCGAGGAACTGGGTCGCGCCGCCGACCGGGCCACCGACCCCGAGCACCGCCGGCGGCTGCGGGAGAAGGCCCTGCGCCTGCTGCGCGAGGCGCCCGCGTCCGACCCCGGCCGCCAGCGCCGGTGATACGGGCGAAAGCCGATTGCCCGGGCGCCCGCCGCCCGGGTAGCGTCACGCGCCGTGACCCCGACTCTGCGCACCGACAGGCTCCTGCTGGAGCGTTACGTCCCCGAGGACGAAGAGGACTTCGTCGCCCTGTTCCAGGACACCAGGGTGTCCCGATGGATGGGTGACGGCCCGTCCTCCGAGGCGGCGGACCGGGCCCTGTTCGGACGGGTCTTCACCCAGGTCTACGCCCAGGACCTGTTCGCCGTCTGGGCCGTCCGCCGCGACGGCCTGCTCGTCGGGCACGCCGAGATCAAGCGGACCGACGTCGTCGACGGCCACGAGATCATCTACGCCCTGGCGCCCTCGGCATGGGGGTGCGGCCTGGGGACCGAGCTGGCACTGGCCGTCGTCGCCCACGGCTTCGGCGCCCTCGGACTGGCCGAGGTCCACGCCACCGTCGCCGCCGCGAACGAGGCCTCGCTGACCCTGCTGAACAGAATCGGCTTCGAGCACATGAGGGACATCGCGGAGGACGACGGCAGCACCACACGGGTGCTGACCCGCCACCGCTGACCGTCGGCCGCCCCGCCGATCAGCCCGACGCCGATGCCTGCGCCGCCTCCCGTCGCCGCCGCTGCTCTCCGAGGTCCCGCCACGGGCGCCGCGAGCATCAGCTCCGGCGTACAGGGGTGCCGGGGCTCGGAGGTGACGCTTGGCGCGTCGCCCGCCTCGACGAGTTCGCCGCCCCGGTTGACCGCCGGTCCTACCGTCTGACGGTGGGACCCGGAGGCATCGCCTGCCGCGCCGCCACACCCGGCGGAGTGTCCCGCGCCCGCCACCACGGCGCTCCACCTGCTCGCCACCTCCGGCGACCGCCTCCCGTGCCAGGAGCTGACGGACGCACCGCGTCCGGAGGAGGGTTCAGGCGGCGGGCGCCACGATCGCGCCCTCGACGCCGTGACGTTTGAGGGCGTCCGCGACGAAGCCGCCCGCTTTCATCTCCTCCACGAACGACGCCAGCAGCTCCCGGGCCGCCGCCCCTCGCCCGGCCGGCACCCCCATGGCCTGCTGAATCACCATGAACCGCCCCGGCAGCACCCGTACGCCCTCCTCCCGCGCGGCCTCGGCCTCCAGCAACTGGCGGATCCCGGCGGCCACCTCGACCTCGCCCGCCCGCAGGGCCGCGAGCGCGCGCGGGGCGCCCTCCAGCCGGACGACCTCGGCCTGGCGGATCTCGCGGGTGAGGAAGAGGTCGTACGCCGACCCGGCCCCGACCGAGATCCGGGTGCCCTCGCGGTCCACCTGATCGTTCGCGGAGATGGGGGCGCGCTCCGGCACCAGATAACTGCCCTCGATGAGGACATAGGGGGCGGTGAACCGCAGCCCCTCGCCCCGCGCCGGGTCGACCGCGAAGAATCCGATGTCCGCCCGCTCGGCCCGCACCGCGTCGACCGACAGCGCGGCCCGCTCGAAGGCCACCAGCTCGACGGGCACCCCGAGCCGTCGCCCGAACTCCCGGGCCAGGTCCACGGAGACCCCGGCCGGCTCGCCGCTCGCCGGATCCCGGTGGGCCAGGATCGGGTTGCCGAGGTTGATCGAGGCACGCAGGGTGCCGCCGGGCGCGAACGTGGCGACGAGGGCGGAAGGCGTCGGCTGCTGAGTCATGGAGCCGAGTCTACGAGGGAGCCCACGGCGGTCGACGGGTGTACGGGAGCGGCCGCCACCCGGCGACTGGGGCCGCCCAACCCGCCGTCTCGGGCGCCCACCCGGCGTCCGGGGCCCCCGCCGTCTCGGGCGCCCACCGGGCGCCTGGGCCCTCGCCGTCTCAGGCGCCCACCGTGCCGTCCACCCCTTCCCGCAGCAGGTCCGCGTGACCGTTGTGGCGGCCGTACTCCACCAGGACGTGCACCATGACCATCCGCAGCGAGACGTCCTTCTCCCAGCGCGGCTGACGCCCCACCAGGTCCAGTGAATCCGCCTCCCGTTCGATCCGGCGCGAGATCTCCACCTCCGCCTCCCAGGCGGCGAATGCCTCGGCCCGGGTCGAGGCGCTCGCGTCGTACGCCGCCTGGAAGTCGAAGGGCTTCACCGACCACACCATCGGAGCCGCCCCGTCCTCGAACACCCTGCGGAACCAGGTGCGTTCCACCTCCGCCAGGTGCCGTACCAGAGCCAGCAGCGACAAGGTCGACGGCGGCATCGACCGCTCGCGCAACTGCTCGTCGCTCAGTCCCGCGCACTTCATGGCCAGGGTGTCCCGGTGGTAGTCGAGAAAGGCCCGCAGCGTCTCGCGTTCGCTCCCCAGCAGCGGAGGCCCGATCCGGTCGTCGTTCGTCATGATGATGTTCCCCAGTCCGTGTGCCGGCCGACAGTATGACCGGCCCGCTCCCGCCCGGTCAGGCGGGTTTCCGCCGCGCCCCGAGACGACCCCGAGACGCCCTCTAGGGTGTGGAGGCATGGACGTGACGGAACTCTTGCGACGCTCCGGCGGCCCGGTGACCCGGGGCCGGGTCCGCGACGGCCTGGCCGCACTCGGCCTCGCCCCGGGCGACACCGTGATGTTCCATACCCGGCTGTCCGCGATCGGCTACGTCCCCGGCGGCCCCCAGACCGTCATCGACGCCCTGCTGGACGTCGTGGGACCCACCGGCACCCTGCTGGTCACCTGCGGCTGGAACGACGCCCCGCCCTACGACTTCACCACCTGGCCCCGCCCCTGGCAGGAGGCATTGCGCGCCCACCACCCCGCGTTCGACCCGGGGACGAGCGAGGCCGACCACGCCAACGGCCGCCTCCCGGAGGCCCTGCGCCGCAGGCCCGGGGCCGTACGCAGCCGCCACCCCGACGTGAGCTTCGCCGCGCTCGGCGCCTCGGCCGCCGCACTGATGGCCGCCCATCCCTGGGACGACCCGCACGGTCCCGGCAGCCCGCTGGCGCGCCTCGTGGCCCTCGGCGGCCGGGTGCTGCTGCTCGGCGCGCCGCGGGAGTCGATGACGCTGCTGCACCACGCCGAGGCGCTGGCGCAGGCCCCCGGCAAACGGTTCGTGACGTACGAGCAGCCCATCGAGGTGGAGGGCGAGCGGGTCTGGCGCACCTTCCAGGACATCGACTCCGAGAACGGCGCGTTCGACTACGCCCCGGTCGTGCCCGAGGGGCAGGACCCCTTCGCGGTGATCGTCGGGGACATGCTCGCCGCCGGCATCGGGCGGGTGGGCTTCGTCGGGGCGGCCGAGAGTTGCCTGTTCGATGCCGGCCGGGCCGTGGACTTCGGCGTCCGCTGGATCGAGGAGCATCTGAACCCGGCCGCCTGAACGTCGGCGCCGACGCGGTTCAGGACAGCCGCACCTTGACCGTCTGCGTCGCCCCGCGCGTCCGGGACAGGTCGCCGAAGACCAGTCGTAGCGATGCCCCCGTGGTCGCCGAGGTCACCGTCGCCGGCTTCGACACGACCGAGGCGACGGGCCGGTTCCAGGTGAGGGTCAGGCTCGTCCGCATCCGCATGGGGTCGCTCACGCAGACCGTCGCCGTCCCGTCGGCGTGCTCGGTGACCATCACGGAGCACGGGGCGTCCGCGACCAGCGGCCCGACGCTGCCGCCGAACCAGAAGTTCACGGCGGTCAGCCCGAGCGAGGGCACCGCCACCCCCTGCTGGTCATCCGTGTTGGCGAGCACGCGCAGCCAGTCGCTGTCGGCCGCCCGCGCCGCCGTGCGCGCTGGGGACGCTCCGGGCAGCAACTGGTACGCGTACGTACCGTCCGACGGGTCCTGGCCGTGGTCGAACCAGAGGGTGAGGTATGTCCGGGAGACCGGGTCCGTGGAGCCCGCGGTGTTGATGTCGCGCCAGCGCCCCGTCCGGTTCTCCCGCAGCGCCTTCACGGTGGCCCCGCCGGGGAAGACGTAACCCCCGTGCCCGGCCAGATGCGCCCAGGAGGCGCCGGTCAGCGTCGCCGACCAGGGGGCGGTGACCGGTTTCGCCGAGCCGTCGACGGTGAACGGGGCGTTGCCCGCCGGCCCCAGGTTGCGGTTGTCGACCGTGGTCTCCACGGCGGCGCCGTCGCGGCCGTGGATGCCCGCGCCCAGGCACACCACGGTGTCGTCGAGGAAGAACCACGACTTCTTGGCCATCAGCGTGCTCGACAGGCCCTTGAGGTACTGGCCCACGGCGGCGTGCTTCCTGTCGGTCACCCCGCCGACCCAGTTCACATCGGGGAGCGCGACGCCCCAGTCGCCGCCCGCCCCGTCGGCGAGCACCTTGCGCGAGGCCGTGGTGCCGGGAAGCCGGTACGGGTCGACGGTGGGCCAGAAGGCGTCGCTGTACTGGCCGTTGGCGAAGGTGTCGCCCCACCAGTAGAGCATCCCGTTCCCGGTGTGCCAGCCGCGCAGATTCTCGCCGTTGCCGACCTCGTAATAGGTGATCCGCCGGTCGGCCATGCTCAGGGACGCCGCCCAGCCCGGACGGCGGTGCGTGGCCCGCGCCATGTCGGGGAAGAGGCGGTGGCCGTCCGGCTCGGGGAGCGGGGTGAGCGAGGTGTCGTCCAGGACGCTCTTGATCCGGGCCAGCGCGGTGAGCCCGAGCGCGGGATTGCTCAGCGGCGGGCTGTAGCAGTCGCGTTGCGCCCAGCCCTTGACGAGCGCCCGCCACCGCGCGTTCTCGGCGGCCGAAGCGCCCCGCCCCAGCAGCACGATGGAGGCGAGGATCGGATGGCCGCGCCGGTGGTCGTCGACCTCGCCGCGGCTGATGGCGCGCCCCGCGACGGAGTCCATGACCAGGCCGTTGTAGAGGAACGGGGCCCAGGCGTTCTCCACCGCGTCGAAGACCACCTGCCGCTTCGGGTCGCTGACCTCCCACGCCGTCCCCTTCAGCAGTGCGAAGAGCAGCCCGAGCCCGCCGAGCATCACCGATCCGTAGCTGCCGGTGTAGGGGACGGTGGTGTGCTGGATGAACGAGCCGTCGGCGTAGAGCCCGTCGCCCTTGGTCACCAGCGGGAACACGGGGGAGAGGGCGTCCCGGGCCAGCGCGATCTTCGCCGCGCTCCCTCCGACGACCCCGCGCAGCGCCAGCACCCGGCACAGGTCGACCCGGTTCGCCCCGGTGCTCGTCCCGGTGTACGAGTCGACGGCGGAGTCCGGTACGAAATGGTCGACGGCGGCGCAGTAGCGAGTGAGCCGCTCCGGGGCGATGGCGTCGTACATCAGCACGCACACGTCCAGCAGGGCCTGCGGCGCGCCGATCTGCCAGCTGTACCAGTTGCCGTACCGAGTCTGCCCGTCGTTGTAGACCTCGGTGTTGAGGTGCTCCAGGCCGCTGAGCACGGCATCGCGCAGCGCGGTGCTCCCGGTCAGGCCGGTGCCCTGCTGACGGTAGGCCTGCGCCATGGTGTTGAGGCGGATGAAGCTGTCTGCCATCCGCCCGGAGAGCACGTACGACTCCGGGTCCGTGTCCGGGTCCGGGTCGGCGAACACCGCGTCGGGCCAGAGCGAGCCCTCCGCCGGGGCCATCGTCTCCAGCCACCGCGACGCCTTCGCGCCGAGATCGGCCAGCCGGCTCCTGAAGGGTTCGGCGGTCGGGCTGAACCCCTCGCCGAGGATCAGCGCGCTCCATGTGGTGCGGAGCGCGGCGTACGGGTCGGCCTCGGGGGCGGCGGATGCGGCGCCCGGCGCGGTGAGCATCAGGGCTCCGCCGCCCGCGGCGCCGAGCGCCGCTGAGGTGGCCAGGAAGGTACGGCGGGACCAGGCAGAAGTCATGGGAGAGCTCCGGGTCGGTGACGTGTCTCCGGTGGGAACCCGGCGCGCAGGGCGCTGGACTGGCCCCGGGATCCGACTGTTCTGAGCGGGCGGGCACTTTCTAGCAGCCGCCAGGCGACTCGCTCAATGACTTTGGCCGAATTGATCGTGTCGATCGTTTCTCGGGGGGTGTAAGCGTCTGCCGGGCGAGAACCGGCGCGCGCCCGTCGCGCCGGGGCAAAACACCGCTCGGATCGTTTCGAGCGGATGTGATCGATATGGTTGGGGCGTGCCGGGCGGGCCCCGGACGGCAGCCATCCGGGGTGGCCGCCGGTCGCCGCCGTCACGCCGTCGGGCCAGAGCCCAGCCATCTCCGAGTCCAGGGGGATCCATGCGACTGCACGTCGATCAGCGCCACGAGCGGGTGCTCGAGCTCGTCCGCGAGCGCGGCAGCCTGCGCGTCGCCGAACTCGCCGAGGAACTCGGCATGTCCGCCGTCACTCTGCGCCGGGACGTCGAGGCGCTGGCCGCCCAGGGTCTCGTGGAGCGGCTGCACGGCGCGGTGGTGTGGCCCGCCGGGCAGTCCCGGCCCGCCCCCGCCGCCGCGCCCCCCGCCGAAGGGCTGGTGGTGGGCATGGTGGTGCCGACCACCGAGTACTACTACGCGGACGTCGTGCGCGGCGCCCGGCAGACCGTCGAGGCCGCGGGCGCCCGGCTGACGATCGGGCTCTCCCGCTACCTCCCCGACGAGGACGCCGCCCAGGCCCGCCGGCTGCTGTCCACCGGCGCCGACGGACTGCTGCTCACCCCCAGCTGGGAACGCGGCGTCCCGGAACAGGGCGAGGGGCTGTGGACGGTGGAGCAGGAGACCCCGGTCGTCCTGGTGGAACGCTCGGCGCCCCTCGGGCATCCGGCGGCGCGCCTGGACCGGGTCCGCTCGGACCATGCGCACGGGGCCGCCGAAGCGGTGGCGCACCTGGCCGGGCTCGGGCACCGGGCGATCGCGCTCGCCGTGCAGGACAGCCCGACCGCTCCCCGGCTCCGGGTGGGCTACCGGGCCGCCGTGGAGGCGCTCGGGCTGAGCCCGGTGTCGGCGGCGCCGCTGGACGACGCCCGGTCGCGGTCGGAGGCGAAACGCTTCGAGCGGACGCTGGAGTATCTGTGCGAGGCCGTGGCGAGCGGCAACGTCACCGCCGCGATCGTGCACAGCGACGCGGACGCGATCGTCCTCATCCCCCGGCTCCAGGCCCGGGGGGTGCGGGTGCCCGAGGACCTCGCGGTGATCGCGTACGACGACGAGGTCGCCGGCCTCGCCGACCTGCCGCTCACCGCCGTGGCCCCGGACAAGCACGCCGTGGGGGCCGCCGCCGCGCGGCTCCTGCTGTCCCGACTGGGGGTGGCGGAACCGGGGGCGACGGACGCGGGCGCGGCCACGGGCGCCCGTCGGCATCTGGACATCCTGCCCACGCTGCGGGTCCGGGTCTCCTGCGGGGCGGCCGCAGCCGCTCTCTGACCGAAGAAGCACCGCGCCGCGAGCCGCGCCCCGGGTCAACAGGCCCTGGAGGCGCGGCTCTTCGGGTTCCCGTTGCCGGCGGTTGTCACGAACGGGGTCCACCTCCTCCGTGATCGATTCGATTGAATTGGTCATTTGCTCTTGACGGCGATCAGTTCTGCGCAAAATGATGTGTGCCGTTCACCTCATCTCCCGCAGTTCGAGGTCCCGTAGGAGCCGGCCCATGCCCTGTACCGCCCGCACGTCCCGCCTCGCCCTCGCGGCGTCCGCCGCCTCACTCGCCCTGCTCGTCACCGCCTGCGGCGGCTCGGGCTCGGACGGCTCGGGCCCCGGCGACGGCAAGCCCGTCACCCTCACCTTCTGGTCGGCCACCGCGGGCGCCAAGGAGACGGCCGACGCGTTCAACAAGACGCACACCGACGTCAAGGTGAAGTTCTCCATGGTTCCCGCCGGACCCGAGGGCGTCACCAAGCTGTCCAACGCGGTCAAGGGCTCCAACGCCCCCGACGTGGCCACCATGGACTACTCGGCCCTGCCCGAGTACGCCAGCGAGGGCAACCTGGAAGACCTCACCCCCAGCTCCGGCGACCTGGTGAAGAAGGAGTTCCCCGAGGCCGTCCAGTCCCTGGTCAACCTCGGCGGGTCCACCTGGGCGGTTCCGTTCGACGTCACGCCGATCCAGCTCTTCTACCGCAAGGACCTGTTCAAGAAGCACGGCGTCGAGGTGCCGACCACCTGGGCCGAATACCGTACGGCCGCCGAGAAGATCCACGCCGCCGACCCCGACGTCACCATCACCAACTTCGGCGGCGGCGACCCCGCTCTGCTCTCCGGGCTCGCCTGGCAGGCCGGCGCCCGGTGGTACGGCACCAACGGCGACGCCTGGAAGGTGAACATCGACGACCCGGCCTCCCGCAAGGTCGCCGCCTACTGGGACGACCTCCTCGCCGACGGCCTCGCCTCCAAGACCCCGCTCTGGGGCGAGGGCGAGACCAAGGAGCGCGCCACCGGCAAGGTCGCCACCATCATCGGCGCCGCCTGGAGCGCCGGCAACTTCCCCGTCAGCTACCCCGACTCCCAGGGGAAGTGGGGCATAGCGCCCCTGCCCACCTGGGACGGCGAGGCGAGCACCGGCATGTACGGCGGAACCTCCTACATCGTGCCCAAGGGCAGCGAACACACGGAGGCCGCGGCCGAGTTCATCAAGTGGGTCACCACCGACCCGGCGGCCATGACCGCCCGCCTCAGCTCGCTCAAGACCCCCAGCAGCGCCCTGCCCGCCAACGAGGGCATGCGCGCCGCGGCGGCCAAGCAGTTCGACAACTCCTACTTCGGCGACCAGGACGTCTACGCCGTGGCCGGCCAGGCCGCCGGCACCATCGTGCCCGGCTGGACCTGGGGGCCGGTGCAGCAGCAGGTCACCTCGGTGCAGATGGCCGCCGGCGGCGACCACACGAAGATGCTCGACTCCGGCCAGGCGAAGGGCGAGAGCGCGGTCACCGACCGCGGCCTGAAGCTCGACAAGTAGCCGCACGTCGGCCCGGCGCACGAACTGCCGGGCCGCCTCCGCCCCAGCCCACCCCACCCCGCCGAAGGAGCACCAGGTGGCAGCCCCACTCGCCCGGCCGGACAGGACCCCGGCACCCCAGGCCGTGCCGCCGCCGGCCGTCCCCGCCGGACCGGGCAAGCCCGGAGCCCCGGGCGGCCCCGGCACACGACGCGGACAGCGCCGGGCCGTCGCCCTGTTCACCGTCCCGTTCTTCGCGCTCTTCGCCGCCGTCACCGTCCTGCCGATGGTCTACGCGGCGTGGATGAGCCTCTACCGGGAGGAATCCTCCGGCCTGGGATTCGGCGGAACCGAGCGCGTCTTCGCCGGGTTCGGCAACTTCACCGAAGCCCTGGGCAACGAGGCATTCCTCCGCTCCTTCGGGAACATCGCCCTCTACTGCGCCCTCTACATCCCCGCGATGGTCGGCGGCGCGCTCGTCCTGGCCCTGCTCGTCGACTCGACCATGGCCCGGGCCAGGCGCTTCTTCCAGATCGCCTACTTCCTGCCGCACGCGGTGCCCGGCCTGATCGCCTCACTGATCTGGCTCTACCTCTACACACCCGGCCTCAGCCCCGTCACCGACGCCCTCGACGCGTTCGGCGCGCACTGGAACTTCTTCGGCGAGGACGAGGCGATCTTCTCCGTCGTCAACATCTCCGCCTGGCAGTGGACCGGCTACAACATGATCATCTTCTACGCGGGTCTCCAGGCCGTTCCCCGCGAGGTCCTGGAAGCCGCGACCGTCGACGGAGCCGGAGCCCTGCGCACCGCCCTCCAGGTCAAGATCCCCATGATCCGGCCGACCGTCGTCCTGACCCTGCTCTTCACCTGCGTCGGCGCCATCCAGCTCTTCGACGCCCCCAAACTCGTCCAACTGCGTGCCAACACCATGGGCGAGGACTGGTCGCCGACCATGTTCATCTACACCGCGGCCTTCAAGGGCCACGACTACGGCCTGGCCGCCGCGAGCTCCCTCCTGCTCGCCCTCGTCGCCGGCCTGCTGTCCTTCGTCGTCACCAAGCTCGGCAACCGGTGGAAGGCCTCATGAGCATCCAGACAGCCAACCGCGAGGCGCCGACCGCCGCCACCCGGCGCGACCGGGCCGAACACCGCACCGCACCACGCCCGCCCGCCCGCCGGGGCCGCACCGGGGGCCTCACCTCCCGCGTCGCGGTGAACTCCGTGCTCGCCGTCGTCGCCGTCTACACGCTGATGCCGCTGACCTGGCTCCTCATCGCCTCCACCAAGAGCTACCGGGACCTGTTCGCCACCAACCCGTTCAGCCTCGGCGACTTCCACTTCCTGGCCAACCTGAACGCCCTGCTCGCACACAACGACGGTGTCTTCGTCCGCTGGATGCTCAACAGCCTCCTCTACACCGTCGTCGCCTCCCTTCTCTCCACCCTCATCTCCGTCGCCTGCGGCTACGCCTTCGACAAGTACGCCTTCCGCGGCCGGGAGAAGTGGTTCGGGGTCGTCCTCGTCGGCGTCCTCATCCCCTCGACCGTCGTCCAGCTCCCGCTGTACCTGATGGCCTCCGAACTGGGCCTCGTCAACACCTACTGGGCCGTCCTGATCCCCAGCCTCGTCAACCCCTTCGGCGTCTACCTCGCCCGCGTCTTCTCCGAGGGGTACGTGCCCGACGAGGTCCTCGAAGCGGCCCGGGTCGACGGAGCCGGGGAGGTGCGGACCTTCGTGAAGGTCGCCCTGCCGATGCTCGCGCCCGGCTTCGTGACCATCTTCCTGTTCTCCTTCACCGCGAGCTGGAACAACTTCTACGGCGCGCTCATGATGCTCAACGACGACCGGCTCTACCCGGTCAACCTGGGCCTCTTCATGTGGAACCAGAACGTCTACCAGCAGCCCGAGCTCTACCCGCTGGTCATCATCGGCTCCCTCGTCGCCGTCGTCCCCCTGATCGTCGCCTTCCTCTGCCTCCAGCGCTTCTGGCGCTCGGGCCTCACCGCAGGAGCCGTCAAGTGAGCCACCCCGCCCCGCACCGGCGGGCCCGCCCCCGCACCGTCCTGGCGATGAGCGGCGAGACCCGTGCGGCGGTCCTGGCCCCCGCGGCCCTGGACCGGCTCGCCCGCGTCGCCGACCTCGTCCCCGGCCTCCTCGTCACCGACTTCGGCGCCGACGACCCCGCCCAGCGCACCGGGCTCCATCAGGCCGAGGTGCTGTTCACCGGCTGGGGCTGCCCGCCCCTGGACCCGACGGCCCTGAGCGCGATGCCCCGGCTGCGCGCCGTGATCCACACCGCCGGCTCCGTCAAGCACCACATCACCCAGGACGTCTGGGACCGCGGCATCGCCGTCAGCACCGCCGCCACGGCCAACGCCGTCCCGGTCGCCGAGTACACGGTCGCGGCGATCCTCTTCGCCAACAAGAACATCCTGGAGAGCGCCCGCCTCTACCGTCGGTCGCGCTCCCGCGTGAACCTCCTCGAACGGTTCCCCGGCATCGGCAACTACCGCCGGACCGTGGGCATCGTGGGCGCCTCCCGCATCGGCCGCCGCGTCGTCGAACTGCTGCGCCCCTACGATCTGCGCGTCCTGGTCCACGACCCGTACCTCGACGAGGCGGCGGCCCGGGCCCTCGGTGTGGAGCGCGCCGGGCTCGACGCCCTGGCCGCCGAGAGCGACGTCGTCACCATCCACGCCCCCGAACTCCCGGGAACCCGCCACCTGTTCGATGCCCCGCGCCTCGCGTTGATGCAGGACGGGGCGACCCTCGTCAACACCGCACGCGGCTCCCTGGTCGACACCGACGCGCTGGTGAAGGAACTGGCCACCGGACGCCTGAACGCCGTCCTCGACCACACGGAACCGGAAGTCCTGCCCGCCGACTCGCCCCTCTACGACCTGCCGAACGTGCTGCTCACCCCGCACATCGCCGGCTCGCAGGGCGGCGAACTCCACCGGCTCGCGGACGCCGCCGTCGACGAGCTCGAACGGTACGCGCACGGCCTGCCGTTCGCCCACGCGGTGGACCCCCGCACCCTGCACCAGCAGGCCTGAACCCGTTCCCGTACCCACACCCCCGTACCTCTCCGGGAGAGCTGTCATGACCCGTGCCCGCCGCGTGCTCGTCGTCGGCATCGACGGAGTGCGCCTCGACACCCTGCACCGTGTCCCCACCCCGCACCTCGACGTGGTGGCCGACGCCGGCTTCCTGGCCCCGGTGACGGTGGGGGAGGGCACGCCCACCATGTCGGGGCCGTGCTGGGCGACGATCGTCACTGGCGTGGGCGTCACCAAGCACGCCGTGTGGAGCAACGACTTCAGCGGCCACCGCCTCGGCGTCTTCCCGGACTTCGCCACCCGCCTGTCCCGCCAGGACGGCCGCCGCACCTATGTCGCGGCGGCCTGGGAGCCGCTGGTCACCGTCGCCGACGGCGGCCCGATGCTCCGCCGGCCCACCCGGCTCACCCACTGCGCTCCGACCGCCGACACCCCCGCCGCCTGGGAGGAGGCCGACGCTTCGACCGTGCGCGACGCGGTGGCCGTCCTGACCCACGAGGATCCCGAGGCGTCCTTTATCCACCTCGGCGCCCCCGACGAGACGGCCCACCACCTCGGCTGCGGCAACGCGTACGAGGCATCGGTCGAGGCGGCCGACCGCCGCCTGGGCGCCCTGCTCGCCGCCCTGCGCTCCCGGCCCTCGTACGAGGACGAGGCCTGGACCGTCCTCGTCGTCACCGACCACGGGCACCGGGACGGGGGCGGCCACGGCGGTGACAGCCCGGCCGAACGCACCGCGTGGCTCGCCTGCGCGGGCCCGGACGTCACCGCCGGGGCCCGCCCCGCCCGCCCGGTCCGCCACGAGGATGTCGCCGCCCAGGTGTACGCGGCCCTGGACCGCACGCCCGACTCGCACTGGACGCTGGACGGACGTCAGGTGCCCACCGTGCCGCGCGGTGTGCTCCTGGACATGGACGGCACGCTCGTCGACACCGAGCCGCTCCGGCTGGAGGCGTCGCGCGCCGTCGCGGCGGCCCACGGCCACACCCTCACCGAGGAGGACGGGACCGCGGTCCTCGGCCGCACCTGCGCCGACACCGCCGTCCGCCTCGTACAGCTGTGCCCGGAGCCCACCACGGCCGCCGCGCTGGAATCCGAGCTGGAGGACACCTTCCTCGCCGCGGTCGAAGCGGGCGTGCGGCTGCGGCCCGGGGCTCGCGCCCTGCTGGACCGGCTGGAGCGGGAGGGTCTGCCCGCGGCTCTGGTGTCGGCCTCGCCGCGCCGGGTGGTGGACACGGTCCTGCGCACCCTGGGCGGCGAGGCATTCCGTACGACGGTGGCGGACGGCGAGAGCGACCGCTCCACGCCCTTCCCGGACCCCTATCTGAAGGCGGCCGCGCGTCTGGGACTGCCGCCCGAGGCCTGCCTGGCGGTCGAGGACAGCCCCACCGGAGTGGCCGCAGCCGAGGCGGCGGGCTGCCGGGTGCTGGCCGTGCCCTCGTCGACGCCGGTCGCACCGGCCCCGGGGCGGCGGGTACGGGCGGATCTCACGGCCCTGCTGCGGGAATGGGGGCCGGGGGAGCCGGCCTGACGTGACGCCAGGAAGACGCCGGGGGCCGGCCGGCAGCGCGCCTGCCGCCCCCCCCCCGGCTCTCCGTTGTCACGCGGCGTGCGCACGCCCCGAGGGCAGCACCGCGATCATCCGGGCCACCGTGCGGGCCATCGCGTCCCGGCCGTCCGCCAGATAGCGGCGCGGGTCCACGCCCCGGTCGTCGCGGGCCAGCCGTTCCCGTATCGCGCCGGTCATCGCGATGTTGAGCGCGGTGCCGATGTTGACCTTGCGGATCCCGCCCCTCACGGCGCGGGCCAGCTCCTCGTCGGAGGCCCCGGACGAACCGTGCAGCACCAGCGGGACCGGCACCGCCTCCCGCAGCCCGCTCAGCAGAGCGTGGTCGATGACCGCGTCCCGCGAGGTCATGGCGTGCGAGGTGCCGACCGCCACGGCCAGCGCGTCGACCCCGGTGGCCGCGACGAACGACCGCGCTTCGCCCGGATCCGTACGGGCCCCGGGTGCATGGGCGTCGAGAGCCGGCTCCCCGTTCTTCCCGCCGACCTGCCCGAGCTCCGCCTCCAGCCACAGGCCCCGCTCGTGTGCCCAGACGACGGCGGCGCGGGTGGTCGCCAGGTTCTCCGCGTACGGCAGCCGGGCTGCGTCGAACATCGCCGAACTGAAACCGCAGTCCGCCGCCCGGTGCAGCAGCTCGGTGGACTGCACATGATCGAGGTGCAGGGAGACGGGTACGGCCGCCTGGTCGGCGATCTCGGCCGCGGCGCGCGCGAGCGGCCGCGGCCGGCCCCGGTGGTAGGCGACGGCGTTCTCACTGATCTGCAGGATCACCGGCGACCCCGCGGCCTCCGCGCCCTCGGCGATGGCTTCCGCGTGTTCCAGGGTGATGACGTTGAACGCGGCGACCGCACTGTGCTGTGCGGCGGCCTCGGCGATCAGATCGCCGGTGGCGGCGATGGGCATGGCGACTCCGGGATGAGGGACCGGTAAGCGGGGGAAGGGAGTGGCCTGTGCCGTCAGGCCGTGCTGCTGAGGATGACCGAGCGGGTCAGGTGGCGCGGCCGGTCCGGGTCGAGACCGCGCGCGTTCGCGATGGCCAGCGCCAGCCGCTGCACCCGCACCAGCTCCGCCAGCGGGTCGAGGCCGCCGGCCACCCATCGGGCGCCGGTCGCGTGCACCTCGTCCATCAGTCCGGACGGGGCCTCGCCGAGCATCCAGGTCGCGGTGGAGCGGGTGGAGATGCTGATCGGGCCGTGCCGGTACTCCATCGCCGGGTACGCCTCGGTCCAGGCGAGCGCGGCCTCGCGCATCTTCAGCGCCGCCTCGTTGGCGAGCCCCACGCTCCACCCCTGCCCGAGGAAGGTGAACTGGCTGCACTCCACCAGTCCGGCGGGCAACGGCTCGGCCAGCGCGACCTGGGCGTCCTCGATGACCGCGTCGCTGTGCAGCCCCAGATGGGCGCGGAGGAGGGTCAGCGCCGAGGTCGCGAAACGGGTCTGCACGACGGACTTCTCGTCGGCGAACTGGAGCACGATCGTGTCGTCGGCCATCGCCGCCATCGGGGTGTCGGGGTCGCCGATGACCACCGTGCGGCGGGTCGTGTCACCGATCTGCCCGAGGAGTGCGAGCACTTCCGTCGTGGTGCCGGAGCGGCTCAGCGCCACGACCCGGTCGTAGGGCCGGCCGGCCGGGAACTCGGATGCGGCGAAGGCGTCGGTCTCGCCCTGACCGCTGCCCTCCCGCAGAGCCGCGTAGGCCTGGGCCATGAAGTACGAGGTCCCGCAGCCGATCACGGCGATGCGCTCGCCGGCCGCCGGAAGCCGGTGGGCCAGTCCGTCCGCCATGCCGGCGGCCACCTGCCAGCAGTCGGGCTGGCTGGCCAGCTCCTGAGCCACGTGTGTCATCTGTGCTCCCTGTTCGCGGTTCCCGGCGATTGATGCTCGAAGCTGCATATTAGGCGAGCTTTTCAATCAATATCAAGCAGATGGGTGCAGGGTTCGTACACCTGGCACGGCTGCGCTTCGAGAGACCTGCGGAGCGATCGAGGCAGGGCGGCGGAGTCATGGGTTCGACGGCGGGAAGGGCGCGTGGGTCACGGGCGCCGGCCGCGCCATCGGTCGGGCGATGGCCCGACGGCGCGCTACCGGGCCTTGGTCGCCGTTCACGCTCGGTATTCAGGGAGACGCCGAAGCCCTGTACGAGGTGTTCCGTGCGGACGGATCGTCAACCTTTCGTCGGCCGCCGCCCACCGGTCGGTTCCGGTGTCGGTGACCTACGCCCTGACCGAGGGCGCGCTGGAGACGCTGGCGCTTGCGGTGGCAAAGGACGTGGCGGGGCGAGGCATCACGGCGAACACCGTGATGCCCGGTTTCGTCGGAGGCCGACATGAACGCCCGGCGTGCGTAAGACGCCCGCGCCGCGCACCTCCCGCGCGGCGCGCACCTCCCGCGCGGCGCGCACCTCCCCCTCACGCGCCCGTGAGCAGCGACTCCCACGCGATCGCGGTGTCCGGGTGACGGGCCGCCAGCGCGGCACCGGCCGAACCCGCCGGGCCCACCCCGGGCTCGGCCCATCTGCCGTCGCAGCCCAGCAGCTCCGCGACCGCGTCGAGCGCCCCCGGGTGGGCGAAGAGCAGCGCGGCACCACGGCTCCGGTCTCCGGCCGTCCGCGCACGGCCGACGGCCGACGCATCGGCTTCCGCCACCTCGCGCCACGGCGGCACCCACGCGTCCAGCGCCGCGAGCCGGGCCGGGAAGATCCGCCCCGCCTCACGGATCAACAGCGGGGCCAGGTCAGCCGCTCCGGCGCGCAGCGTCGTGACCAGGGTCGGCAGCCACGGCAGCAGGACCGGATCCGGCAGCCGCCCGAACGCGTTCGACACCGCCTCCACCACCACGTCCGCCAGCCCCGGCACCGGCACCAACGCGTGCACGAAGCCGCTCAGATAGCGCGGATAGGCGGGCACCACCATCGGGTTCGCCAGCAGCTCGTCGCAGCGCTCCCGCAGCTCGGCCCGGGACAGAGCGCCGAGCTGCACCTGCGCCGCCCACAGGAGCGCCGTCCGCTCCGGATCCGTGGGGCGGGACTGGGCGACGGCCAGCTCCAGCTGCGCCCGGTCGCAGCCCAGGGACAGCGCCAGACCCTCCATGCTGAAGAGGAAGCCCAGCATCGCCGCCACCTGGCCCGCGGTCGCGTCCTCGTCCGTGAACGCCGTCGGCAGCAAGGTGCAGTAGTGCGCGTAACCCGCCTTGACGAACGACTCCACCCACGGCGGCAGGACCGGCTCGCCGGTCCGGTAGTACGCCAGCAGCCCCCGTATCCGGCGCAGCACCTCCGGTGCCCCGTCGACGGTGCGCTCGGCGATGAGGACCTCCAGGGCGCGGGCGCCCAGCTCATCGCCGAGACGGCGGCCGCGGAGGTACAGCGTCGCGTCCTCGATTGCGGCGAGGACGACCGCGGTCGTCGCCCGCGGCCCGTAGGCGTCGCGGCGCAGCCGCTGTTCGAGGACCTGCTCGATGCTCACACCCTCGTAACCGAGCTCGATGAGCGCCCGCTGATGGGTGCCCAGCGCCAGGTCCCACGACTCCTGGATCGAACGCTCGCCGAGCTTCCGCTCACCCATGATCGGCCGGGCCGTGCCGTGCGGCATCAGCCGGCGGAGCATCCACAGCACGTCCGAGCACGCCCCCAGCTCCGGGCGGGAGTTCATGTCCAGCAGGGCGCGCCGCACGCCTCGCTGCTGGAGCTTCAACTCCAGCGGTGCGAGCCGGTCGTGCACATCGCGGGCCAGCGGCGGCAGCGCGTCGTAGCCGACCCGGCCGATCCGGTCGCCGCCCATCATGATCTCGACGAGACGCCGCACGTCCCGCCGGCCCGGCACCGAGTCCTTCTCGATGCAGGTGATCGCCGCGTCCTGGAAGTCGTACGGGGTGGGCTTGGCCCGGTCGCGCATCCCGGCGAGCAGGATCGACGTCTCGAACACCGCGATGGCGTCGGATGTGGACGCCAGATATCCACTGCGCCGCGCCGCGCGCACGATCTCCACCGACCAGCCCAGCAGCTCGGCCTCGTCCAGCGTGTCGAGGACCGGCGGCCGTCGCAGAAAGCCGGAGAGCCGGTCCGCGGCGACGCCCTGCGGGGGAGCGGGGGCGGCGGGGAGAGCCGGGGCGGCCTTCCTCGACACCGCCGACTTCCTCGCACCGTCCTGGCCCGCCAGCCGGTACGGCCGCACCCGGGTGCGCTTGAGGTTCTTCGCCCACTGCGTCGCGGCGATCGACACCGACCCCGAAGCCAGCCCGAACTGCGCCTCGATCGCCGCATGGCTGGACGGGATCAGCCCGTGCTGCCAGCTGGTGGCGGAGCGCGGGGAGATCGGATACGACGCGCTGCCCGCCACCCCGAACTCCTCGACCCGGCTGGCCGCGTGGAAGGCGCCGCACACATACAGGCAGTCCTGCGGGTCCGCCCCGCTCGACGCCAGGTGCTCGCGCATCCGGGTCCACATGTACCGCTCACGTTCCTCGTCCACCCGCACCCGGTCCCCGTCGCCGGGAGCGAGCCGCCGGAACAGGCTGCCGACGAGGAACATCACCTGGCGGTAGGCGTCGTGGTCGCTGTCACCGAGCGGCACCTCGACGTACTGGTGCCACCACTCCGACCAGTGCCGGACCTTGCCGTGGCGCAGCAGATGCTCCTCCAGCTCCGCGAAGCGGGGCCGCAGGTCGCCGATCTCCACGCCGACCGCCTCACCGTGCAGCGCCCCCTCGGGCTCCGGAGCCCCGCCCGCAGGACCGGACGGCTCCTTGGGAGTGCGCTCGCCGTGGCGGCTGTCCCACTGGAAGACGTGGTCCGATGACCGGTCGACGAGGACCAGCTCGACGCCCGGGGTGTCCAGCGCGTACGCGATGGCCTGATACTCGGCGGACGCCTCGGTGATCGGGGCGACGACCGACAGCGGGGCCCACTCGGCGGGGAACCCGTCCACGTCGCTCGCGAAGGCCTGGACCGCCACCGGCAGGCGGCAGTTGCGCAGCTCGTCGAGGAGCGGCGCCATGTCCTCGCACAGCTCCAGGTACACGACCTTGGGCTGCTTCTCGCGCAGCCGACGGGCCATGGCGAGGGCGGAGGCGGGGGAGTGGTGGCAGACCGGGAAGATCTCCAGCGGCTCGCGCACCGCCCGGTCGACGTCGTCGACCATGCCCAGGAGGATGCCCTCCAGCGCGTCGGGTCCGCCGGCGAATGCTGCGGCGGCCTCGTGCAACTGCCCGCGCAGCGCCGAGAACGACGTCTCTCCGGTGCCGTTCGTGGGGGACCCGCTCATGACAGTGTGGCGATCGTGTCGCGGCCGCCGTCCAGGAACTCCGGCCAGGAGCCGCCCTCCTGCTTGCTGCGCGGCTCGACGACACCGTGCAGGTACTTGTTGAAGATGGCCAGGTCCTCCGGGTCCCGCCGGGCGAGGGAGCCGACGAGCGAGGAGGCGAGGGTCCGGGCGGTCAGTGTGCGCTCGCCGAAGAAGTTGCTGTGCAGGACGGCGTCCTCCAGCACACCGATCTGCTCCGCCGTCGACAGCGCGGACTCCAGCTTCTCGTCGTCGCTGCCCGCCGCCGCGGCCGAGGTCCGCAGATCGGCGAAGCTCTGGAGCAGGATGTCGAGGAGCGTCGGCGGCACGTCCAGGTCGATGGCGTGCCGGCGCAGCAGTTCCTCGGTGCGGAAGCGGACGATCTCCGCCTCGCTCTTCTTGTTCGTCACGACCGGGACGCGGACGAAGTTGAAGCGGCGCTTCAGCGCGGACGACAGATCGTTGACGCCCCGGTCACGGCTGTTGGCGGTCGCGATGATCGAGAAGCCGGGCTTGGCGAAGACGATGTTGTCGCCGGCGTCCGCGCCGTCGCTCCGCAGCTCGGGGACGGAGATGTACTTCTCCGAGAGGATCGAGATCAGCGCGTCCTGGACGTCGCTGGTGGAACGGGTCAGTTCCTCGAAGCGGCCGATGGCGCCCGTCTCCATCGCGGTCATGATCGGCGACGGGATCATCGAATCGCGCGACTGTCCCTCGGCGATGACCCTGGAGACGTTCCACGCGTACTTGATGTGGTCCTCGGTCGTGCCGGCCGTACCCTGCACCACCAGCGTGGAGTTGCGGGAGATCGCGGCGGACAGCAGCTCGGCCAGCCAGCTCTTGCCGGTGCCGGGGTCTCCTATCAGCAGCAGACCCCGGTCGGAGGCGAGGGTGACGATCGACCGCTCCACGAAGCTCCGGTCGCCGAACCACTTCTGCGAGATCTCCCGGTCCAGGCCGTCGGCGCGCTCGGACCCCAGGATGAAGAGCCGGACCATCTTCGGGGACAGCCGCCAGGAGAACGGCTTGGGGCTGTCGTCGACCGACTCCAGCCAGTCGAGCTCCTCCGCGTACTTGGTCTCGGCAGGGGCGCGCAACACATCGGACATGAGTAGGCCTTTCTGGGCAGCCAGGAAAAGTCGGGGAAGCAGCGGGGAAGGAGAGGAAGCCGGGGAGGCGGGAAAACCGGGTCCGCGGGACCTCAGGTGAGGAACGTCTTGAGTTCGTGCACGAGCTTGCCGATGTGTCCGGAGACCACGGGCGTGCCCAGGGCCTTGAACCGCTCCCGGAACCACGGGTTGACCTCCTGCCGCCCGGAGCTGGTCACCGAGCCGACGGGGATGAACTTCACCCCGGAGCGGTGCACGGCCTCGATGCCCTCGAACAGCGGCTGGGAGCGGTCGAACTCGTAGAAGTCGGATATCCACACCATGACGGTGTTCTTCGGCTCGGCTATCTTCGGGCGGGCCATCGCCATCGCGACCGGGCCGTCGTTCCCACCGCCGAGATTCGTGCGCAGCAGCACGTCGAACGGGTCGTGCACCCACGGCGTGAGATCGACCGAGCGCGTGTCGTAGGCGATGAGATGCACGTCCACCTTCGGCAGCCCGGCGAAGATGGACGCCAGGATGGTGCAGTTCACCATCGAGTCGACCATGGAACCGGACTAGTCCACCACCACGATCAGCCGCTGCGGCGTCGTCCGGCGCACGGTGTGCCGGTAGTAGAGGCGGTCCACATACAGCCGCTCCTCCTCCGGACTCCAGTTGGTGAGGTTCTTCCAGATCGTGCGGTCCAGGTCGAGGTTGCGGAAGACACGCTTGGGCGGCACCGATCGGTCCAGCTCCCCGACGGTGGCCTTTTCCACCTGCGTACGCAGCACCTCGGCCACTTCGTCGACGTAACGGCGGATGAGCGACTTGGCGTTGGCGAGGGCCACACCCGACAGATTGCCCTTGTCGCGCAGCAACTGCTCGATCAGCGACATGCTGGGCGTCAGCCGCGCGGCCAGCGCCGGATCGGCCAGCACCTCCCGAAGCCGCATGCGCCCCACGAGGTCGCCCTCGATCGCCGCCAGCTCGGGCCCGAGGCCGCCGGCGTCCAGGCCCGCGCCCGCCGCCCGCCCGCCGAGCAGCCCGCCCGGCGGACAGCCGAGCGCACGCTCCAGCCAGCCCGCGTCGGACTGCCAGCGCGCCAACTGCTCGGCGGTCACCGCGCTCGATCCGGTCGCGAAGACATTGAGCAGCACCTTCGACACCAGCGCGGCGCGCCGCACCTCCGCCGCCCGGTCACGTGAGCCTTCCGCATCGTCGTCCGGCGTCATCAGCCCGTCGAACTCGGCGGCCAGCTCCGGATGGCGCTGCACAAGCGAGTCGACCGAGGTCCCGGGGTCCAGCAGCGCAGACGGCAGCCCGATGTCCTCGACCACCCCCAGGCTCGCCGACTCCAGCGCGGGCTGCTCCTCGCCGTCGAAGAGGCGGGCCAGGAGCCGCCAGTAGAGCACCTGGCGGCGGTTCTCGTACGGGTCGGGCCCGGCCGGGGACGGGACGTCAGAGCCCGGCGACCGCCGGGCGAGATCCTCGGTCATGTCCGCAACAGCCTTCCCGCGCGCTCGCGCAGCACGGCCACGGCGTCGGTGGCGGCCTTCTCCGCCCGGACACCGGCCTTGTCGGTGGTGCCGCCCGCCCACGCCCCGGCGTGCACGGCGACGGTCTTCTTCCGCACGGTCGACTCGACCGCGAGCGGCTGGAGCAGGAACTCCCCGGCGTCCCAGCGCAGGAGCCCGACGCAGGAGTGGGAGGCGGCGACCGCCTCGGGCGTCAGCGGGCCGGCGGCGGGGATCCGGTCGGTGTCGACGGCCAGGAGCCGCCCGGCGAGATCGAACGCGAGGCGGTCCTCCTCGCGGTGCGGGGCGTACCCCTCCAGCAGCACCGGCACGGCGATCCGCACGGGATGCCGGTCCAGCGGCGCGACACGGGCGGACGTCGCGGCGGCGAGCATCACGCGCGCCGTGGCGAAGGCGTCGGTGGGCTCACCCGCACGGGCCCGCTCGTCGTCCCAGAGCAGATCCCCCTCGACGGTCACCGGCACGGCGTCCAGCTCCATCGACCGGCCCTCACTCACGGCGCCGAGCAAGGACATGTGGGGACGCAGCAACTGCCACAGGCCCGCCCCGACCACCGTGTCGGGCTTCGGCGCCGACACCCCGGCCCGCACCAGACGCGGTACGCCTCCGTCCGCCGGCTCGAACACGGCGTGGACCTGGGCCTGTACGGCCGTCGCGTGCTCCTGCACATCGACCCCCAGTGGCAGCAGACGACCGGTCACCGCCTCGGCGGGCCGCTCCCCGGCGGACCCCGGCACCGTCAACAGCAGGGCGCGCGACCACAGATCACCCCAGCGGCGCACCGGCACGCGCTCCAGCGTCGCCCCCGGGCACGACGCGGCGAGCTCGGCGGCGAACCCGTCGAGCAGCGTCGCCCGACGCCGCAGCCCCGGATCGGGCAGCATCGCGGAGACCACCGGCGCGGCTCCGGCGACCAGCTCGTGGTCGATGCCCCGCCAGCCGCTGCGGGCGAGGTCGCACAGCCAGCTGCGGGCCGCCGCGAGGAGGTTCGTCCCCTGCTCCGGCGCGGCGGGCGCGAGGGCGGATGCGGCCGGCTCCGCCCCGACGGGCCGCCCTACCGCCTCCTCGATCCGCTGCGTCAAGGCGTCGTGCACAGAGCCGAGCAGCGCGCCACGGGCGGCGGCCAGCGCCACGAAGTCGTCCTCCCCGGCGGCCCCGGCTGCCGCCCGGCCGGCCGCCTCCGCGACCCGCGCGGCCAGCGGAGTCCCGGCGACGGCGTCGGCGAGCCCGGCAACCGCGGATGCCTGGGCGGGCCCCGGCCGCAGCAGACCGGCCACCAGTGCCCCGTCGAAGGCGTCCACGGCGGCGAGCGCCTCGTCGAGCCACTCGACCGGATCGGCCAGCAGGTCGCCGCGCATCAGGCCACCGCCCGCGTCGGCGGGAACCACTGCATCTCGGGCAACGGTGAAGTGACCGGGGTCAGTTCGAGATAGGCCAGGTGCCGCAGGAACCGGTTGAACACCTGGGCAGCCGCCGAGGAGTCGGCCTTCTCCGGCCGCTTCGCGGTCATGGCGGCGGTGAGGGAATGGGCGTCGGGCTCCCCGTCCGGGGGCTCCACCGCGAGATAGCGGGCGACGCGCTCCGCGCCGTACTGCAGCACCGCCTCGCCGACGAGCGCCTGGATGTGCTTGCAGAACATGCCGTGCGCACCGCCGCAGGGCCGGTTGTTGTTGGTACTGCAGGAGAACGCGTACGTCCGCGCCGCCACCGACGACACGTACACCCGCCCGATATCCGATCCGCTGGAGACGACTCCCTGCAACCGCCCGTCGGCCAGTTCGACGAACGGCACCTTGGCCAGCTTCCGCGGGCGCGCGGGCGCCATCACCCGCGCGGTACTCGACTGCTCCCAGACCGACAACGCGCCAACTCCCATGCATGCGAAAGGGGATGTCCACACCGTCTCGGCGGGACGTGTACGAACTTAATCCCGGCCACTGACAACGCGGTCGAGCATCCCCGGGTCGATGGTGCGGGTGAGGAGATGAAGGGGCGCGGCGCGGATACCGGTCGCCTCCGCCGCTTCCCAGTAGGCGAGGCCCGTGGCCGTGTCGACCGGACCGTGGACGAGCGGAACGCCGGCCCCCGAGGCGTGGAGCAAGGACTCCAGCCGGCAGGACGCGACGGTGTCCGGCACCATCGGCTGCGCCAGATAGCCGGCCACCGCGGCGGCCGGCAGCCCCTCGGCCACCTGCCGCTGGGCGGGCCCGGCGCTCAGCAGCCCGCCGCCGACGACCAGGACGTCCTTCGCCCGTTCCATCCGGGCGAAGGCGCGAGACGTGTCGAAGCAGTGCGGGAACGAGTCGTCGACCACCGTCGTACCCGGTGCGAGACGGTCGACGTCCAGGAGCGTGCTGCCCCCGCTGACCGCCGCGACGATCAGGCGGGCCCCGTAGACCGCGTCGGGCAACTCCCGGTCCGACTCGACCACCTCCACCACCTCGGCGAGACGGCGCTCCACGAGGGTGTCGGCCAGCTCCTTGAGCCGTGGCCCACTGCCCGGCACGTCACAGAGCAGCAGCCGCGCGGGCGGCCGCCCGGCCAGAGTGAGCAGCAGCTCCAGGGAGGAGGAGCCGATCGACCCGAGCCCCACGAACGCGACGGTGAGAGAGCCCAGCTGCCGCCCCGTCGCGTCGAGAGCGGCGTGCACGGTCCTGACGACGGACACGACGGTCGCCGCATGACCGGTGGTGACAGCGGGGGCGGCAGCGATCGCCCCCGCCGTGCCGACGGCCCGCAGGACGTCGAAGCCGTATCCGGTGAGCGAGGGGATCATGCCCGCGAGCGAGACGGCCCGCGCGCCGAGGGACGAGGCGAGCTCCACCCCGCGCGTGGTGTGCCCGAGCAGGCTGTCGCCGGGGGCGAGTTCGTCCGCGAACAGCGGGACGCACACGAAACCGGAACGGCCCAGCGGCGTACGCAGCGTCTCCAGGAGCCGCGGTCGCCCGTCGGGGAACAGCAGGGTGCGCAACTCCTCGCGCGGCAAGGCCGCGTCCGGGAGACCCGCCAGCCGGGCGAGGTCGGCCGGGGACGGCAGATAGCCGACGAGCGCGGCGTCCATCCGCTGGTCCCCGCCGGGGTGGTCAGGCTTGTGCGGGCGGGGGCGCCGGCCGGGACCGGGCTCTGCCGAGGCCGCCTGGGCCAGTCCGTCGCGTACCGCGTCCGCGAACACGGCCAGCGCCCGGGGGGTGAACGCCGTCGCCGCCGCGCGCACGGTGATCCTCAGCCGCCCGCCCTCCGGACCGGCGGCCAGGAACACATCCGTACCGGCCGGAGGCGGCGTGTACACGCTGTCGCCGTCCTCCCGGGTGACCGTCAGCGTCTCTCCGCTCTCCGGGCCCAGGGCGGAGAAGTCCAGAAAGGTGAAGAAGAACTGGGAGGCCAGGGGCAGCCCGCCGGGCAGCGGCGGCACGGCCCCCTCGTACGCCCGCGCCTCGGCGGCCTCGGCGGCGACGCGCCGCAGATCGTCCTCGAAGCCCGCCTCGTCGGACCGCCCGGACGCCGGACCCGCCGGCCGCAGGGGAACAGCCGTGGCGAAGGGACCGAACACCCGGTGTGCGTCGGGCAGGGAGTGGTCCCGGCCGCTCACCGCGAGACCCAGCACCAGATCCGCCCGGCCGGTGGTGGCCGCGAGCGCTCGGTAGTAGGCGGTGAGTACGGGGGCGAAGAGGGTGGATCCGGTGCGCGCCGCGAGCCTGCGCAGCGCCTCCACCCGGTCCGCGTCGACGGTGAACCCGTGCGTGTGGAAGAGCGGGTTCGGCGCGGCACCCGGAGAAGTGCCGGTGCTCGTACCTGCGGAGAGTACGGGCGGCCGGTAGGGCGCGCTCAGCCGCGCCCACCGGTCCTCGCCGGTCGGTGCGACGGATCCCGCACCGGGGTCCGTCCCGGTGGCGGAGGGGCTGTCCGTGCGCTCCGCGAGACGGACCGCGTGGTCGCGGAAGGTGCTGCGGAGCGGGGCCGGAGCCGGTTCCTCACCGTGGGACAGGGCGTCGTACACGGTCGTGAGCTCCCGTACCAGGAGCGCCGCGCTGTAGCCGTCACCGATGATGTGGTGGGCGTGTGCCACCAGGACGTGTTCGTCCGGTGCGACGGTGAGCACGCGCAGGCGCAGCAGGGGCCAGGCCCAGGGTTCGAACCGGCGCTCCCGCTCGGCGGCCACCCGCTCCTCCACCTGCTCCGGTTCGTCGAGGGCCTCGAAGTCGACCGGCAGGCGCAGCGAGGGCGGTAGCTCCTGCTGGACGGCCGGGCGTGCCCCGGCGGGGAAGACGGTACGCAGCATCGGGTGGCGCCCGACGAGCGCGTCCACCGCCCTCTGGAAGCGGTCGGGGTCGAGACGGCCGCGCAGGCGCAACCGGGTGAGCCAGGACGATGTCGTGCCCGGTGCGATGGCTTCGGCCAGCAGGAAGCCCCGTTGGGTGGGTGTGAGAGGGAAGGGCGGGGGAGCGGCCCCCGGATCGAGCGCCTCGGGGCGTTCGGCCAGCCCGTCGCCTCCCGGGGTGGACGTGTCGGCCGACGTGTCGGCGGCTTCGTCGGCGGCGGTGTCCTCGGCTTCGTGAACCGCGGCTTCAGCGGCGGCGTCCACGGCGGCGGCGAGGGCGGTGAGCGTGCGGCTGCGGTAGATGACGGTCGGCCGGGGCAGCGGCCCGCCCTGCTTCTCCAGCCGGGCGAACACCTCCAGCACGAGCAGGGAGTCACCCCCCAGGACGAAGAAGTCGTCCTCACGGCACACGTCGTCGCCCTGGAGCAGAGCGGACCAGATGGCGGCGAGCCGGATCTCGGTCGGAGTGCGGGGTGCCGTGCGGGCCGGTGCGGGGACCGGTGTGCGGACGTCTGCCGTACGCGCGTCGATGCCGGTCTCCGGGCCGGCCTCGGGCGGGACGGTCGAGGCCGCGTCCCGGCGGGCCGCCAGCGCACGGCGGTCGATCTTGCCCGTGCCCGTGAGAGGCATCGTTTCGACACGGGTGATCCGGGACGGAAGCATGTACGCGGGCAGCGACGTGGCCAGATGACGCCGCAGCGCCACGGCATCCTCCCCGGACGATCCGGGACCGGGGGTCACGAAGGCGGAGAGACGTCCGTCCTGGGCGAGCACGACGGCGTGGGTGACGTCGGGATGGGTCTGGAGCACCGCTTCGATCTCGCCCGGCTCGACCCGGTTGCCCCGGATCTTCACCTGGTCGTCCAGCCGCCCGAGGAATTCCAGGGTGCCGTCCTCGGAGCACCGCACCCGGTCGCCGCTGCGGTACCAGCGCCGCCCGCGCCGAACCGTGAACGCGGCCTCGGTCAGAGCCGGTTCGCCGAGGTATCCCGGGGTCAGACCGATTCCGGAGATGAGGAGTTCGCCGGCCTCGCCGGGCCGCCGCGGCTCTCCGTCGGGGCCGACGACCTCCACCTCCGTACCCGCGACCGGGCGGCCGATGGGCAGTCGCCGCACCTGGTCGTCGGGCCGGTCGCGGATGATGTGGCAGCTCGTGTTGATGGTGGCCTCGGTCGGGCCGTACAGGTTGGCGATGCGCTGACCGTGGCCGAAGAGGTCGAACCAGCGGCGTACGTGCGCGGGTGACAGGGCCTCGCCGCCGACATGGATCCACCGCAGCGCGGACAGGTCCGGCAGCGGTGCGCCGTTTCGCACCCGTGCCTCGGAGGCGCCGAGGAGCTGTTCCCAGAGCGTGGGAACGGAGCTCCAGACGGTGATCCGGCGGCGTTCGACGTGGGTCAGCAGCCGGTCGGGATCGCGCAACAGGTCCCAGTCCACCGTGACCACGGTGGCGCCGACGAGCAGCGGGGCGAGGAGCTGGCGGACGGAGGCGTCGAAGCAGGGCGAGGCGGTCTGGGCGAGCCGGTCGTGCTCGTCGTAGCCGAAGGTGTCGATCGCCCAGGCGAGGTAGTTCTCCATCGACCGGTGGGTGATGGGCACGGCCTTGGGCCGGCCGGTGGACCCGGAAGTGAAGATCACGTACGCGATGCCGTCGGCGTCGACCGGGCTGTCGGGCGCGGGCGTCCCGCTCCCGGACGGGGCGGAACCCCGCGAGAGCGGCGACGCCGAAGCGTCGACGGGCACCAGGGTGATATCGCCGAGCGTTTCTCCCACCGCCCGGGTCGCGGCGTGACAGAGCACGGTCCGGGCCCCCGAGCGCGTGAGCTGGTCCGTCAGGCGCGCGGTCGGGTGGCCGGCGTCCAGCGGAACCCAGCCCGCCCCGGCGCGCAGGGCCGCGACGACCGAGACGACGGTGTCGGCGCCGGGTTCGGTGAGAAGCCCGACGAGGCTTCCCGGGGTGACGCCGCGGGCCAGGAGGGAGGCCGCGAGGGCGTGGGAGGCACGGTCGAGTTCGGAGTACGTCAGGGTGGCGGCGCCGGTGTCGACGGCGACCGCGTCCGGGTTGGCCCGGAACCGCTCGACCAGGCGGTGTACGAGCGTGGCGGATGCGGGCCGGTCCGCTCCGGTTCGGATTCCGCTTCCGCTTCCGGGGACGGTTCCGGAAGCGGTCGGACGCCGGTCGGGGGTGTCGGGCCGGGACCGGACCAGAGCGGTCAACGCGTCGTGGAAGTCACGGTCCAGGCGGGCCACCGTCTCCGGGGCGAAGAGCCGGACGGGGAAGTTCCACGAGAAGCGCAGGACCGTCTCGTCCTGCCAGCACAGCAGGCTCAGGCGGGTCGCGGCGGTGGCGGTGCCGGCGGCGGTCGGCCGCACGCTCACCGGACAACGCCCGTCGAGGGCGGCGGGGAAGCGCGAGAAGCTGAAACCGGCCGGGCTGACCGTCCGGGGGCCGGCCCCGGACGGGTCCGTCGGCAGCAGCCGTGCCAGGTCCAGGCCGGTGAGGCCGGCGTGCTGCTCGCTCTCCAGCCAGATCCCCGCCAGTCGCTCGGCCAGGGTCTCCGGCGACTCCTCCGGGTCGGTCGAGCACAACAGGGGGAGGGTGTCGGCAAGCGGCCCCACGAGCCGGTCCAGACCCGCCAGGCGGTCGTCCCGCCGGGCGCGGGCGACGTTCACCGCGATGTCCCGCTGCCCACTCCACCGGGCCAGACAGCGCACGTGTACGGCGAGCAGCAGATGGAACAGGCTCACGCCGTGATCCGCGGCCCGCTTCTCCAACGCGGCGGTCAGCGCGGCGTCGAGGGAACTCTGATGCGTGGTCAGGGGAGCGGTGGGAAGGGCGGACAGATCACCGTCGTACGGCAGGCGCAGCGGCTCGCGGGAGGCCAGTCGGCCCGCCCAGTACCGCCGGTCGACGGCGAGATCTCTCACGCCGTCCGTGGAGGACCGCTCGTCGGCGGACGCGGCCGCGTACCGCGCGAAGTCGGTGCCGAGCGCGGGCAGTGTCGGGGCGTCCCCGTGGGCGAAGGCGGTGTAGAGCGACCAGAGTTCTCTGGCGAGGACGTTGAGGCTGTATCCGTCACCGGCCGCATGGTGGATCACCAGCACCAGATGGGACAGCTCCGGACTCTCCCGGGCGAGGACCGCGCGCACGGGAGGGTCGGCGGAGAGGTCGAACGGCCGGTTGCACAGGGCCGTTTCGAGCTCCTCGATACGGCCGCGCAGCTCGCGGACCTCATACCAGGCGGACAGAGGTGCGGGCGGGGCGACGTACTGCACCGGTGCCGTCGGACCGATCCTGTCCCCGGTGCCCTCGGTGCCCTCGGTGCCCTCGGTGCCCTCGGTGCTCCCGATACGAATCCGCAGCATGGTGTGCCGGTCGGCGAGCGCGGCGAGCGCCCGGCCCAGGAGCTGGGCGTCCAGGGGCCCCCGGACGGTCTGGCGGACGTAACCGTGGGCCGGCACATCCGGGTGGAGGCGGCTGCTGGTGTGCAGGGCGAGTTGGACAGGGGTGAGCGGGAAGGGGGCCCCGTCCGGCACCGGGGGCGGGCCGGATGAGGCGGAGGGACGGGACAGGGAGGGCGTGGCGTCGAGGTGCGCGGCCAGTTCGGCGACGGTCCGGTACTCGAAGAAGAGCGTGGCGGGCAGGGTCCTGCCCAGCTCCCGTTCGAGCTGCCGGACGAGGTCGACGGCGGCGAGCGAGTCGAGGCCGAGGGTGAGGAACGGCTCGTCGTCGGGGACCGTGTCGGAGGGCAGACGCAGCGCCGAGGCCAGCAGCCGGCGAAGCAAGGCCGCGGTACTGGTGGGGGGTTCGGTCTCCCTGCGCGTACGCGGGTTCACGTCGGCGCCGGTGCCGGACGCCCGGCCCGAGGCTGCCTGATCCGTTCCGTTTTCCGTTCCGGCTTCCGTTCCCTCGGCTCCCGCCGTCGCGGTCGGGGACGCCACGGGCGCGGGCCACGAGGACGGCGTCAGGTCGGCGAGCAGCAGCTGCGGTGCGTCGACGCCGCATGCCGTACGGAGCGCGGCCAGCGCGGGCGCGAGGTCGACCGGCCGGCCTTCGCCGCTCCGCACGGCGGGGGAGCCCACTCCCGCCCCGGAGTCGAGGGCCACCGCCATGCCCGTTCCGGCCAGCGCCGTGAGGTTCACCGACTGCCAGGGCCTGCCCGCGTGTCGTTCCGACGCCGCGAACGCGTCGAGAAAGGCGTTGGCGCCGGCATAGTCGCCCAGCGCGCCCGCGAGCCCGGGCAGCACGGCGCTGACGGAGGAGAACGCGACGCGGACCGCCGGGTCGAGCCCGTGCCGGCGCAGGGCGAGCGAGAGCAGCAGACTGCCCCGCGTCTTCGCGGCCAGCGCGTCCGCCGTCTCCTCCGCACGCCGGTTCCGCAGGGTGCCGGGTCGCACGACCCCCGCGGCGTGGAAGAGGGCGTCGAGGTGGGGCAGTCCGGCGATGAGCCCATCGACATCACGCTCCACCGAGACGTCGGCCACGCGGTAATGGACCGTGGCGCCCAGCGAACGGAGTTCCTCGGCCAGTCCCACGGGAAGCCCGGGGGAGCGCCCGGTGAGCACGAGGGTCGGTCGGCCCCGGCCGGCGAGGTCCCGGGCGAGTGCGGCGCCGATTCCGCCGCCACCCCCGGTGATGAGGAAGGTGCCGTCGGCCGGCAACGGTGACCGCGTCGCCTCCTCCCGTGCTGCGGCGCCGCTCGTGAGCGGCGTGAAGCGGCGAGCGAGCCGGCGGCCCGCGCGCCAGGCGACGGTGGCGGCGCTGCCCGGAGCGCCGCGGCCCGACTCCAGCTCGGTCAGCACGGCGGTCAGGCGCTGGGAGGGGGTGTCCAGGGAACAGAGATCGACGGCGGTGGCCGAAGCATGCGGGGTCTCCTGCGGCAGCGCCAGCAGGAGTCCGCCGAGGACGGCATGGGCGGGCCGCGGCGCTTCCCGTACGGCGCCGGTGGCATGCACGTCCTCGGTCACCACCAGCAGCCGGTCCGCGCCTGTCTCGTCGAACCGTGCGAGGGCCTCGCCGAAGGCGGTCAGCGCGGCGTCCTGGGCCCGGCCGAGTGCGGCGCCCGTGTCCTGGACGGGAGCGGGCCCGGCCACCAGCACCACGGCGTCCGGCCGCCCGTCGCCCGCTTCGTACCTGCGCATGCCTGCTGCGGAGAGCTGCGAGGCGAGCCGGTCGACGGACGCGGAGTCGGGTCCCGTCAGCAGCACCGAACGCACGGTCCCCGCCGGCTTTCCGGGCGGGGCGGCCTCCTCCCACCGGACCCGGTGCAGCAGAGGACTCGCGGGCAGATCGGCCCAGTACCGGCTGCGCTGGAAGGGGTAGGTGGGCAGCGGAACGCGACGGTGCCCCGCGTCGAGCGCGGTCCGGTCCAGCGGCACGCCGAGCGACCACAGGCGGCCGACGGTCTCCAGTAGGGCCCTGCGACCACCGTGCTCGTCAACGGGCAGCAGTGCGGCGTCCGCCCGGCCGGTGGAACGACCCGGCAGGGCCCCCAGCACCGAGACTCCGCCGCCGGACGCACCGGACGCACCGGACGCACCGGACGCACCGGACGCGCCGGACGCGCCGGACGCGCCGGACGCGCCGGACGCGCCGGACGCGCCGGACGCGCCGGACGCGCCGGACGCGCCGGACGAGCACGCCGCCGTCGCCGCGCGGACCGCACCCGACAACGTCGCGCCGTGGCCGACTTCCACGAAGGTGTCGTACCCCTCCCGGGCCAGACGTTCCACAGCCGCCCCGAACAGCACCGGGCGCTCGGCGTGGTCGCGCAGGTATTCCGGGTCGAGGACCGGTTGCCAGGCGGCGGTGACGGTGCTCATCAGGGGGACGGACGGGGTTTGCGGCGTCAGCGCACGGGCCGCGTCGGCGAGCCGGTCGGCGACCGGCCGCATCAACGGTGAGTGGAAGGCCCGGGAGACCCGCAGCCGACGGGTGGGGATGCCCTGCGCGTCGAGGGCGAGGGCGGCGCGCTCCACGGCCGAGACGCTCCCGGAGAGGACCTGGAGCCCGGGACCGTTGTACGCGGCCACGGCGAGGGCCCCATCGGACTCCGCCACCGCACCGGCGACCGCGTCCTCACCCCCGCGAACGGCGATCATGGCGCCCGGCTCGGTGAACGAACCCATGAGACGGCCGCGTTCGGCCGCGAACCGCACCGCATCCCGGAGGGTCAGCACCCCGCTGACACAGGCGGCCGTGATCTCCCCGACGCTGTGCCCGGCGACCGCGTCGGGCTCAACGCCCCAGGTACGCAGCTGGCGGGCGAGCGCCACCCCGGAGGCGACGAGGAGCGGCTGTGCCACCTCGGTCGCGGCTTGCGCGGCCGGATCCACCTCCGGGTCCAGCCCCCAGTCCCGCAGGGGCCGCCCGCGGACAGGGCCGAGGAGCGCGGAAGCCTCGTCGAACGTGTCCCGGAACACCGACGCCGTCCGGTACAACGCCCGGTCCTGGCCGGGGAACTGCGCGCCCTGTCCGGGGAAGAGGAAGACCACGCGCGGCCGCGCACGGACGATGCCGCCGACACGCCCGCCCGCGTCGCCCGTTCCCGCGTCGCCCGCCCCCGCATGGCCCGTTCCCGCTTCGCCCGTCCCGGCGGCGACGGCGGCGAGCCGTTCCCGTAGATCACCGTCGGCGATGATCGCGAGCCGGTGGGGCCCCTCGTCCCGGGACGTGCTCGCGGTCCGGCACACGTCACCCTCGCGCAGCCGCGGACGGCTCTCCAGGTGCTCGGCGAGCCGGCCCGCCGCGTCCCGCAGCGCGCCCGCACTGTGCGTCGAGAGGGTCAGCAGATGGGGCCCCTCGACAGCGACTTCGCGCACGACATCCGGCGACGGCGGGGGCGGGGCCTGTTCGAGAACGGCGTGGGCGTTGGTGCCGCCGAAACCGAAGGCGTTGATCCCCGCGACGCGGGGCCCGGCGGACGTCCAGTCCCGGGCCTCGGCCACCACGGAGAAACCCGCGGGGGCGAGGCTCGGCGAGGCCGGGGTGTGGTGCAGCGACGGCGGCAGCCTGCGGTGGCCCAGGGCCAGCACGACCTTCACCAGCGCGGGCAGCGCGGCGGCGTTCAGCAGGTGGCCGATGTTCGTCTTCACCGAACCGAGCAACCGCGGCTCGCCGTCGGGCCGTACGGGAAACGCGTGGGCCAGCGACAGCAGCTCGATCGGGTCCCCCACGGCCGTGCCGGTCCCGTGGGCCTCCACATAGGTCACCGAGGCGGGATCGACGCCCGCCGCCTCGTACGCCCGGCCGATGACCTCGCGCTGCCGCAACGGGTTGGGCGCCATCAGGCTCATCGACCGGCCGTCGTTGTTGACGGCAGTGCCCCGGACCAGCGCGAGCACCGGATCGTCCGCGAGCCGGGCCGCCTCCAGACGCGTCAGGACGATCGCCGCGCCGCCCTCGCCGGGTACGAAGCCGTCCGCGTCGGCGCTGAAGGCGCGGCTGCGACCGCTGGGGGACAGGGCCTGCGCTTCTTCGAGCAGCCGGTGCGGGGTCGAGGTCAGGTGGAGGTTGACCCCGCCGACGACGGCGAGGTCGCACTCGCCCGCCAGCAGGCTGCGCCGGGCCAGATGCAGGGCCACCAGCCCCGACGAGCAGGCGGTGTCCACGGCGAGTGCGGGACCGTCGAGGTCGAGGCTCTGCGAGACCCGGGCGGCGATGAGGGCGGGCAGGTTCCCCGTGAGAGCGGTGGGCAGCGGGGAGCCGTCGGCCGAGGCCCGGTCCAGGACCTCCCGGTAGCCGCTGTCCCCGACCGCCGCGAACACCCCGATCCTGCGACCGCGCCGACGGGGCCCCGCGTATCCGGCGCGTTCGAGTGCCTCGTGCGCGAGTTCCAGGAAGAGCCGTGCCTGCGGGTCGAGGGCGCGCGCCTCGTCCTCACCGATGCCGAAGTACCCGGCGTCGAAAGCGGCCGGGTCCTCCAGCAGCGCCGCCCAACGCTTCCGGGGAGCTGCCGGTCGGGCCCCCGAACGGTCCTGGCCGTCGTCCCATCGCCCATGCGGTACGGGAGTGACGGCGTCATACCCGTCGACGAGCAGGTCCCAGAAGGCCTCGGGGGTGTCGGCGCCGGGGAACCGGCACGCCATCCCGATGACGGCCGCGGAGGTGGAGGCGTCGGCGGTGGCGGACGCGGCGGTGGCGTTCGTGGTGTCGCGGCCGGTCCGGTCCGCCCCGGCCGTCGCTCCGGTCCGCGGCGTGGAACTCTCCCCGGCTTCCGGGGATGGCGACGGCGGACGGGGCGTCACGGTCAGGAGGTGATGGGCGAGTGCGGCCACTGTGCCGTGGTCGCGGATGACCGCCGGCGGCAGCGTCACACCGAAGGCGTCCTCCAGGGCCACCAGCACTTCCATCGCCTTGAGCGACGTACCCCCGAGGCTCCCGAACAGCTCGTGCGACCCGATCGACTCGGCGGGCCGGCCCAGCACCCGCGCCCAGACCTCCCGGACGGTCTCGACGATCTCCGTCCGAGCCAGGGGCGCCTTCGCGCGCGGCTCCGCCGCCGCCCGCTCAGCCGTCCCGAACGCACCGGACCCGAACGCACCGGACCCGACAGCACCGGACCCGACAGCACCGGCCCCGAACGCACCGGACCCGACAGCACCGGCCCCGAACGCACCGGACCCGACAGCACCGGCCCCGAACGCACCGGACCCGACAGCACCGGCCCCGAAGGCACCGGACCCGACAGCACCGGACCCGAACGCACCCGCCTCGAAACGCTCCCGCAGCCGCCGACGCTGCAGCTTGCCACTCGTCGTACGGGGGAACGCCCCCGGCGGCACGGCCAGCACCCGCACATCGTCATGGAGCAGTGCCTCGCGCACCCGGGCCGCGACGCGTCCGAGCACCTCCGCCGCATCGCGCGGGGGCCGCGCCCAGGGCACGAACACCACGACCCGCTCCGCACCGGTGACCGGGTCGGTCGAACCGACCACCGCCGGGGTACCGGGAGGCAGCCCGGGTGTCGCCGCCACCACCGCTTCCATGTCCGTGGCGTGGAAGGTGCGGCCGTTGAGGAACAGCACGTCCTTGTGCCGGCCGGTGACGCACAGCCGACCGTCCCGCAGGAAGCCGAGGTCACCGGTGCGCAGCCACCCCCTCGCGAACACCTCCGCGCTCATACCGGGCAGGCGGTGGTAGCCACGGGCCAGTTGGGGGCCGCTCACCATGATGTGCCCGACCCGCCGGTCCCCGAGGACATCGCCCGCGTCGTCGACGATGCGCACGGCGCAGCCGGCCACCGGCCGCCCGACATCCATCAACTCGACGGCGCCTTCGCCCGGTTCGGCGTACACCGCCACTCCGGCGCTCAACGACGCCCGGTCCAGGACCAGCGGCTCGGCCACTTCCCCCGGCGGCGGGAAGGTCACCGCCAGGGTCGCCTCCGCCAGGCCGTAGACCGGTTGGGCGGCCGCCGGATCCAGCCCCGCCGGCCGCGTCTTGAGGGCGAAGGCTCGCCACACCGCGGGCGCGATCGGCTCCGCCCCGACCAGGACCAGCCGTACGGCCGAGAGATCCAGGCGGGCCAGGACCTCGTCGGGAACACGGCGGACGGCGAGCGCCAGGGCGAAGTTGGCCGCGGACAGCACGGTGGCCCGGTGCCGGGCCGCCACCTCGAACCACACGCGGGGCCGCTTGGCGAACGACAGCGGGCCGATCTTGACCTGCTTGGCCCGGGCTGCCAGCGGAGCGAGATGCGTGCCGATGAGACCCATGTCGTGGAAGTACGGCATCCAGCTGACCACCACGTCCTCGGCGCCCAGCGCCGAGGCGGCCCGTATCTGGTCCAGATTGGCCAGCACCGCACCGTGCGTCACCTCCACCCCCTTGGGCGCCCCGGTGCTTCCCGAGGAGAACTGGAGGAACGCGACGTCGTCCGGCCCGGCTGCGGCGGGTTCCCGCGACGACGGCCCCTCCCGCAGGGCGTCGAGAGCCAAAATGTTCACAGCGGAGGGGAGCTCACCCGTCAGCGACGCGGTCGAGGCGTCCACCACGACGGGCGGCCGCCCCAGGTGCTCCCAGACCGGCAGCACCCGGCGGGCGTCCGGAGCCAGCGGAACCGGCACCAGACCGGCCGCCACCGCGCCCCAGAACATCGGCTGGAAGTCCTCGCTGCGGTCGGCGAGCAACGGCACACAGGTCCCGGGCGCGACGCCCGCCTCCCGGAAGCCGCCGGCCACGCGCAGGGCATCGTCCAGAAGCTCGCGCAGCGTGACCGTCCGTTCGCTGCCGTCGCCCCGGACATGCACGACGACCTGCCCGGGAGCCTCACGGACCGCGTCCAGCAGTACATCCAGCAGTGTCATGTCGTGTTCCACCGGTTCCGTCGGTCCGTTTCCTCGAAGAATGATCTTAGAAACGCGCAGGTGGTGAGGAATCAACCGCCGGGAGGAGACCACGTGCACCCTGGGAGTGACCTGCTGAGGGAAGTTCTCGGCCCCGAGCCGGACCGGCGACGGCTAGCGTGGTGCTCGTGAAAGTGGGCGCCGAGGAGACCCGGCTGATCGTCCTGCGCGGCAACAGCGCGTCGGGGAAGTCAAGCGTTGCGTCCGGCCTCCGCGACAGATTCGGCAGGGGACTGGCCGTGGTCGGACAGGACAACCTCCGCCGCACCGTGCTGCGCGAACGCGACCGGCCAGGGGCGGCGAACATCGGCCTGATCGACCTGACGGCCCGCTACGCACTGGACGCGGGCTACCACGTGGTGGTCGAAGGCATCCTCTACGCCGACCACTACGGCGACATGCTCGCCCGGCTGCGCGCCGACCACCGGGGGCCCACCCACGGGTACTACCTCGACGTCCCGTTCGCCGAGACCCTGGCCCGGCACGCCACCAAGCCGATCGCCGACGATGTCGACGCGAACCAACTACGGGACTGGTACCGCCCCCGCGATGTACTGCCCGACGGCCTGGAGACCGTGATCGGCCCCGGCAGCATCCTGGACAGGACCGTCGAACGCATCATGCTCGACACCGGGCTGGCCCGGCTGCCGCCCATCGACCGCTGAGGTCCCGGGGCCGGGAAGACCGGAGGGGCCTGCCCGGCCCGTCATAGGGCGGTCATGCCGGGCAGGTCGGGCCGGGCAGGGGGACCGGGCAGGTCACCCGTCAACGCGCGCTCGCCTATGCGCCGGTCGGCGCCGCCTGCTGCACGACCTCGAAGGACCACACCGTGGAGCCGCTGGCCGCAGGCTTGGGGCGCTCACCGCTCCCGGCGTCGCCGCCGCCCTGATGGGCCGCCTTCATCGGCCCCTCCATCCACGCCTGGAACGACGCCTCGTCACGCCAGCGCGTGTAGACGAGGTAGTCGTCCGTGCCCTCGACGGGCCGGAGCAGCTCGAACCATTCGAACCCGTCGGAGCCCTCCACGGCGTGGGCGCGGGAAGCGAAGCGCTTCTCCAGCGTCTCGCGTTGTTCCTGGGGGACGGTCAGCACATTGATCTTCACTACGCTCATGGCACCATCCTGCCGTACGGCGCCCGGGCGCCGTCGCTCACCCACCGGTGTGCGCGGGGAGCGGTCGGACGGTGGAGCAGATTCCCCTTGTGGGACACCTGGCCGGTCGGCGTGGAGATGGACGCCGGGCCGCTCGGGGGCGCCAAGCCCACCGAGGTCAAGAAGGTCTACAACCGGGGGCTGCGGACGACGTTGGCCACGCACCGAGGACCGCTGGCGGTGTACGTGGCCCGGATCGACCAGATCCTGGTACGCGGCGTGGAGCCGCGGAGCTCCTGGGTGCTGCCCGCCACCGGCAGCGACCACCTGCCGGTGGCGGCCCGCATCCGCTGGTGAACTCCGCGAGAGGAGCCGGTCCGCAAGGGCGAAGAAGCCGAGAGACACAGGGGCGGCGGTCGACCTACCGCTCGGACGAGCCCGTCGTCCCCATGGGGAACTCCTCGATGCCCAGGACACGCAGCAGATCCAACCGCTCACGGGTCCCTGCGTCCGCCGGGGTGAGAACGAGCAGCAGCTGACCGTGGTCGGGAGTGACCAGCGTTTCGCAGTCCATCACCAGACGGCCCACCCGCGGGTGCAGCAGGGTCTTGCGGTCGGCCCGCCGCACCGCCACCTCGTGTTCCGCCCACAGCCGGCGGAACTCCTCGCTCGCCGCCCGCAGCCGGTCGACGATCCCGGCGACCACGGGATCGCCGGACCGGCGGCCGACGGCTGCGCGCAGGTCGGCCACGAGCTGCCGGGCCTGGTGCTCGTGCTCCTCGGGAGCGCCCGCCGCGCGGACGGCGGGATCGGTGAACCACCGGTACACGAGATAGCGCCGGTCGCCGGAGAAGCCGGTGTGGTCGCCCGCCAGCAGCAGGGACATCCGGTTCTGGGCGAGGACCTCGCCCAGGTCGGACACCACCATGGCCGGGGTGTCGCCCAGCAGGTCGAGCATCCGCACGAGCCCGGCGCGGGCCGGCCCCGCCACCGAGTCGGCTGGCGGCGGCTGATGACCGGCCAGGTGGAACAGATGGTCCCGCTCGTCGTCGGTGAGGCGCAACGCCCTGGCCAGCGCGGTGAGCAACTGGGTCGAGGGCTGACTGCTGCGCCCCTGCTCCAGGCGTACGACATAGTCCACCGACATCCCGGCGAGCATGGCCACCTCCTCCCGGCGCAGACCCGAGGTACGGCGGCGGGGACCGTCCGCGATGCCCACCTCCGCCGGGCGGATCGCCTCGCGGCGCCTGCGCAGGAAGTCGGCCAGCTGATCACGTTCCATGCCCCCATGGTCCCGCGCGGCGGGCGGTCGGAGCCAGGGAGCGCCGCTCCCAGGACAAACGCTCCGCTCCCGCACGGCGCGGCACCGGCGCAGGGTGGGTGGCAGATCGACGACGAAGGAGCACGCCATGCAGACACGAACCCTCGGCGCCACCGGCCCGGCCGTCTCCGCGCTGGGCCTGGGCGCGATGGGCATGTCCGACGCCTACGGTCCGACCGACCGCGCGGAGTCCGTCGCCACCGTCCGCGCCGCGCTGGACAACGGCGTCACGCTGATCGACACCGGCGACTTCTACGCCATGGGCCACAACGAGCTGCTGCTCGCCGAAGCCCTGCGCGGCCGGGACCGCGACAGCTACGCCCTGAGCGTCAAGTTCGGCGCGCTGCGGGGGCCGGGCCACGAGTTCAGCGGCCAGGACAGCCGACCCGAGGCGGTGAAGAACTTCCTGGCCTACTCGCTGACCCGGCTCGGCACCGACCACATCGACGTCTACCGCCCGGCCCGGCTGGACCCGGACGTGCCGATCGAGGAGACGGTGGGCGCGATCAAGGAGATGGTCGACGCCGGATACGTACGGCACATCGGCCTCTCCGAGGTGGACGCCGCGACGATCCGCCGAGCACACGCCGTGCACCCGATCGCCGACCTCCAGATCGAGTACTCGCTGATCTCCCGCGCGATCGAGGCGGAGGTCCTGCCCACCCTGCGGGAGCTGGGCGTCGGCCTCACCGCGTACGGAGTGCTGGGCCGTGGCCTGATCTCCGGCCACTGGTCCGTGGGCCGCTCCGCCCCCGGCGACAGCCGCGGCCTCGTCCCCCGTTTCTCCGGCGGGAACGTGGAACACAACCTGGCCCTCGTGGAGGCCCTGCGCCGGGTCGCCGAGGCGAAGGGGTGCACCGTCGCCCAGCTGGTCATCGCCTGGGTCGCCGCCCAGGGGCGGGACATCGTACCGCTCGTCGGCGCCCGCACCCGCGAGCGGCTGACCGAGGCACTGCCCGCGCTCGACCTGGACCTCACCGCGGACGACCTCGCCGAGATCGAGAAGGCGATTCCGCCGGGCTCGGCGCGCGGCGACCGCTACCCGTCCGCGTTCATGGCGGGCCTCGGTGTGGGCAACTGAGGAAGCTCCCCGGGCCGGGCCGCCGTATCAGTCCGGCGCGACGGCCTGCCGGTGCGAGAGGGAGATCCGACGCCGGGTCGGGTCGACGTCCAGGACCTTCACCGCCAGGGTGTCGCCGACCCGCAGCGCGATGGCCGGGCCGTTCAGCTGTCCGTCCGCCAGCTCGGAGAGGTGCACGAGCCCCTCGAACCCGTCATCCGCCTCCTCGACGCGTACGAAGACGCCGAAGGGCACCACCTTGGTGACCGGCCCGACGACCGTCCGGCCGACCAGTCCCGTCAACAGCCGCATCGGATCCTCCCGCAGGGCCTTGAGGGACAGCGACACGCGCTCCGGCAGGAGCTCGACGCCGAGAATCTGGGCCCGGACTTCCTCACCGACGGAGACGACGTCGGACGGATGCTCGAAGCGGCGCCACGACAGCTCGGGGATGTTGATCATCGCCTCGAAGCCCCCGATGTCCACGAAGGTGACGCCGAAGGGGGCGATGAAGGTCACCGTGCCGGTCACGATCTGCCCGGGGCGGAGTGTCCGCAGGAGGGCCCAGTGCCGGTCGCTCGGCGTCGGCTCGGTCCGCCACCGGGCGCGCAGGACCCCGTCCGCATCGGGCACGACAGCGGTGCACAACGGAACGCGCTCATCGACGGTCACGGGCAGGAGCGATGCGGCGGTGGCACCGGATATCCGCTCGGCGAGCTCGGAGAAGGCGTCCTCGTCGACGAGAGCGCTGTGGACAGGACCGTCCGCCGCGTCCTGCCAGACGCACTCCACCATGCCCTCGCCCTGGAAGGCGCCCAGAACGGCACCGACGTCGGACGACAGATCGGGCCACACGGCGAGCCGGGCCCGGGGCGCGATCCGGGCCCGCACCGCCTCGACATCGTCCCGGGTGAGGCGGTGCCAACGCGAGGCGCCCTCGATGTACATCTCCTCCAGCACGCCCGCGCTGTACACCGACACCATCCGGGACAGCCCGCTCCAGAACGCGTCGTCGGCCGGGCGCACGATGTCCTCGCCGTCGCTCTCCACGGCGTACGGGGAGGAGTTCAGGCGCTCCGGGAACAGCCCGAGCCGGCGGGTCAGCGCCAGCGCCCGCTCGCACGGCCGGTCACTGCCGACGTAGACGTACTGGTCCCGGCCCACATGGACCGCGAACCTGTCCTCCACCTCCAGTCGGCACCACGCCCCGCTGTCACGCAACATGGAGCGCACCAGCTCCAGACCGACATCGAGCGACACCTCGGCCCCGTCGTGAAAGCCCTTCGGAAGCCCGTTCGTCGAACCTCCCGGGAGAACTTCCGGCAGGCCTCCCGCCGGCTTCGTCCGCGCGCTCTCACGGGCGGACGGGAACAGGCCGGTCAGCCCGAAGCCGTCCACCGGTGGTCCGACGCCGAAGTGCGCGAGGGACGGCACCTGGGGTTCGCGTACCACCGGCCGGTCGATACCCGAGTCCTCCGCGAACGCCGCTACGGCCCGGAGGTAGGCGGCCTCGACCGTGCCCCGGTCACTGACGGTGTCCTCCGGGCCGGTGTAGCGCCCGTGATCGTCACGGTGGACGGGGTCGTACTTGGTAATTCGGTAGACATACCTTGGCACGCGCCCATCCTCCCGCACGCACGCACACTCACATGCCCCGCGAGAGCGGTCCGGCTCGCCGAGGGACTCCCGGCCGCCCGCCCTTCCCTGAGACCCCCACGCACCCACGCGCTAAGCTGCGGATTCGCCACGGGGGAAGTCCGGTCGAAATCCGGCGCTGACCCGCAACGGTAGGCGGAGCCCCCGGTTCCGTGAGCCCGATCACCCGCGGCACAGAAGGCTCCTGACCATTCGCCGTGGACTGCGAAAAGGGCGCTGCGCGGGACGGCCGCCGTCCGGGGCCGCTCCTCCTCGCGCGACGCACGGCCCGAGGCGAAAGCGACCGGCCTGTGGCCACGTCTCTCGACCGCATACCCGCCAAGCCGCCACGCCCCGCGCGCGTCGGCACCGGACCGGCGCCACCCCGCCGCGTACCCCTGCCGCTCCTCGTGACCGGCCTGAGCCTCGCCCTTCCCCTCTCGCTCGTCTGCGGCGCGGCACTCGGGGCGTCGGGGCTCTCCTGGGCGGAGGTTCTGCGCTACCTGTGGGCGGGGCTGACCGGTGGAGCCATCCGCTCCGACGAGGTCCCCGCCTACACCATCATCTGGGAACTGCGCCTGCCACGGACCGTGCTCGCCGCCGTCGTCGGGGCCGGCCTGTCGGCCATCGGCGTCGCCGTCCAGGCCATGGTGCGCAACGCGCTCGCCGACCCGTTCGTGCTCGGCATCTCCTCGGGCGCGGCGGTCGGCGCCAACGCCGTACTCATCTTCGGGGCCTTGGGCGCGCTGGGCATCTGGGCCCTGTCCACGGCGGCGTTCCTCTCCGCGCTCCTCGCCATGCTCCTCGTGTACGCGGTCGCCCGCACCGAACGCGGACTGACCCCGCTCCGGCTCGTCCTGACGGGCACCGCGATGTACTACGGCTTCTCGGCCGTCACCACTTTCATGGTGTTCGCGGCCGAGCGCGGGGAAGCGGCCCGCTCCGCGATGATGTGGCTGCTCGGCAGCCTGAGCGGGGCCAACTGGGCCGCCGTGCCGATCGCCGCCGGAGCGGTACTCGCCGGCCTCGCGCACCTCGGCTGGTCGGCGCGCCGCCTGAACGCCCTCGCGATGGGGGACGAGACCGCCGCCGCGCTCGGGGTCGACCCCGGAAGACTCCGCAAGGAGCTCTTCCTCGTCTCCGCGGCCGTCACCGGCGCGGTCGTCGCGGTCAGCGGAGCGATCGGCTTCGTCGGACTGATGGTCCCGCACGCCGCACGGATGCTGGTCGGCGCGGACCACCGCAGGCTCCTGGCCGTCGCCCCCCTCGCGGGAGCCGTCCTGCTGATCTGGGTCGACATCCTCTCCCGCCTGGTGCTGGCGCCGGCCGAGCTGCCGGTGGGCGTCCTCACCGCGGTCATCGGCGTTCCCTGCTTCCTCCTCCTCATGCGCCGGCGCGCGTACTCCTTCGGAGGCATCTGATGCGGATCGACATCGACGCGCTCACCGTCGAGATCGCCGGCGCACGCCTGGTGGACGAGGTCACCCTGGGCGCCGCCGACGGACAGCTCGTCGGCCTGGTCGGCCCCAACGGCAGCGGGAAGTCCACCCTGTTGCGCTGCGTCTACCGGGCCCTGCGCCCGTCGGCCGGCGCCGTCAGGATCGGCGGTGAGGACCTCCACGCCCTGAGCGCCCGGGACGGCGCCCGACGGCTGGCCGCACTTCCGCAGGACGCGGTCGCCGAATTCGACTTCACCGTCGCCGAGATCGTCGCCATGGGGCGTCTGCCGCACCAGGGGCCGGTCGCCCGGACGACCGACGAGGACCGCCGCCACTGCGAGGCGGCACTGGAGGGCGTCGGCGCGGGACACCTCGCCGAACGCGGTTTCCTCACCCTCTCCGGCGGCGAGCGGCAGCGCGTCCTCATCGCCCGGGCCCTCGCCCAACAGCCCCGGGTCCTGGTGCTCGACGAGCCCACCAACCACCTGGACATCGCGCACCAGCTGGAGATCCTGGCCCTGGTCCGCGGCAGCGGCCTGACCGTGCTGACCGCCCTGCACGACCTGAACCTGGCGGCCCTGCACTGCGACCTCGTCCACGTCATCGACAGCGGCCGGATCGTCGCCTCCGGGGCGCCGGACTCCGTCCTGACCACGGCGTTGCTGGCCGATGTCTTCGGCGTACGGGCGCACCGCGTCGCGCACCCGGAGACCGGAGCGCTCCAACTGCTCTTCGACCTTCCCCCTGCCCGCCCCACCCTCTGAGGAGATTCGCCCACCATGTCCCACCCCCTGCGTCCCGCGGCCCTCGCCCTCGCCGCCGCCCTGGCCCTCACCGGCTGCGGAGCGGACGTCACACCGGAAGCCGACGGGAAGGAGAGCGCATCGCGGGCCGACCGCCACTACCCGGTGACCGTGGAGAACTGCGGTGAGAAGAAGCGCTACGACAAGGCCCCGCAGCGCGTCGTCACCAACGACGTCGGCATCACCGAGATCATGTTCGCCCTCGGACTCGAGGACCACATGGCCGGATACGTGATGCCCGACGACAAGGGCGACATGACGTCCGTCCCCTGGAAGGACGGCTACCAGAAGACCAAGTGGCTCTCCAAGGAGCGGATCAACAAGGAGCTGGTCCTCGACGCCCGGGCCGACCTGGTCTTCGCCGGCTGGAACTACGGATTCAACGAGGGCGAGGGCTTCACCCCCGCCGAACTGAAGCGCGTGGGCGTCGACTCCTACCTGCTCAGCGAGTCGTGCCGCAACGGGCAGGGCAAGGCCCGCGGCGTCATGCCCCCGCTCGAAGCGCTCTACACCGATCTGCGGAACCTCGGAAAGATCTTCGACGTCGAGGACCGGGCGAACGCCCTCGTCACGTCCTTCCAGAAGGAGGTCGCAGACGTGCGGGCGAAGGCGGCCGGGGGCGACGACCGCCTCCGCGTCTTCCTGTACGACGACGGGAAGGACAAGCCGCTGACCTCGGGCGCGTACGCCGGACCGCACGACATCATCACCAAGGCCGGCGGCGACCACATCATGAAGGACCTCAAGGACAGCTGGACCACGGTGGGCTGGGAGACGGTGGTCGACCGCGACCCCGAGGTCATCGTCATCAACGACTACGGCGACACCGGCGCGGACGAGAAGCGGAAGTTCCTGAAGTCCTACAAGCCGCTCGCCGGCGTATCGGCGATCAAGAACGACAGGATCGTCGTCCTCGACTACGTGGACCTCGTCGAGAGCCCGCGCAATCCGGCGGCGATCAGCTCGCTCGCCGAGGATCTGAACAAGTTCGCACGGTAAAAGACCATGGCGTGCGTACGCGGCAGGAATCACCGGGTACGCACGCCATGCCGCCGGGCCGGGTCAGCCGTTGAACGTGTCCGGGTCGGGCCCGGTGCGCTCGTCACGGTTGAGCGCGGAGATCTCGCCGATGTCCCCTTCGGTGAGTTCGAAGTCGAAGAGCGCGAAGTTGTCCTGGATGCGCTTCAGCGTCACGGACTTGGGGAAGACGATGTCCCCGCGCTGCAGATGCCAGCGCAGCACCACCTGCGCGGGGGTCTTGCCCACCCGCTCGGCGATGCGCATGATCGTCGGGTCCGCGAGCACCTTGCCCTGGGCGATGGGCGACCACGCCTCCGTGGCGATGTCGTGCTCCGCCCCGAAGGCACGCAGGGGCTCCTGCGTGAGGTAGGGGTGCACCTCGATCTGGTTGACGGCGGGCACCACCGTGCTGCTGTCCAGCAGCCGGCGCAGGTGGTTCTGCTGGAAGTTGGAGACCCCGATCGCCTTGACGCGCCCGGACCGGTAGATCTCCTCCAGGGACTTCCACGTCTCCACGAAGTCGCCCGAACCTCCCGGCAGGGGCCAGTGGATGAGGAAGAGGTCCAGGTAGTCGAAGCCCAGCTCCTCCAGGGAGCGGTCGAACGCCCGGACCGCCTCGGCGGGTGCGTGCGCCCCGTTGTTCAGCTTGCTCGTGACGAAGACGTCGGCGCGGTCGAGCCCGGATTCCCGGACCGCTTGGCCGACCTCCTTCTCGTTGCCGTACATCTGCGCCGTGTCGATGTGCCGGTAGCCGGTCTCCAGAGCGGCGACGGTGGTCTCGCAGGTCTCGTCCGGCGGGATCTGGAAGGTCCCGAAGCCGAGCTGGGGGATCGTCACACCGTTGTTGAGGGTGATGGACGGTACTGAGGGCACGGTTACTCCTTGCTGTGTCGCCGGCCTCGGAAGGCGGTGTGAGAGATGGACGGATGGGTGAGGCGGGCAGCCGCCTCTCTGTGGGGTACCCGACTGCCCGAGCAGAAAACTGCCCAAAAGCATCTATATCGGTAATACCCCGCGCGCGCAGGATGACGGACGGGCGCGCCTCGCCCGCTACGCGGGCCCTGCCGTCGCGTCGTCGTGGACGGGCACGCCCAGCCGGTCCGCCGCGGCCGTGAGGGCCGATCCCAGCGGGAGGGCGATACGGGTCACGGCGTGCCGGTCGCCCCGGGTCGCATCCCGGTTGACGATCAGCACCGGCGTACCGGCCCCGGCGGCCTGGCGGACGAAGCGGAGGCCCGACATCACGGTCAGCGAGGAGCCCAGGACCAGCAGGGTGCGCGCCCCGCGGACCAGCGCGCGGCAGCGCTCGACGCGCTGCGGGGGCACGGCCTCGCCGAAGAACACCACGTCAGGTTTGAGGACGCCCCCACAGGCGGCACAGGGCACCACGCGGAAGTCCCCGACCTGCTCGTCCGTGAGGTCCGCGTCGCCGTCCGGGTTCATCGAGGAGGCCACCGGAGCGAAACCCTCGTTGGCCGCCTCCAGCCGGTACGCGAGCTCGCGGCGCGGGCTGAAGACGCCACAGGAGAGGCAGACGACCCGGTCCAGACGGCCGTGCAGGTCCACGACGTCCTCGCTGCCCGCGGCCTGGTGCAGGCCGTCGACGTTCTGGGTGATCACCCCGGAGAGCTGACCCTGCCGTCCGAACGCGGCCACGGCCCGGTGCCCGGCGTTGGGCCGGGCGCGGCCGAACGTACGCCAGCCGAGGTGGCTGCGCGCCCAGTAGCGGCGGCGGGCCCCGGCGTCGGCTGTGAAGTCCTGGTAGGTCATGGGGGTGTGGCGGCTCAGGCTCCCGCCCTCGCCCCGGTAGTCGGGGATGCCCGACTCGGTGGAGATACCCGCCCCGCTCAGGATCAGGACACCGCCACCGCGCAGCGCCTCGGCGATCGGCTCCGGGTCCGTCGTGCCCGGTGGCAGCTCCTCGGTGGAGGTCCAGCTCAGGGTCGGTCGCATGCGCATGCCCTCCAGGGTACGGAACGGGCCCCCGGCGCCGTCGGTGTCGCGCCACCGGTGGCCGGGGGTCGGTTTCCGGCCTCTTTTTCTGACAGGGGCATGACCATGACGCGATCGCGGCATAGGTCCTGCGGCCCGGGAGGAACGGCAGCCGGCCATCGAGGTCGTTCGGTTCCCCGCGAACCGGCCGCTCTCCCACTCGCCCGGCTCCGCGCGGAGCCGAGCCCCCCATGAGTGAAGGGACAGCAATGCTGGATTCCAGATGGTTCAAGGCGGCCGGTGTCGCGGTGGCGATCACCCTGGCCTCGGCCACGGCGGCGCACGCCGCTCCCGCGCCGGAGCCGGCCGCGGAGAGCACGGCAGCCGTGGTGACGCTCCGCTACGACGACAGTCGGGCCGGCGGCTGGGAGGCGGCGATCGCCGCAGGGGTCGCCTCCTGGAACGCGAACGTCGGCAACGTCAAGCTCGTCGAGGCCGCACCCGGCGCGCGCGCCGAGATACAGATCGTGGCCACCAGCGGCTGGCCGCAGGCCACGCTCGGCCCCGTCCGCCCCGGCGGCCAGGCCCGGGTGGAGCTGGGCAGCCAGGCGGTCACGCAGGGCCACAACAAGACCCGTATCGCCGCCCACGAACTCGGCCACAGCCTGGGCCTGCCCGACACCAAGCCCGGTCCCTGCTCCCAGCTGATGTCGGGCTCCAGCGCCGGTACGAGCTGCACGAACGCGGTTCCGAACGCGGCCGAGCGGTCCCGGGTGGAATCCGCCTACGCCGGTGGCCTCGCCTCCCGCGCCCCGGCCGACGGTCGCATCCTGGTGGACGCCCCGTAACCGGCTGCGGGACGAAGCGCGGGGGGCCGGGCTCGTGTCCCGACCGGCTCCCCGCCGACCGGCAACGGGGCGCCCGGCTCCCCGCCGACCGGCAACGGCGTGCTCGGCTTCCCGCCGACCGACAACCGGGCGTTCGGGATCACCGGTCCTGCGGGGCGAAGGGCCCACCGCGGTCGAAGGCGTGCCGGGCGAAGCGTTCGGCGATACGCCGGTGGGTGGCGGGGTCCGGGTGCAGACCGTCGGGCAATGGGAGCTCGGCGTGATCGGCCGCGCCGTAGAGGTCCAGCCCGTCCAGGTGGTGCAGATGGGGATCGGTGGCCGCGCGCTGCCGCACGATCCGGGCCAGCTCGTCCCGGATGACGGTCAGGGTGAGCTTCCCCGCGGCGACCTCCGCCGGATCGCCGGTGGCTGTGAAGCCCACCCGCCCCTCGCTCATCGCACGGAAGTCCGGGGCGAGCGGGCCCGGGGTGTTCTCGTGGAGGGGGCAGCAGATCGGCGAGATCACCAGCAGCGGCGCGGTGGGGTGCCCGTCGCGGAGGGTGTCGAGGAAGCCGTGGACGGCCGGGCCGAAGGCGCGCAGCCGCATCAGGTCGGCGTTGACGATGTTGATGCCGATCTTCACGCTGAGCAGGTCGGCGGGGGTGTCGCGCATGGCGCGGGCGGTGAAGGGATCGAGCAGGGCACCGCCGCCGAACCCCATGTTGATCAGTTCGGCACCGCCGGAGGCCGCGGCCAGGGCGGGCCAGGTGCCGGTCGGGGTGGTGGCGTTGGAGCCGTGACTGATGGAACTCCCGTGGTGCAGCCAGACCCGTCGGCCGCTCGGCCGGGGGCTCAGGAGCGGAGCGTCGGTGCGCAGAGCGACCAGGCACGTCGTCTCGTCGTGGGGCAGCCAGATCTCGACGTCCTTCTCGTCGTCCGGCAGACCCGTGAACCGGAGCGTCTCCACCGGACCCCGCCGGGTCTCCGCCGTGCCCGCGGCCATGTCGATGGTGAGCGTGTCGCCGTCGGAGGCGCCGGCCCGGCCCGCGAGGCGGCCGTCCACGAGGAGTTCGTACACACCGTCGGGGCGCGGCGGTGCTCCCACGTAGACGCGCTTGGTGGCCACCACGTCCAGTTCGACGTCGGTGGCCCGGGTGCGGAACACCAGCCGGACCCCGGAGGGCTGCGACTCGGCCATGGCCAGCTGGCCGTCGGCGATCTGCTGCCGTGCCCGGGCGGGCAGCCGGTGCGGCAGCACCCCGCGCTCGGTCTGCTCCAGGTCGAGCGCGCCCCGCACGATGTCGGCGCTGACAGGGGTCGTCGTCCAGTCGTTCCGGGTGGTCATGTTCTCGGTCTCTTCGTTCGTCGCGGGCGGGGGCAGGTCAGGAGGGGGACGGCCAGTTGCGCAGCAGGGAGTCGAGTGCGTCGAGGATCTCCGTCCAGCTCTCCTGGGAATCGGGGGAGCTGTAGCGGAAACCGCCGGCCGCCTCCAGCTCCACGTAGCCGCTGAAGAAGCTCCCCAGGAGCCGTACCGCGTGCGTCTCCTGCACCTCGGTCAGGTCGTAGCCGCGCAGAATCGCCCGCATCATCCGGGAGTGCCGTACGGCCGCGCTCGCGGCCGCCGTGTCCGGGTCGAGACGGAATCTGGCGGCGGTGAAGCGGCCGGGGCGCCGGAGCGCGTAGTCACGGTAGGCGTCGGCGAAGGCGCGGAGTGCGTCCCGGCCCGCCCGGCCCGCGATGGCCGCCGACGCCTGGTCGGCGAGTTCCTCCAGGGCCAGGAGGGCGATCCTGGTCTTGAGGTCGTGGGCGTTCTTGACGTGCGAATACAGGCTCGCGGTCTTGATGTCCAGCTTCCGGGCGAGCTCCGAAGGGGTCACGTGCTCGAAGCCGATCTCGTCCGCCAGCTCCGCGCCCGCCCGCACCACGCGCTCCGCGGCCAGTCCCGCTCGTGCCATGTCACCCTCCGAAGACTTCTACGTGATTGCCTAAAGAAATATACGTTTGCCTAATGCTCTTAGGCAAATTAGCGTGGTTCTCATGAAACCCCTGACCGAGCGAGAGATCCGCGGCGCCTTCGTGAACTGCACCAAGGGCGAGGCCAAGCGCCTGTCCGTCCCCCGTGACCTGGCCGACCGGCCCTGGGGCGACCTGGACTTCCTGGGCTGGCGCGACCCGCAGGCCCCTGACCGCGCCTACCTGGTGATGCCGTCCGGTGAGAGTCACATCGGGATCCAGTTGCGCTCCTCCGGCGCCGGAGCCCGGCAGGCCCGCCGCAGCATGTGCTCGATGTGCGTGACCGTCCACACCGGGGGAGTCTCCCTGCTGGTGGCCCCCAAGCCGGGAAAGGCGGGTCAGCAGGGCAACTCGGTCGGCGCCTACATGTGCACTGACCTCGCCTGCTCGCTCTACGTACGCGGGAAGAAGGACGCGGGCGTGGGCGGGCGCCTGCGCGAGTCCCTCACTCTGGAACAGCAGATCGAGCGCACCATGACGAATCTCGCCGCCTTCATCTCCAACGTCACGGCGTGACCCGCAGCCGCTTTGCGAAGGCGCGGGCGCGGGCGGCGGGCAGGCCATCGCCCACGCAGCTCCGGTCGCCCGCGCAGCTCCGGTCGCCCGCACCGCCCGCCGACGGGCGGCGCGGATGCCGACGCTCGCTGCGGACTGCATGGTTCCGGACACCCCGGTGAACGGATTCGGGCCCCGCGGACGCCGGCGCTCCGTCCGCTGCCGGTCCGTCACTCCCTCCCGGCCTGAGGGGACGCGGAACCGTTCGACCGTGTGCGAAAGACACCGGCCAGATCCGCGACTCCGCGAAGTGGCCGGTCCGCACGTCGACCACATAGGTGCCCGAGGCATCCAATTAGCGGTGAGGGGCGGAGCGACCCGCTCCGCACCTATCACCGAGCACTGCGAGGCGACCGCTCCCATGACGGAATCCACGACGGAACCGGCCCGCCAGGACCCTGCCTTCACCGGCACCACCCCCGAACCGACTTCCGCGACACCGTTCCCGCAGGACCGCGAGTGCCCCTACCACCCGCCCACCGGCTACGAACCGCTGGGTGCGCAGCGTCCGTTGAGCCGGGTCACCCTCTTCGACGGACGCCCGGTCTGGGCCGTCACCGGGCACGCCCTGGCCCGCCGGCTCCTGGCGGATCCCCGCCTCTCCACCGACCGCACGCACCCCGGCTTCCCGATTCCGGCCGAGCGGTTCGCGCGGACGCGGCAGCGGCGCGTGGCGCTCCTCGGCGTCGACGACCCCGAGCACAACGCCCAGCGCAGGAAGCTCATCCCGAGCTTCTCCGTGAAGCGGATCGCCGCGCTGCGCCCCCGCATCCAGGAGACGGTGGACCAGTTGCTGGACGCGATGGAGCGGCAGGGCCCGCCATCCGAACTGGTCGCCGACTTCGCGCTGCCGGTGCCGTCCATGGTGATCTGCGCCCTGCTCGGAGTGCCCTACGCCGACCACGCGTTCTTCGAGGGCTGCTCGCGCCGTCTTCTGCGCGGCCCGGCCGCAACCGATGTGGACGGCGCCCGGATCGAACTGGAGGAGTATCTGGGCGCCCTGATCGACCGCAAGCGCGCGGAACCGGGGGAGGGGCTGCTGGACGAACTGATCCACCGGGACCACCCGGACGGGCCCGTCGGCCGCGAGGACCTCGTCTCCTTCGCCCTGATCCTGCTTGTCGCGGGACACGAGACGACGGCCAACATGATCTCGCTCGGCACGTTCACGCTGCTGCGCCATCCCGGTCAACTGGCGGCGCTGCGGTCGGGCGAGACGACGACGGCAGCGGTGGTCGAGGAACTGCTGCGCTTCCTCTCCATCGCCGAGGGGCTGCAACGGCTGGCGGCCGAGGACATCGAGGTGGAGGGGGCCACGATCCGCAAGGGCGAGGGCGTCCTCTTCTCGACCTCGCTCATCAACCGCGACGCCGACGTTTTCGAGCATCCGGAGTCGCTGGACTGGGACCGGTCCGCCCGCCACCATCTCGCCTTCGGCTTCGGCGTCCACCAGTGCCTGGGCCAGAACCTGGCCCGCACGGAGCTCGACATCGCCCTGCGCACCCTCTTCGAGCGGCTGCCGGCCCTCAGGCTCGCCGTACCCGCGGGCGAGATCCGGCACAAACCCGGCGACACGATCCAGGGCCTGCTCGAACTGCCCGTGGCCTGGTGAGCGGCATGGGCATCCGGGTCGACAGGGAACGCTGCGTGGGGGCCGGCATGTGCGCGCTGACCGCGCCGGACGTGTTCACACAGGACGACGACGGGTTCAGCGAGATGCTCCCCGACCGCCCGGCGGTGACGGAGGACCACCCGCTGGTACGGGAAGCCGCCCGGGCCTGCCCGGTCGGGGCGGTGCCCCTCACCGACAACTGAACCCCGACGACTGAACCCCGACGACTGAACCCCGACAACTGAACCCCGACGACTGAACCCCGACGACGGACGGCGGCGACGGACGGGCCGGGACGCCGGGTCCGGCCCGGGCCGGACCCGGCGGGGCGCGACAGCTCGCCCGCCCCGCCGGGTTTCGGCCGCTACGCGGCGGGGGTGGGGTTGACCGTCACCCAGCCCGTGTTGTTGCCGGGCTTCGGGTCGTGCGGGAAGCCCGCACCCGTGATCACCGGACGCAGGGCCACCTGCCCCTTGGCGTCGGGTACGACGGTGTCGACGCGGAGGTCGAAGCGGAAGGTGCGCACGGTGTTCTCCAGCACCCAGTACGGCATCTCGCACACGTAACGCGGAGCGCCGAGACGCCCCGGCCGGTAGCTGCCGCCGTCCAACGTGCGGGGGTCGCACGCGGCGGGCGCGCGGGTGACGGTGACACCCTCGGGAACCGTGAAGTCGACGAGGGCGACCGAGTCACCGGAACCGAGGTTGCCGAGCCAGCCCGGCCCCTTGTTGCGGAACGTGAGCGCGGCCTTCACGGTCTCGCCCACGGCGCCGCCGACCCGGGAGCCCCGCACCGCGAAGTCGGCCGTGTTCACCGCGTCCACTTCGAGAATCCTGTAGTTGTTCTCGTCATCGATGTCCGTGGCCCCGCCCGCAGGCCGCACATCCACGTCGAGGCGCTCCCGGAACGCGTGGTCCGCCAGGGCGATCCGCAGCGGCTCCGGCAGGGTGAAGCTCTCACCGGGCTGGAGCACCCGGTCGAAGGCGCACTCGGCACGGGACATGGGCGCGTACTCGCCGCCCGTCTGCGTGTACGTGCACGCGTCGTACCGCGAGTCGAAGCCGAGGCCGTACGACGCCGTCATCCCGAGGGTGAAGCCCACAGCGGGCTCCTGCCCCTCGTTGGTCACCGTGAGCGGCGCCGTGTGCACCGTGCCCGGGGTGGCGCCCTCGACCTGGTCGAGCCCGTCCAGGGCGAGGTCGGGGCCGGAGCTCAGGGTGAACGTCGTCTCGAACGAGTCCAGCGGAGCCTCCAGCGTCCCCTCCGGGCCACCGGTCGCGGTCGCCGCGTAGGTGATCCGGCCCTGCGCTCCCGCCTCGGCGCCCTCGGCGGCCTGGACCTCCAGCAGCACCTGCGGGCTGTAGTCCGGGCCGATCACAGGCACCTGGGCGACGCTGCACACGGCAGTCGTCCCCTGGGGCGCGCAGTTCTCGGGCCAGGTCACCTCGGCGACGCCCGCGAGCCCGGAGATGTCGACGCTCAGGCGGCCGTCCGTAACGGTGAAGTTGTCGTTGTCGTGGTATAGACCGACCTCGACCGGGGTGCCGGCCCCGGCGCCTGTCTGCAGGTTCTTCTCGTACGGCGCGGCGATCCACAGCTGGTCGGACTCGGCGGCGGACGCCGGCACGGACAGACCGGCCAACAGGATTCCGGCGGTCGCGACGGCACCTGCGCCGAAGCGAACGAAGGGGTGGACGGAGACGGGTCTCATGGTTCTCCAGTGACTGGGCACGATGCACTCCCGCCGGGGCTCGGGACGCCCCGGCAGTCCTTTGACGATCAAGGAACGTCCAAGGTTGTGCTGTGCCCCGCCCGAACCCGACGGGCCGTCGGAGAGAGCCCTGACGACTCCGACGGCCCGTGGTGACGCGGAACAGGTCGGCTCAGAGGCCGAACTCCTGCGGGGAGACACCGAGCGCCATGCACGCCTCCCGCAGAACCTGCGCCTCGGCCGGGGCGATGTACCCGTCCGCACCGGCGATCACGAACCCGGTCTGGACGACCGCCTTGGCCTCCACCGGCTTCTTCGCCGCCTTCGCGATCTCCTGCATGGCATCGGCCTTGCCCTGCTGGAAGTTGAACGTCAGCTGATCGACATGCTTGTTGAACCGCTGCCGCAGCTGCTCGGGAGGGAAGTTCTGCAGGACGTCGTTCTGCAGGATCAGGTTCTCCACATGGTGCCGCTCAGCGGGGTCGACGGATCCGTCTGCCGCCGCGACCAGCGCGCACATCGCCATGCTGGCGTCGCGGTAGGCCCCGCTCTTCAGCTCCGTCTTGAGGGAGCCGAGCTGCGACTTGAGCAGCCCGACCAGCTTCTCCTTCGAGCCCCCCGAGGCGCCCGGACTCCCTGCTCCCGGCTGCCCCTGACCGGCGGGGCCCCTCGCGCCCTGCGCCTGCTGCTGCAGCCCCTTGGCCTGGTCCTTCAAGCGATCCCACATTGCCATACCTACCACCTTGTCGATCGGATCGATGGTCCGCGCACCGCGCGCGGCCCCTTGAGGGTCATGCGGGGAAAAAGGTCATACGTGGTTCGTCCGCCGGTCGTTCCGTCGCGCTCGCACCCGGCGAACGACCCACACGACGAGCGCCGCGACGACCAGCCCGAGCACCACCTTGGAGAGCACCCCGACATAACGCTCCACAAGGTCCCACTGGTCACCCAGGAGATACCCGGCCATCACGAGCACGAAGTTCCATATGAAGCTGCCCAGCGTGGTGAAGAGAACGAAAACCGGCAGAGGCATCCGCTCGACGCCTGCCGGGACGCTGATCAGGCTACGGAAGATCGGAATCATCCGGCCGAAGAAGATGGCCTTCCTGCCGTGCTTGAGGAACCAGCGCTCGGTCTTCTCCAGGTCGGACACCTTCACCAGGGGGAGCCGCTCCCACAGGGCGTACATGCGCTCCCGACCGAAGAGGGCGCCGATCTGATAGAGCGCGACCGCGCCCACCACGGACCCCAGCGTCGTCCAGAAGAGCGCGGAGAACAGGCTGATCACTCCCTGCCCCGCGGCAAAGCCCGTCAGCGGCAGGATGATCTCGCTCGGCAGCGGAGGGAAGAGGTTCTCCAGGGCGATCGCCAGCCCGGCCCCGGGGCCGCCCATGGTCTCGACGAGGCTGGTCGCCCACCCTGCGATGCCGCTCGTCGGCTCCGAGGCGAGGGGGAAGTGGTACATGTACGTCTGCTCCAGGACTGAGTCATAGGTTTCGGGTATCCCGTACGGCCCGCATCGCGAAGGACTTCCACGGTCTACGGGCTGAGAAAGGCGAAATGCGCTATCGGGAATGCGCATGCGCGGCGCACACGAAACGGGGCGCGATGGTGCGTATGGACGAGCGGACCGGTCAGCGCTCGTAGTGCGGACAATCACCCGGTGATCGGACGGGCTCGCTCAGCAGCGAAGGATCCAGGCCTGGGCAGGGCTTCGCGATCCCGAGGGCGAAGCATGGTGCCGGGCGACGTCCGCCGAGCAGTCGTGCAGATCCGGTGCCGCGGAAGGAACGCCTGCCTGGACAGGAGACGAAGCCGTGGTGCTTCCCGCTTTGTGGCGCGGCTGGAGCGTGGCGTCACCGTCCACGCCCTCCAGCGGAATGTTCGGCCCCGATGTGTCGAACACGGACGCGGTGTGGGCCTGGGAATGCGCGGCCGCGTCGACGGTTCCCAGGGTCTGGGAGGAGGAGCCGAGGGCGAACGCGGAAATCATCAGGAGCACGGCGATACCGGCGAAGAGTGCCAGCATCTCCCTGCAGCGCATTCCTACGCTCCCTGCTCCGGTTGATTTCGGCTCGTAGAACGAAGTGCCAAAGCCGCTCGGCGAATTGCCGCCGCAGGACTGCACTCTAACAGCCCGAACTGAAGCGAACCTGAAGCCCATTTCGCGTACCGCTCGCCCGGTGGGGTGCCCGCCCGCCGGGCACCCCACCGGGCGTCCGCCCCCGCCTCTCGACGCTCCCCGGTGGGTGGTCAGGCCGTGCCGAGCGCTCGGCCCAGGAAGCCGCGGATCAGGTCGGCGACCTCGTCACCGGCGGACTCCAGGAGGAAGTGTCCGCCGTCGATGAGGTGGATCTCGGCGTCCGGGACGTCGTCGGCGAAGGCACGGGCGCCGTCGGGGCCGAAGATCGGGTCGTTCCTGCCCCACGCAGCGAGAAGCGGGGGCCGGTGCGCCCGGAGGTACGCGTGGAGGGCCGGGTACAGCGGCGGGTTGCTCGCGTAGTCACGGAACAACGACAGCTGGATCTCGTCGTTGCCGGGGCGCGAGACGAGGGCGAAGTCGTGGTGCCAGGTGTCGGGGCTGACCACGCTCTCGTCCGGAACGCCCGTGAGGTACTGCCACCTGATGGCGTCGAGGGTCAGCGCGCCGCGGGCGTTCGCCTCGTTCTCGGGTGTCTGCTCGCGCTGATAGTCCCGGATCGGCTCCCAGAAGCTCTCGACGAAGCCCGCCTCGTAGCCGTTTCCGTTCTGCGTGATGATCGCGGTGATGGCCCCGGGGTCGGCCACGGCGAGTCGCCAGCCGATCGGCGCTCCGTAGTCCTGCACGTAGATGGCATAGCGGCTCACCCCCAGTTGTCCGAGAAGCCGGGCGGTCAGATCGGTGAGCGCGTCGAAGGTGTACCCGAACGCGTCGACCGGGGGCGCGTCGGAGAGGCCGAAACCCAGGTGGTCGGGCGCGATGACGTGGAAGCGTCCGGCCAGCGCGGGAATCAGTTCGCGGAACATGAACGAGCTGGTCGGGAAGCCGTGCAGCAGGACGATGGTGGGTGCGTCGGCGTCACCGGCCTCCCGGTAGAAGATCCGGTGCCCGCTCACGTCCGCATAGCGATGATGGACGGTCGACATGTCTAACTCCTTTGATCTCGTTTAGCGGTTAGATCCATCATGTCGCTCTGCTCTAACCTGTCAAGTGGAAGATTGAGGGTTAGAGTGGCGGAGTCATGGAGACCGGGCTCGGACACGCTGGTCGCCCCGCTGCGGCCGAGGCGCGCACGTGCCGGGAGCGCGCACGGTCATGCGGGAATCCGCCCTTCCGCCAAGCGCGATGGCTAGGCTCCGAGCCATGGCAGCCATGGGGAAAATACGGGCGAGACGCGTGACGACGGCACTGCTCGGCGCCGCCGCCGCGGTGGTGTTCGGCGTCGGCGGTGCGCTGGCGGTGGGTACGTCGGACGACGGGCCGGCCGGACCGGAGCCGGTGCCGGTCGAGAGCGTGCCCGCGGGGTCGAGCGCCGGCGGCGAGGTCTCGGGCGGCTCCGATGGTGGGAGCGTGAGCGGTTCCGGGGGATCCGACGGGGGTGGGAGCGTGAGCGGCTCCGGCGGATCGGAGGGCGGTGACTCCGGATCCTCCGGGGGTTCCGAGCCGACCCCCGGCCCGAGCGGGCCGCATCCCACCGATGGACCCAGCCCTTCGCCGACGGATCCGGTCGACCTCGAGGAGGTCGCCGAGCGCATCGAGGCCCTGGAGGAGAAGGTCGACGAACTGCCCACGAAGAAGGATCTGGCGGACGCGCTGCGTGCGTTCGCGGATTCCCTGGAAGAGCAGGACTGAGGCCGGGCGGGCACCCGGCTCCCCGCACCGCGCAATCGGCCACCACGGGGGCAGCTCACCTCGGTGAGCTGCCCCCGTGGTGGCCGCCGGGGGTCGTCGTCCGTGATCGGCGGACCGTACGAAGGATTCTTCGGGCCCCCCGCGGCGGGGCATCGGCGAGCCTCGGCCGCGCGGAGGAGCGCCGGTGAAGGATGACCGCGGGCGGCCCCGGTCCGGGGCCGCCCGCTCACCTCGGTCGCGTGGAGAGGCCTGGCCATGGAACTGCTCGACGACCCGCCCACCCCCTCGGCGGACGGCCGAGGGCCACGACGGAGCCGGGGCGGCCGGCCCGGTGGCGTACCGGTGACGGCGTGAACTCCTCTCCTCCCGCGGGCGCGCCGGGCGAGGGCCGCTACGGCGAGGCGTTCTTCCGGCCAGACCGGGCGGGGGAGGCGGAGCGCATCGACTTCGGTGCCCTCGCCTACGACGACATCACGATGGCCCGGCTGCGGGCGCTCGGCGCGGGACCGGGATGGCGCTGCCTCGACATCGGAGCCGGAACAGGCACCGTCTCGCGCCGCCTTCTGGGCGAGGCGGGGGTCGCGAGCGTGCTCGCCGTGGACCGCGACGTACGGTTCCTGGACGCACGCCCCGCACCCGGCCTCCGGACGCTGCGGGCGGACGTCACCGCACCCGACTTCGCCCCCGGCGGCTTCGAGCTGGTACACGCGCGCTTCGTGCTGATGCACCTGCCCGAGCGGGACCGCCTGATCGGGAAGTTCGCCGAACTCCTCACACCCGGCGGCGTACTGGTGCTCAGCGACGCGGTCGACCTGACGAACGAGCGGACACCGGCCACCCCGTACACCACGGCGATGCGGGCGATGTGGCAGGGGCTGCGGGCCACCATCGGCACCGACGTCTCCCAGGTCCCGTCATACCCGAACCTCCTGCGCGAGGCGGGGCTCGGGCACGTGGCGGCCGAGATCCACGTCCCGCCGCTGCTGCCCGGGAGCGCCATCAGCCGCTTCTGGGCCGACACCTGGCAGCGCGGCAGGGAAGCCATGCTCTCCACCGGCCTGGTCGACGACGCGGCCGTCGACGCAGCGGTTCGGTATCTGCGGAGCGACGCGTGCGCCGCGTTGTCGGCCGGGATGCTCACGGCCTGGGGGCGCAGGCCTCAACAACCCACGGACTGACCGGCAGGGGCCGCCGTTTCTCCCCTGCTTCCCCCGGGGGAGGGCCGCCCGAACGGAGCTCCGCGCGAGCCGCTCGTTTATGCTCCCGCTGGGGGGAGGGCGAACCGGAAGGCATGCTGGAACATGACAGGGCAACGCGACCGTTGGGCGGAACTGACCGGTGGGCAGGCGGGGGAGGAGTACGCGCGGCGATTCGCCCGGCTCGCCGCATCGGGCCATGACGTCCACGGCGAAGCCACCTTCTGCACCGCGCTCCTGAAGCCCGGGGCCCGGGTGCTCGACGCGGGCTGCGGCACCGGCCGCATCGCGATCCGGCTCGCCGAAGTGGGCCACCACTGCACCGGCGTGGACGTCGACTCCTCGATGCTGGCCGTCGCACGCCGCGAGGCGCCCGCGCAGGACTGGCTCCTCGGTGACCTGGCCCGGCTGGACACCCTTGGCCTGGACGCCGACTTCGACCTGGTGCTCGCCGCCGGCAACGTCATCCCTCTGCTGGCCCCGGGCACCGGAGCGACCGTCGTCGGGCAACTGGCCGCCGCACTGCGCCCGGGCGGCTTCCTGGTCACGGGCATGGGACTGGACGCGGCCCACCTGCCGCTCGCGGAAGCGCCGGTGACCCTCGCCGAGTTCGACCAGTGGTGCACCCGCGCCGGGCTGGCCCTGCGACAGCGCTGCGCGACCTGGAGCGGCGACCCCTACACCGACGGCGGCGGCTACGCGGTCAGTGTGCACACCCGCCCCGCCACGTGAATCGTCACCGATGATCCGGCGCGACCGGACTTCCCTCCGCCGAACCACTGCTCCGCGCCGAACTCCTCGAACCGTGCCACCTCGGTGAGCCCAGCTTCACCATGCCAGCCGGGTCGAGCCGACATGGTTGACACGGCGGTAGACCGTCCCTACCGTGACGCCTCGTCATTACATCGATGTAAAGGCTAGTTCGCGTACGTGCTGCTGAGGAAAGGACCCCCGTGCCTCCCAGCCCCACCAGCCCTACCGCTCGCACCGCCCTCTCCGGACCGGCCGGCTTCTCCCGCCCCCGCACCGCCCTCCTCGTCGTCGCCCTCCTCGGGCTTCTCGTAGGACTGCTGCCGGGACTCGCCGCCCCGGCAGGCGCGGCGTCGCTGCCCGGCCCCACGCCCGACCGGGCGTCGGCACCGGCTCCCGCACCGCGCATCGGCGCCGCCGCGGCCGGTACCTTCCGCAACCCCCTCAACACCGGCCCCGATCCCTTCATGACGCACTGGAAGGGGAACTACTACCTCACGACGTCCCAGGGCAACAGCATCCGGATGTGGCGCTCCCCGTCGCTCGGCACCTTGGCAACCGCCACCCCGCTGACGGTCTGGACGGACTCCGACCCGTCCCGCAACCGGAACATCTGGGCACCGGAGTTCTACCGCTTCGGCGACCGCTGGTACCTCTACTACACCGCGGACGACGGCGTGGACGAGAACCACCGGCTGTACGTCCTGGAGTCGGAGGGCGACGACCCGGCCGGCCCGTACCGCTTCAAGGCGAAGCTCGCCCCGCCCAACCACGCCGACGACTTCGCCATCGACGCGGGCATTCTCCAGCTGAACGGGCGGCTCTACCTCGCGTACAGCGGCATCAACCAGTACCAGCACAACGGGCTCAACATCGCCCCCATGTCCAACCCGTACACCGTCTCCGGCGACGCGGTCGCCATCGACGGGGCGGGCGGTTGTCCCGAGGTGCGCGAAGGACCCGAGTTCCTGTACCGGAACGGGCGGGTCTGGATGACCTACTCCGCCTGCGACACGGGCAAGCCGGACTACCAGGTCTGGATGATGTCGATGCCGCAGGACGCCGACCCGCTCGTGCCGGGCAACTGGCGCCGGCACCCGGGCCCGGTCTTCTCGCGGGCCGATGACCGAGGCGTGTTCGGACCGGGCCACCATGCCTTCTTCAGCTCTCCCGACGGTACGGAGGACTGGATCGTCTACCACGCGAAGACGACATCGGTGAACACCTACAGCAACCGCACGACGCGGGCCCAGAAGTTCACCTGGCGCACCGACGGCACCCCCGACTTCGGCCGCCCGCTGGCCATGGGGGCGACCCAGGACCTGCCCTCCGGCGACCCGGGATCCGGCAACTACTGGATCAACGACGACGGCCGCTCCAGCGGCCCCGGCGGTGTCACCTACTCCGGCGCCTGGAACGCGGGCACGGGCTGCGCCGCACAGTGCTTCTGGGGCGACGACCACTGGAGCGACCGGGCGGGCGCCACGGCGACCTTCACGTTCACCGGTACGCGTATCTCCCTGCTCTCCGTCAAGGACACCGGCAACGGCTACGCGGCCATCAGCGTCGACGGGGGACCGGAAGAACGGGTGGACCTGCACAACGCGATCCGGATCGGGGAAGCGGTGCAGTACATCAGCCCACGCCTCCCGCACGGCGAGCACACCCTGCGGGTCAGGGTGACGGGCGACCACAATCCCCAGTCCGGGGCGTCGTTCGTGAGCATCGACCGCGCCGAGGTCTACGTGGACTGACGCGAAGGACCAGGAGCTTCGGCGCCGGAGACACCCTGGACACCCTCCGGCGCCGAAGCCCGCACCGTGAGCCGCACGCCCCGCGCACGGTCCGAGGACGGACCCGCCTCGATCGCGAACTCCCCGGGCTCCACCACCCGTCGCCCCGAGCGTGACACGGACGCCAGCACCCTCGCATCCACGGTGAAGGAGACCTCCGCCCGCTCCCCGGGTGCCAGGGCGACCCGGTCGAACCCGCGCAGTTCCCGTACCCGGGGCCACGACGACCCGCCGAGCACCCGGCGTACGTAGAGCTGGACCGTCTCCCGCACCGGCCGCTCACCCGTGTTGCGCACCTCGACCGAGCACACGACCGGCCGGTGAACCGGCCTCGACCCGCCCCCGGGCCCCGGCCCGTACCCATCACCGCGCTCCGGCGGGGGAGTCACCGCGTGGCCCTCCTCGGCGAACTCCGCGGCGCCCACCACCGAGCGGGACAGTCGCGGCACGCCGTACTCCACCGAGCTGTACGACAGGCCGTGGCCGAAGGCGTGACGCGCGGTGGCGGGCTGGTCGACATAGCCCCGGTAGCCATGGTCCTTGCCGTTGTAGAACACCGGCAGTTGCGATGCCGACCGCGGTACCGACACCGGCAGCCGGCCCACCGGCTCCGCCGCGCCGAACAGCACGTCGGCCACCGCCCGACCGCCCCCCGGCCCCGGGTACCAGGCACTGAGCACCGCCCCCGCCCGGCCGGCCAGGTCCGGCAGCGCGTGCGGCCGCCCCTGGACCAGCACCACCACCACGGGCGTACCCGTCGCGGCCACCGCGTCCAGCAGGGCCAACTGCCCCTCCGGCAGCGCGAGCTCCGCCAGATCCACCCCTTCGCCGCAGGTCATCCCACCGGGGTCGCCGGTGACGACGGCCGCGCCGTTGGCATCGAAGTGCGTCTTGGCCGCCCGCGCACTCGACCCGCCGAGCACCACCACCGCGACATCCGCTCCGGCCGCGAGGGCGACCGCCTCCGGGAGGGCCGACCGGTCACCGCCGACGAGGCCGCAGCCCCGCGCGTACCCGATCTCGGTGCCCGCCGGGGCCACCGCCCGCAGCCCGTCGAGGACGCTCACACCGGTGCCGGGACGCTGAGGTGCGGTGTAGTCGCCGATCTGCTGCGGCACCGAGTCGGCGTTCGGGCCGAGGACCGCGATCCGGGCCCCGCCGGTGAGGGGCAGCGTGACCCGGTCGTGCGCCAGGAGCGTGACGGACTCCCGGGCGACACGTTCACTCAGCCGCTCCGGCCCGGCGGCCGGAGCCCGGTCCCCGGTGTACGGCCGCTCGAAGAGCCCGAGCCGGAACTTCAGCGCGAGGACCCGCCCCACGGCCGCGTCGAGAACCGTCTCGTCCACCAGCCCGCTGCCGACGGCCTCCGCCAGCCGCGGAAAGCAGCCGTCCCACAGGCTCAGATCGGTGCCCGCCGCCAGCGCCAGCGCCCCGGCCGCCACCGGGTCCCCGGCCAGCCGCACCAGCCGGTCCAGCGCCAGCCCGTCGGCCATCACCACACCGGTGAACCCCCACGTCTCGCGCAGGATCCCGGTCAGCAGATCCCGGTTCGCCGCGCAGGGCAGGCCGTCGAACTCGTTGTACGCGGCCATCACCCCGGCGGCCCCCGCCCGGACCCCGGCCAGGGCTGCCTCCAGGTGGATCTCGTGCAGCTCACGGAGACCCAGTTCGGTCGCCGCGCTGTTGCGGCCGCCGACCGTGGCCCCCTGCCCCGCGAAGTGCTTGAGCACGACCGCCGCCCGGTCCGGCCCGATCCGCTCACCCGGCGGCCCCTGCACCCCGCGCACCAGCGCCTCGGTGAACCGGGCCGCCAGATACGGGTCCTCGCCGAAACACTCCTCGGCACGCCCCCAGCGCGGATCCCGCACCAGGTCGAGCGCCGACACCAGGGCCACATGCCCGCCCCGTGAACGCAGCTGCGCCGCCGCGAGCGCGGCCGCCTCCTCGTACAGCCCGGGATTCCACGTCGCGCCGACCGCCAGATTGACCGGCAACAGGGTGCCGTCCAGCGCCTGGAGCCCGTGCGGCATCTCCTCCACCATCAGGACCGGGATGCCGAGGCGGGTGTGCTCCACGACATGGCGCTGGACGGCGTCGGACACCCGCGCACCCTCCGCCGCGCCGATGCCCGTCTCCGCCGTCACGCCCGACCAGGCGTCCGCGCGCTGCAACCCGTACAGCGCGCCCATCCCGTCGTACGCGGCCACCTCGGCACGGAACGCGTCGGTGAGCCGATGGCCGTTCGCCGTCCGCTCGTACGCGTTCCAGCCGTACATCCGCTGGTTGACCTGCCCCACCTTCTCGGTCAGGGTCATCCGGCCCAGCAGATCCCGCACCCGGGCGGCGTAGGGCGCGGCGGGGTCGCGGTAGAGGGCGTCGGTCATGGCACGGATCTCCTCGGCCGGAGCAGGTCGGGACGGGCATGCAGAGGGGACGGGCGGGCCGGTCAGCGCAGTTCGAGGACGCGCACCCCGTACGGGGCGATCACCACGTCCCGCACCGGCCCACCGCCCTCCAGCTCGCGCAGCTCACCGTCCGCGGCGGGACGTACGGTCACCTCCGCGTCGGACTGGCTCACCAGCCACACGTACCGCGTCCCGTCCTCGTGGACGAGGGTGTCCGCGGCGACGTACGGGCTGTCCACCGTCACCGGCCGCGCCGCCCCGGCGACCTCGGCGAGCGCCGCGTACAGCCGGTGCGTCTGCTCGGGATTCGCGCGGGCCGTGCGGGCGGCCATGTGCTCCAGCGGGTAGGTCGCCAGCACGGTACGGCCCTCGCCCGTCCCGTGGCACAGCAGCGCAGGTCGGCCGTGCGCGTCGGTGGCGACCACCCGGGCCCCCGCCGGCACCACCGGGAGGTAGGCGCGGCTGTCCTCGTTCCCGGCGACCGGGAAGAGGAGCGTCTCGCCTGCCGCGATGGAACCGAAGTCCTCGGCGAACGTCAGCTCCAGGACCTCGTCCTCGATGGGCTCCGCCACCCCGTAGGAGAGCTGGAGCTCCACTCCGAACAGCCCGTCGAGGTCGTCGAACCACGGGCCGCGCGTCCCCGGGTGCTCGCCCGAGCAGAACGACAGGTACACCGTCGCGCCCGCACGGGCCCGCCGCTCCAGCGCCCGCCGGGTCCGGGTCGTCAGCTGACGGGTCGACGGCAGCAGGTACAGCGCGGCGTCGTCGGGCAGACCGTCGGCCTCCCGGGCGAACGCGACGGGCAGATCCGCGCCGCGCGCCGCCACGTACCCCTGATGCAGGGAGGTGAAGATCAGCGGCCGGTCGGCGGGCCGGCTGTAGGGGTAGCCGCGCTCCAGGAACGCGGGCACCACCAGCGCGGCGTCCGCGTCGGAGCGGCGGCACCGGGCGAAGTCGACCCGCTTCAACACCTCTGCGAAAGAAGCCAGTTCGCGCAGCGGCTCCTTGGGGCGGCCGCTTGCGTCGGTGATGCCGAAATGCATCTCGAAGGGATGGTGGTCGTACGGGGACTGGTCCCACAGGTCGTCGTAGTCCGTGTTGTTCCACGCGATCCAGCCGGTGGCCCCGCCCAGCAGCGAATTGTGCAGGGTCTGCCGGTAGAAGATCCCGGCGTTCGCCGCCGAGACCGTGTCGGTGGAGAGCCCGAACTCCTCCAGCACGACCGGCTGCCCGGTCACCGCCGCGAGTTCGCACTCGAACGCGGCCCGGTAGTGCTGGCGCGGCCGGTCCGTGTCCGAGCGGTAGACGTGCGGGCCCACGAAGTCCACGTACTGTGCGGTGTCCCGCAGCGAGAAGCCGTTGTCACGGCCCGTCACCTCGATGCCCCACGCCCCGTCGCCGAGCGACACGGGCTGGGTCCCGCCCGCCGCGCGCACCGCGTCGCACATGAACTGCGCCCAGGCGGTGACCACCTCACTGGAGGGCGGGTCCACCTGGTAGACACGCCCGTAGCCCGGCATCTCGTTGGTGATCAGCCAGCCCGTCACGGCGGGGTGGTCCTTGAACCGCCGGGTCATCTGCGAGACGAACCAGGCCTGCCGCCCGACGAGCCACACGTCCTCGTACAGGTCACGCCCCCCGCGCCAGACCGGGTCCCAGTTCTCGCCGGACATATGGCCGACGATGAACGTCGGCACGGTCCCCATCCCCGCCTCCGTATGGGCGTCGAGGAAGTCCCGGAAGCGGTCGCACAGCTCCTCGTCGATCCGCCCGGGCTCCGGGTGGAAGTCCGGCCAGTAGAAGAACGACCGGGTCATCGTCAGCCCGTGCTCCCGCAGGACGGCCAGCTCCTCGCGCACGGTCTTCGGGTCGTAGTTCCGCCACATCAGCGGACCGCCGGTGCGGGACCAGAAGTTGGCGCCGAGCCAGGGGAGCACGGCATGGTCATGGGTGAGTTGGGCGCTGTGGCGTCGCATGGTCCTTCTCCGGCGTTCTTCGGTGTACGGGATCGGCCGGCCGCGGTCCGGGGGAGGCGCGCCGGCCAGGAAGTGGTGCGGGACAGGCCAGGCGGCCCGCGCGCGGTGCGAGGTGAACGGTCCATGGGTCAGGGAGCGGCAGGCACGGGACCGGTCGACTCCCGTACGACCAGGCGCGGTCGCCCCTCCAGCAGCGCCACGGGAACGTCCTCGCCGCACCGGGCGAGCAGCGTCAGCGCGGCGGCCGCGCCGACCCGCTGCACCTGCTGGTCCACGCTGCTGAGGCGGGGGTGCAGCCAGCGGCCCAGGGGAAGGTTGTCGTACCCCACCACCGACACGTCCGCGGGCACCCGCAGCCCGGCGCGCTGGGCCGCGCCCATCCCGCAGACGGCCATGGAGTCGTTGGGGAAGACCAGGGCGGTGGGCCGGTCCGGCAGCGCGAGAAGCTCCTCGGTGACCGCGACGGCGGCCTCCTCGGTGAAGTCGGTGTGCCGGACGGCGGCGGGTGCCAGCCCCGCCTCGGCCAGCGCCCGTTCGAACGCCGCCCGCCGCGCCCCGGTGTGCACCAGCTCGGCCGGGCCCGCGACGTACGCGATACGCCGGTGGCCCAGCGCCAGCAGATGGCCGACGGCCTCACGGACGCCCGCCCCCTGCTGCCCGAGGCCCACCCCTGGCACCGGGCCCGCGGAGTCCGGCGCGCCGAGCAGCACGGCGGGCAGCCCGAGACCCTGGAGGAGCCCTGGGCGCGGGTCCTGCGACCGGGCCTCGGTCAGCACCGCACCGTCGATCCTCCCCTCGGCGACGAGCCGTTCGTACAGCGCGCTCTCCTCGGCCAGGCCCGGGACCAGATGCAGCAGCAGACCATAGCCCCGGGGGGCCAGCTCGCCCTCCAGACCGGTGATCAGCTCGCTGAAGTGGGGGTCGACGCCGAGGACGTCCGTGGGGCGGCGCACGACCAGCGCGATCGTCCGCGTCCGCGCGCGGCGCAGGGCGGTCGCCGACGCGCTGGGCGACCACCCCAGCTCGGCCGCCGCCGCCAGGACCCGGCGGCGGGTCGCATCCGAGATCCGGCCCGTGCCGTTGACCGCCTGGGACACCGTGGCCGTGGAGACCCCGGCCGCCGCGGCCACCGCCTTGATGGTCGGCCGGGCCGCGCCCGCCGATGCCCCTTCGACCGGACCGGGAGCGGGTTCTCCCGGCCGGCCCTCCAGACGTTCCTTCACATCTTCACCGCCCCGCTGACGAGTGCCTGCTGCATGCGCTTCTGCAGCACGGTGTACACCGCCCAGACCGGGACCAGCGTGAGCACCGTACCGGCGGTCAGGATGCCGTAGTCCGTGCCGGTCAGGGACTTGAGGGTGGGCAGCGCCACCTGCACGGTGCGCTGCTGCGGGTCGGGCCCGATGATGACGAGCGAGTAGAGGTACTCGTTCCAGAAGGTCAGGAAGTTCAGCAGCAGGATCGTCGCGATCCCCGGCATGCACATCGGGGTGTACACATGCCGCAGCACACCGAACGTGGACGCGCCGTCGATCCGCGCGGCCTCCTCCATCTCGCGCGGGATCGTCCGCATGAACTGCACCAGGATCACCACCGACAGCGGCATCGCCGTCGCGGGCAGGAACAGCACCATGAAGGCCCGGGTGTGAAACAGCCCGGTCGCGGCGGCCAGCAGGAACGTGGGGAAGAGCGCAGCGAACGTCGGCACCAGGAAGCCGAGCGAGAACACCCGCTCCACGAACGCCCCCAGCCTCCCCTCCGTACGGGCGATGGCGAACGCCGCCGGAATGGCCAGGCCCAGGGTGAGCGCCAGCGCCAGCGCCGTCACCAGCACCGAGTTGACGACGGCCGAGCCGAGGTCGGCGGAGGAGAACGCCTCGGTGAAGTTGTGCGCGGACAGCGAGGTCGGCAGCGCGAACGGGCTCCCGAATATCCGGTCGTTCGTCTTGAACGCCGAGACCAGCAGATAGTAGAGAGGGACGACGAGCAGCGCCGCGTACAGCCAGGCGAGGACATGCGCCGGCAGCCAGGACCTTCCGAACTTCATGGAACCGCTCCGATCAGTAGTTCTGGCGGAAGACGCGACGGATGGTCAGCAGCCCGGCCAGACCGACCAGGAACAGGAACACGCCCACCGTCTGGCTGTAGCCCAGGTCGGCCGCGATGAACGCCTTCTGGTACACGAGGAAGGACAGGGTCGTCGACGAGGAGCCCGGCCCGCCCTGGGTGAGCAGCAGCACGTTCTGCGCCGACCCGAACAGGGTCCAAAGGAACTGGAGCATGGTGACCACCCCCACGAAGTCCCGGATCACGGGGAAGTGGATGCGCCACATGGCCCGCCAGTGCCCCGCCCCGTCGAGCTGCGCGGCCTCCCCGATCTCGTCCGGCACACTGCCCAGTCGCGCGGCGAACAGCACGGCGGTGAACCCGATGCCGCTCCACACGTCCAGGACGATCAGACAGGCCAGCGCGGTCGACGGCGAGGCCAGCCAGGCGTCGGCCAGCGAGCCCAGGCCCACCTTGTCCAGCGCCCCGTTGAACAGGCCGTCCGGCGAGAGGACCGCGTAGAACACCATCGCCTTGGCGGGGGTGGAGATCAGGCCCGGGATGAAGAGGAGGTAGCGCAGGACGCGGTGCCCGGGCGGCTGCTGCGCGACGTAGTACCCCAGCATGTACGCGCCGACGATCATCAGGGGCAGGGCGACGACGAGTTGGACGGCGGTGTTGGTCACCGCGTCCATGAAGACCGGGTCGGCGAGCACGGTGCGGACGTTCTGCAGCCCGGCGAACGACACCGGCTGCAACATGCCCGGCCAGCGCAGTGCGGCGATGACGAAGATGGCGACCAGCGGGCCGACCATGAAGACGAGGTACCAGACCAGCGCGGGCACGGCGAGGATCACCCCGCCCTGCTTGCGGCGCGGGGGAGGGGCGGGGGCGGAGGGGGCCTTCCGGGCGACCGAGGCGCCGCCCGGGGCGGACGAGAGCAACGTCATGAGGGACTCGCTTAGGGCTCGGGCGCGCGGGATCAGCCCGTGCGGTAGGCGGATTCGAGGGCGGAGCGCACGGTGGCGGCGCTCGTCCCCCGGGTGAAGGCGGTGCTCGTCGCGGTGATCAGCGGCTGGGTGGCCGTCGGGGGGACGTACAGATCGGGCAGCAGCACCTGGCCGACCCGGTCCCCGAGCCGCTGGGCCTTCGCCACCAGCGGAAAGTCCCTGCTGACGGTGTCCGTCACCAGGGCCATGTCCCGCCCGCTCTCGGTGATGAAGCGCGAGGCCACCTCGGGCCGGTACATGAAGCGCAGGAACTTCTCGACCGAGGAGATCTTCCTGACCCCGTTCGGGCTGATCCAGAAACCGATGAGGGTATACGAACGCAGGACGGTGGGCCTGTCGTGGGCCGCCCCCGGGGCCAGCGGCCACCCGCCGATCGCGGTGTGGTCCGCGGTCCTCGGCGGGACCTTCGCCAGCGCCGAGGACATCGCCGACTGAACGGCCGCGGCCTCGGTGTTGTACTGCGTGGTCATGGTGTCCGAGGTCAGCCCCTGCGCCTTGTCGGCGAAGACACCGGCGTCCCGCAGCTCGACGAAGTAGTCGATGCCCTCGCGGACGGCCCGGCTGCCGCTGAAGTCGCCGCTCGCGTAGACCTTCCGCGCCTCGTCCGGGGTGAGGAAGGTCTGGATGATCTGGGCCAGCAGCTTCTGCCCGGTCCAGTCGTTGCCGCCGACGGTGACGGGGGCGATGCCCTTGCCCCGCAACTTCCGGGCGGCGCCGATGAGCTGGTCCCCGGTGGTGGGCACGGAGCCCACTCCGGCGCGCTCCAGCAGGGTGGTGTTGTAGGCGACGGGCCAGTTGGTGGCGAAGTACGGGAAGGCGCGGAGCCGGCCCTCGTCGTCGGTCCACTCCTCCAGCGCGGCCGGCAGCACCCGCTCGCGCAGACCCCAGTCGTCGAGGTACCCCTGCACGTCGACGGTCGCGCCGACCTCGGTCCAGGCCAGGGTCTTGTCGTACAGGTTGACCATGACGACGTCCGGCTCCTTGCGGGCCAGCCGGGAGGTCTCGTAGACCTGGGGCAGGTCGTCGCCGTTGACGAGATTCTTGACCCGGAGCCCGGGGTGCTCCGCGTGGAACTCCTCGACCACGGCCTTGTACGTGGGGGAGCCCGGGGCGGTGGTGCCGAGCTGGGTGTGGACGATCAGCGTGCCCGGGTCGGAATCGGCCGAGGCGAACGGGGAACAGCCGGACAGGGCGGGGAGTGCGGCGGCGGCAAGGCCGGAACCTGCAGCGAGGAAGCCGCGCCGGCTCAGGGATGAGCGCACAGCGAGATGTCTCCAACCGGGACGGTGACGACGTTGGTTAATCGATATACCTGCGGGTTGCGAGAAACCTAAGGACACATTCCGCTTCGGTCAACCCCCGGTTGCGCAGGATGCATATCCCGGCATTACGGACAGAGGGAGTCGGGGTTCATCGGCGGCGCGCGTGGCGCCGCCGATGAACGCGATGGCCGCGGACCGCCGTCCGGCACACGCGGAGGCCCGCATGGCGCTGTGCTGATCCCCGGCTTCCTTACCGTGCGCGGTGCCCTACCGCAGGGTGACGTCCAGCCCGGAGACTTCTGCCTTCAGATCGGCGCCCTTGGCGCTGTTCACCACCTGTACGGCCTCGATCTGCGACGCGACCGGCACCGCTTCGTCGTTGAGATAGCCCCGGTACTTCGTCGCGATGCCGGAGAAGTCGATCTCCAGGTGCCGCCGCTCACCGGATGTCAGTCGCTCGCCGTAGACCGTCATCCGACAGCCGTCGGCTGTGCCGTCGGCCTTGCGGCAGTTGTTGGACCACAGCACGCCGTCGTCATTCGGTCGGGAGAAGGGCCCCGGGTCGAAGTGAACGACGGAGATGACGTTGATCCCTCGCGCCGTCCGGTAGATGAAGTCCGTGGTGAGCAGGGCGCGCTTCTCCTCGCAAGCGAAGCCGCCGGTCTGCTCGACGAGCGCGTCATAGGAGACCTTCACCTGGCCGTCGGCGAAGTTGTAGGTGCTGCCGTCGGCCTTCCGCTTGAACGAACTCCCCACATATTCGTGGGAGACGGCGACCTCCTTGAGTTCACAGTTCTGCGCGTGGCTGACCACGTTCCTCAGGCCTCGGGAGTTGTTCTGCAGGACCAGCTTCAAGGGTGTGCCGGAATTCCCCTGCACCTGGTGGTCGTAGCCGGGATAGGTGCGCAGGTGTTCCTGTTCCCAGTTGTAGGTGACGAATCGCCAGGCAGGGCACTCCACGCCCCGGGGAGAGGTGTAACCGAACCAGGTGCACGCGGCGTTCACCCGGTTCGGGTGATCGATATTTCCGCAGTCCCGGGAATCGTTGCCGTAATTGCTCCCGCCGGTCTCGTTCGAGACGCTGTAGCAGCGCCACTTGACGCCGGGGTCGTACACGATCGACGTGGCGGGATCCGCCGTCCGCGATACGGGTCCGGCGGGCTCGGCCGCAGCCGGTGAGGCGGACGGCGCCAGCGGCAGGGTGGCCGCCGAGATCGCCGCCAGCACGGCTGCCAGGCGTAAGGGTTTCCAGGGGCTGCGAGATCTCATGGGGCGGCTCCGGTTCGCGTCTGACGGGGTACGTCGGCCCGAGCGCGAGGGCTCCGGCGCGGTCAACCTAGAACCGTTCCGATGGCCGTGCAAAGACATGAAGCAAGAATCTTTTTATTTGATCAAGGCAGCAATCAAAGTCGCGCATCCGTAGTTCTTCCCATGGTGCAGGCAGGGATGGGGCGTGAACCAGCCAGATCCGACAATCGAGAACGCGCTTTCCTTGGCGGAAAAGTGTGAGCTCGTGTGCTCGCCCGACGTTTGACACGTGTAACCAAAGAATTTCTTTCACTCCATGGTTGTGCGCCCTCCCGCCGGATCCTAAGTTGACCCTCCTCGGAACTCCCCCGCCGGGTTCCGCATCCGGTTACCCACCCGTCCGCAGGCCGGTCGAACTCCCTTCCCGACCTGCCATGCCCTGGAGGACTCGATGACTTCTCTACGTTCCGCTTTACGCACGTGCGCCCTGGCGGCGGCGGTCGGCAGCGTCGCCGTGACGGCGCTCGCCGCTCCCGCCGTCGGCTCACCTGCGGCTGTCGATGCCCGGCCGGCCTCGGCCTCGGCTCTGGCCCAGAAGGTATCGGTACCCGCCTACTTCTATCCGGGAGCGACCTGGGACCAGTTGGTCGGTGCCGGAGACCGCGTCGGTCTCGCCATCGCCAACCCCTACAACGGCCCCGGCACCGGCGACACGCAGTACACCCAGGCGATCCAGCGGGCCCGGTCTGCCGGCATGACCGTCATCGGCTATGTGGCCACCGGCTACTTCGGTACGACCGGCATCACCACGCGCAGCGGCTCGACCGACCCTGCCGAGTGGATGCGCCAGATCAAGAGCGACGTCGACACCTGGTACCGCCTCTACGGAAGCGCCGGTCTCGGAGGCGTCTTCTTCGACGAGGCCATGTCCCGGTGCGGAGCCGGCAACGTGGACGTCAACCGCTACATCGAACTGCGCGCCTATGTCGAGCAGCGTCACGGCGCCGCGTCGGCGGTCGTCGACAATCCGGGAACCGGCGTGGAGGAGTGCTATACCGCCGCCGCCGACACACTCGTCACCTTCGAGGGCAATGACGCCTCCTACCGCTCCCATCGCCCGCAGAGCTGGGAGGCGCGCGTACCCGCGGACAGGATCTGGCACATGGTCTATTCGTCACCCGACGAGAGCACGCTGCGCACGGCGATGTCCCTCAGCAAGCAGCGCAATGCCGGACACGTCTACATCACGCCGGACACGATCGCGGACGGCAACCCCTGGGACACCCTGCCGCCGACCTCCTACTGGAACACCCAACTCTCGCTGGCCGCCGCCCCCTGAAGGCCGGAGTGCCCGTCGGAGTGCCGCCCCCGCCCCGGGCAGGTGCGGGGGTACCCTCCCACGGCCCGGCCGCCCCGTGCGACGGGCCGGTCACCACGCTTCGATGACCGGCACGCCGTGGTTATGCCGCCGCCAGGCCTCATCCAGCCGCGTGAGCCGGTGCGCGGCGGCCATGCCGTACAGGGCCGCGACCTTGCCGTCGCCGACGTCGAACGCCACGGCCCCCACGACCCGGTCCCCGACCACGGCGATGACGGCCGGGGAACCGTTGACCCGCGACACATGTATCGCCGCCGGGCCGCCCGCCAGCCGACGCTTCGCCGCTGTGGGCTTGAACCCGGCCCGTACGAACGAGGCGACCCGCTCGGGCGTCCGGTACCGCAGCAGCCGCCTCGCCAGTCCCGCGCCGTCCGAGACCGCCGTCACATCGTCGGTGAGCAGCGCCACCAGCCGGTCGGTCCGCCCCGACGCCGCAGCGGCGAGGAATTCCTCGACCACGCGGCGCGCGGACGCCGGGTCGGCCGTGCCGCCCCCGCGGCGGCGTTCGTCGGCGACCCGGGTCCGCGCCCGGTGCGCGTGCTGCTGGCTCGCCGCCTCCGTGATGTCGAGGATCCCGGCGATCTCGGCGTGGCTGTACGCGAAGGCCTCCCGCAGGACGTAGACGGCCCGCTCGTTCGGCGAGAGGCGCTCGACGAGGGTCAGCACCGCCAGGGACACCGACTCGCGCTGCTCGAAGGTGTCGGCGGGACCGAGCATCGGGTCCCCGTCCAGGAGCGGTTCGGGCAGCCACGCGCCGGCCGTTCGCTCGTGACGTGCCTGCGCCGAGCGGAGCCGGTCGAGGCAGATATGGGTGGCGACCTTGGTCAGCCACGCCTCCGGAACCGCGATCCGATCGCGGTCCGCCGCCTGCCAGCGAAGGAACGTGTCCTGCACGGCGTCCTCGGCGTCGGCTGCCGACCCGAGCAGACGGTACGCGAGCGAGGCCAGCCTCCCCCGACCGGCCTCGAACGTTTCGACGGTTGCGCTGTCCATGCGATGCAGCCTAGGCGGCGACCCGCGCACCGGCCCGGCCGGCCGCCGGTTCCAGTCGGCGCCTGCGCGTCGGCAGGCCGTACGTCGGGTGGGAGATGCCCCACCCGGCCCCCTGAAGGATGCGCGTCTTGAGCCGTGCGGCGGTCCGGCCGCCCACGTACCAGGGCTTGGACCGGACGTCCCCGCCCACCATCTGGAAGATGGCGTCCCGGCGGCCGAGGCTGATGTGGTTGCCGAAGTACTTCAGCCCGGTGGCCGGAACCTCATCACCCGTCAGGCGCGCGATGATCGCCGCGGCCGCTCGCAGACAGGTGAGCCCGGCCGAGGCGCAGGACATCGGCAGCGGCCGGCCGTTCTCCCCGATCGCGTAGGCGCAGTCGCCGGCGGCGTAGACGTCCGGGTGCGAGACCGAGCGCATGGAGCGGTCGACGACGATCTGCCCGGTGTCCGCGACCTTCAGGCCGGCGGCGGCCGCGATGGGATGCACCGCGAACCCGGCCGACCACACGGTCACGTCGGCGGGGAGGACCGTTCCGTCGGCGGCGACCGCCCGGGTCGGCTCGACGGCTTCGACGGCCGTGTGCTCGTGGACGGTGACGCCGAGCCGGTCGAAGGCTTCCCGCAGGTGACGGCGGGCCTTCGGGGAGAGCCAGGCGCCGAGTTCGCCACGGGCGGCGAGCGCGATCGAGAGGCCGGGTCGCGACTCGGCCAGCTCGGTCGCGGTCTCGATGCCGGTCAGCCCCTCGCCGACGACCAGGACGGACCCGCCCTCGCCGAGGTCGGCCAGGCGCTCGCGCAGCCGCAGCGCCGAGCCCAGACCGGTCACGTCGAAGGCGTACTCGGCCGCGCCGGGGACGCCGTGGTGGGCGGCCGAGCTGCCGAGCGCGTAGAGGAGGGTGTCGTACGGCAGTTCCCCGGGCCCGTCCTCGCCGGTCACGGCGACCGTCCTGCGCTCGGGGTCGAGCCCGGTCACCCGGGCCAGGCGCAGCCGCACCCCGGTGCCCGCGAACACGTCGGCGAGCTTGCGGCGCGCGATGTCCTGTCCGGCCGCCACCTGGTGGAGCCGCATCCGCTCGACGAAGTCGGGTGCGGCGTTGACGACGGTGATCTCGGTGTCGGCGGGGGAGAGCCGACGGGCCAGGTTCCCGGCGGCGAAGGCCCCGGCGTAGCCGGCGCCGAGGACGACGATGCGGTGCTTCGTGAGCTTCATGACGTGGCTCCCTGTCTCGTTCGCGTACCCCTAGAACGGGACGGCGCCTCGATTGCTGACAGGACGCGGATGTGATGCGGGTCACTGGCCGGAGGCGGGCGGGCGTACCGATGCTGCCCCGCCACAGGAGCGGTCGGCGACACGCTCATCGGGCGAGCCCCCGGACCGCGAACGGGTCCGGGACCGCTCCCGTCCAGCGGCGCAGTACCGCGCGCCCGGTCTGCAGCGTGGTTCCCCCGGAGTCGACCGTGCCCGCCTCGGCCACGTAATAGCGGCCGTCGTCGAGCGAGACCAGACCGTACTGGCCCGCGGACTCGTAGCCGTACACACCGGACGGCTCGTGGTGCAGCCCGCGCGGGAGGAGGGAGACGATGCGGCCGGACTCGGGGCGCGGCTGCCCCTTCACCACGCCCCGGCGGGCCGGCTTCGAGCCGTCCACCACATAGAGCGCGTAGTTGGGAAAGGCCGCCTTCCTGCCCTTGTACACGGCCATCAGCCAGTTGCCGCTGTGCCCGTCGTACTCCAGGTTCTGGACCCCGTAGGTGGTGTTGCCGGTGTAGGCGAAGAACTTGCCGTCGGGGGAGGCGGGGCCGCTGGTGTGCAGAGCACCTTCGACGAGGGGCCGCTCGTACGTCCGCCAGTCGCGTACGTCGTACTGGAGCAGCACCTGGTGGTCGTTGTCGCTGCGGGTGGTGTTGGAGTAGACCCCGTACGCGACCGTGAGCCGCCCGTCGCCCCTGCCGTTCAGGCCGGGGCCGAAGGCGACGCCGTCGATCCCGCTGCAGCCGTACCGGTGGTCGGGGGTGTTGCCGGTGTTGCCGTCGAAGACGCCGTCGCCGTTCATGTCGGCGGTGTAGTCCCGCACGACCTCCCGGAGATGGACGGTGGAGAGCACATCGGTGGTCCGGGCGTCCATGTTCATCCGCGTGATGCGGGCCCCGTCGAAGATGGCGATGTAGAAAGCCCTGGCGGCCTTGTACTCCAGGGAGCCGTAGATCCGGCCGTCGCCGCTGTTGAAGTCCAGATCGCCCAGGTGCCCGGTGAGCCCGGTGACCGAGCCGATCGGTCTGCCCGCCAGGTCCGTCTTCACCAGCAGATCGGTGAAGGAGAAGTACATGTGGCCCTTGCGGCGGTCGATGGCCGTGCCCTGGAGATGCCCGGACGACCAGGCCCCTCCGTCGACGGAAGCCGGCAGCGAGGGCAGGCCCGGGACGGTGCCCCGGCCGGAGACGGCGTCGTACCCGGTGAGGGCCGGGGTCGGCGACGGGGTACGGGCCCGGGCCGCGCCCCCGCCCGCCGCCAGGAGGGCCGACGCGACGACGGTGGACAGGAACAGGGCGGCGATACGCGCGGGTGCTCGGCTTCGCATGGTTCCTCCGAGATCGTGATCCTGGGGTGTGGCGCGGCGGGATACGGGGGTGCCTCAGGCCCTGCCGTGGGAGACCCGCGAACGCCGGGCCACGGCATCCAACGACACCGCCAGGAGCAGTACCCCGCCGGTGACCATGAAGCGATAGGCGGAGTCGAGATTCAGCAGAGTGAGTCCGCTGGAGATCGACTGGATCACGAGTACGCCGAGCAGAGCGGCGAACGCGGAGCCCCGGCCGCCGAACAGGCTGGTGCCGCCGATGACGGCGGCGGCGATGGCATTGAGGTTGACGTCCCCGCCGCCGCTGCTCTGGTTGGCCGCCGCGAGCCGCGAGGCGGAGAGGATCCCGCCGACGCAGGCCAGCGTCGTGCACAGCACGAACGCTGTGGTGAGAACGGCCTTCACGTTGACGCCCGCACGCCGGGCGGCCTCCATATTGCCGCCGACCGCGTACATCGACTTGCCGAACGAGGTGCGGGACAGGACGTAGTGCAGCACCAGGACCAGAGCGAGGAAGAACACGAACATCCAGCCCACCCCCCGGTCCCGGTTGAGATACCAGACCGCCGCGCCGAGACCGGCGAGCAACGCCAGGCTCCGTCCGACGAGCAGACGCCGGGACGCGGCGGCGAGACCCGCCCGACGGCGCTCCGCGGCACGGGCGGCACCGGTCGCGTACAGGACGGCCGCGCCCACGCCGACCAGCGCGTACGCCAGCCAGGGCGGCAGGAACTGGAGCTGGGCGAAGGCCACGAGACCCGAGTCGAAGGGCAGGTTGATCGAACCCTTGGGCCCGAGAATCCACAACTGCACGCCGAGGAAGCCGAGGAGGCCGCCGAGGGTGATGACGAAGCTGGGCACCCCGATCCGGTTGTGGACCTGGGCGTAGAACCAGCCGATCAGCGACGCGAGCACCAGCGACGCGGTGACGGCGAGCCAGGCCGGCAGCCCCCGGTCCACGAAGAGGACGGCCAGCACGGCGGCGCTGAGGCCGCTGATCGAGCCGACCGACAGATCGATCTGCCCGACAAGGAGGACGCAGACGACTCCCAGGGCGATGATGCCGACCGGCACGCTTTCCAGGGCGAGGTTCGTGAGGTTCGCGCTCGAGAGGAAGATGGGGTTGAGGATCTGCATCACGACCCAGATCACCACGAGCCCCGCGAGGACGGGCAGGAGGCCGAGATCGCCGCCGCGCAGCCGGGCGGACACCGCCCGCCGGCGGTCGCGCGCCCTGGCGGACCAGGTCGTCGGCTTGCGGGGCTCGCCGGGGGAGAGCTCCGGGCTCGTCGTGACAGTGGCCGGTTCCGTCATGATGTCTCCCCCTTGTGCGCCGCCTCCGGTCCGTTGCCCACGGCCCCGTCGCCCGCGGTCTGGTCGGCGTCGGCCCCGATGCCCGCGGTCCGGCCGCGGCCGGCGCGGCGGCTGACCACGTTGTCCGTGGCTCCGGTGATGGCCGCCACCAGGTCCGACGCCGTCGCCTCGGCCGCGTCGAAGACACCGTTGTTGCGGCCGAGCCGCAGGACGGCCACGGTGTCGGCGACGGCCCGCACATCGGCCATGTTGTGGCTGACCATGATGACGCCCAGGCCGCGCTCCCTCAGCCGCTCGATCAGGTTGAGGACCTCCGCCGTCTGCGCCACCCCCAGCGCGGCCGTCGGCTCGTCGAGGATGATCACCTTGGGGTCGCCCAGGAGGGTCCGCGCGATGGCCACCGTCTGCCGCTGGCCGCCGGAGAGGGCCGCGACCGGGACGCGTACCGAGGGGATCTTCGCCGACAGCTCCCCGAGAAGAGCGCGGGAGCGGACCTCCATGGCCACCTCGTCCAGGCGCAGCCCGCGCAACTCCCGTCCGAGGAACAGGTTCTCCACCACATTCAGGTTCTCGCACAGGGCGAGGTCCTGGAACACGGTCGCGATGCCGAGCCGCTGGGCGACGGCCGGGGAGGAGATGGAGACGGTCCCGGTGCCGAAGCCCACGGTTCCGGCATCCGGCTGGTGCACCCCGGAGAGAACTTTGACCAGGGTGGACTTCCCCGCGCCGTTGTCGCCCACCAGGGCGACGACCTGACCCGCGGCGACGTCGAGGTCGACAGCGGTGAGTGCGGCGACGGCCCCGAAGGATTTACTGATCCCGCGCAGCGAGAGCAGCGGGCCCCCTGACGACGCGCGAGGGGAGGGCAAGGACTCAGCGGTCATGACCGACCTTCCGAAGCGGGCAGGCAGGCGTGGGGCAGTCGGGCAGAGGAAGGGAGGGCGCGCCGCGGTCGTCCCGCGACTACGTGACGCCCACCTCGGCGCAGGCGGCCGCGTACGTCGCCGTGCACACCTCGGCTGTCTTCAGAGGCTTGCCGTCGCCCACCAGAACCTGCGCGATGTTCTCGCGGGTGACGACGGTGGGGGTGAAGAGTTCCGAGGGGGTGCCGAACAGGGTGGTGTCGCCCTTGGGCTTCTTTCCCCCGGCGAAGGAGAACGCCGCGACGGCCGCGGCTTCCGCGACGGTCTTGATGGGCTTGGAAATGGTGTTGTACTGATCGCCCTTGATGATCCGCTGGGCGGCGGCGAGTTCGGCGTCGTTCCCGGTCACCGGTGGCACGGTCGTTCCGGCCGCCTTGAACGCGGCGATGGAACCGCCGCCCGTGCCGTCGTTGGCGGCCACCACTCCGGCGATCTTCCCCCGGAACTTGCTGATCTGCCCGCTGACCCAACTCTGGGCCTTGCCCGGTTCCCAGGCAGGGGTGTCGTACTCGGCGAGGAGCTCGAACCCGCTGGAGTCGACCGCGCTGTGTATGCCCTTCTTGATCAGGCCCGCCGCCGCGTCCGTCGGCGATCCGTTGACCTGGAGGAGACCGCCGTTCGCCGAGGTGGCCTCGAGATGGTCCACCAACGACTTGCCGATCATGGATCCGATCTTCTCGTTGTCGAAGGAGACGTAGTAGTCCGCCTTGACCGCCGGGATCGGCCGGTCGTACGCGATGACGGGGACCCCCCGCCCCTGTGCCGTACGGACGGTGCTGGCCGCCGCGGCGGAGTCCACCGGGTCGATCACGATGACGTCGGCGCCCTGCGCGAGAGCGGAGTCGGCCTGCTGCTGTTGCTTCGCGGCGTCGCCGCCCGCGTTCTGATAGAGGACCTCGCAACCGCCGCACAGATCCTTCATCTTGGCCTTGAAGAGCGGTGCGTCGTACAACTCGTACCGGGTGGAGGCGATATCGGGCATCAGGAATGCGATCTTCGCGTCCTTCGACGACCTGCCGTCCGAGCGGTTCGGCGCTTTCGTCGTACAGGCGGCGGCGGAGAGGAGCACCGCCATCACGGACAGAGCCGCGGCAAACGATCTGACAGAGCGTTGCTTCACTGGAATCTCCCGGTCTTCAGGCGGAGAGCCTCCTTCGCGTCAAATTAACAGCGAACATGTTATTAGTGTCAATGGGCATGTCATAAGTAACAGGATGGTGTGAGCACTCAAACGACGAGGGGGAGTGCCCACCGGGAGGTGAGGGGCTCTCAGAGGCGTCCGACAGGCCGCGCGTGAGCCCCCCAGGCGGTTCGGGCCGTCGCCAACTCGGCTCGATACCGCTCGTATCCGTCCTCGTACAACGCCCGTACGTCCGCGCGTGGATCGACCACCTGATGGCGTCCCGGCGGCGCCTCGTACCCGGGGGACAGCGAGGCCCTGGCGACGGACACCACGCCGAGCGCCCCCACCTGCTCCTCCAGCGGAATGCGGACAGGCCGGCCGAGGACGTCGGCGATCAGCTGGGCCCACGTCCGCGACCGGGTGCCGCCACCGCACAGGGCGAGGGTGCCGCTCAGCCCCGCCGTGTCCAGGCAGTGCCGGGCCGCGTAGCCGATGGCCTCGCAGACGGCCCGGACGGCGTCCGCCCGGCCGGTGCCCAGGCTGAGCCCGTCGAGTCTGCCCTGGGCCGACGGCTCGACGAAGGGGGCCCGTTCGCCCGCCTCGGACAGGAAGGGGAAGGCCCGGACGCCCCGGGCGCCGGCCGGGCTGTCGGCGAGCAGGGCGTCCACATCGGCGGTGGTAGCGCCGACGAGGGCGAGCACCCACTCCAACGCCGCCGTTCCCACCATGGCGGGCATGGCGCGCAGCCACCGGTCGGGATGCGGAGTGCACAGCCACATGCCGGCGGGCTCGGCGAGCGGATCGAGATCGACGCGGTCGGTCAGCACCTGGCTCGCGAGGGTCGTGCCGAGGATGAGGACCCCGTCCCCCACCTTGCGCACCCCGCTGCCGATCGCGCAGGCCGGCAGGTCGTACGGCCCGGCCACCACCGGCAGCCCCTCGGGCAGTCCCAGAAGTCCGGCGCCGTGACCGTCCAGCCCGAGCACCGTGCCAGGGGCGGCGGGAAGCGGCAGCAGCCCCGCCCGGTCCTCGACGCCGCACGCCGCCAGGGCCTGGGGCGCGTAGCGGCGGGTGCGGGGGTCGAGGAACGGCAGCGTGGCGTCGGAGGCGTCGAGGCACACCCGGCCGGTGAGACGCTGGGCGACCGCGTCGACGCAGTACCCCGCGACGGCGGCCCGGTCCAGAGATCGGGGCTCGTGTTCCTGGAGCCAGTTCAGCAGCGGGCCGTGGCACCCGGGAAACATGCCCGAGCCGGTGTGCGCGTAAGCGGCGTTGATCGTGCCGTCCGCCAGCCAGCGGGTCACCAGGTCCGAGGCCCGCGCGTCCATCCAGGAGATGGCGGGCCGCACCGGGCGGCCGGCGGAGTCCCGCAGCCACAACCCGTCCCCCTGCCCGGTGAGCGCCACGGCGTCCGGCAGCCGGCCGACCTCGGCGGCGACCTCGCGGACGACCTCGCCGACGCCGGACACCACGTCGTCGAGATCCTGCTCGACCCGTCCGCCCGGCAGCATCTCCACGTGCGAGCGCCGGATGGCGGAGGCCAGCGCCCCGCCTGCCTCGTCGAACGCCACGGCCTTGGTGACCGACGTTCCGATGTCCACGCCGATGATGGTCCTCAACCCTGCTACCTCCTGTGCGAGCCGATGGGATCCGGGGTGTCGGCGGCGGCGGCCGTCAGGGCCGGCCGGCCGCAGGGACGTCCCCGTTAGCGAGGTGCCGCAACTCCTCCCCCCGCACGAAGCGGCCGACCTCAGCGGCCGTGATGGCCGCCGCGCGGTGCGCCGTCTGCCGGGTCGCGCCCGCGAGATGAGGCGTGGTGATCACGTTCGGTACGTCACGCAGGGCCCAGCCGGCGGGGATCGGCTCCACGTCGTACACATCGAGGGCGAGCGCCCCGAGAGCGCCGCTGCGCAAGCGCTCCGGCAGCGGCGCGTGGTCGAGCAGCCCGCCGCGCGCGGAGTTGACCAGAACCGCGCCGTGCGGCAGCAGCCCGAGGCGGCGGGCGTCGAGCAGGTGGTGGGTCTCCTCGGTCAGCCGGGCGTGCAGGCTCACCACCGAACTCCGGCTCAAAAGGACGTCCAGCTCGACGAGTTCGACGCCGTCCGCCGCGGCCTCCGCGGAGTCGGCGTAAGGGTCGGCCGCGAGCACATGGGCCCCGAAGGCGCGCATCACCCGTGCCACGATGCGGCCGATGGCGCCGTAGCCCACGAGCCCGACCGTGGCCCCGCCCAGCTCGCCGCCGCTCTCCTCGTACGCGTACAGATCGCCCCGCCAGACGCCCCGCTTGAGCTCCGCGTCGGCGGCGGCGATGTGCCGCATCGCGGCGAGCACCAGCCCCACGGCGAACTCCGCGGCGGCGGGGGCGTTGCGGCCGGGGGCGAAGCTGACCCTGACCCCGTGGCGGGTGGCGGCGGCCAGGTCCACATTGACCGGACCGCCCCGCGAGACGGCGACGAGACGCAACGCGGGCGACGCGGCGAACACCCGCTCGGTGAACGGGGCCATCTGCGTCACGCAGACGGACGCCCCGTCCAACGCCTTCACGAGCTCGTCCTCCGTGCCGCTCGCCTCGTGGACCTCCGCGACCGGACCGAAGGGTTCATGGGGCCAGGGGAGGGTCAGCTCCGTGAATTCCGGAAGCTCCCGGCCCATGCGGGACAGCTCCTGGCTCACCGCCTCGCGAATCAACGCGGGACGGACGAAGTGGTCGCCTGCGGCGAGGATGCGCATGACGTCGGATTCCTTCTGCGAGGAGAGCCGGTGGGATTGCGTGGCGACCAGGTCGGAGCGCGATCCGAGCCGCGACAGGCCGGTCCTGGGCTGTGGAATTTCTGTTAAATTTAACAGCGCGTGAGTGAACCGGCAATGCACCCGGCGCATACGGGCTTCGCCCCCGGCTGCTGCGACTGCGACGTGGACCACGGCTTCTCCTCGACCTCGAAAAGGCGGTCTCCATGACCTCTCGTCTCCTGCTGGTACGGCACGGCGAGACCGAGTGGCACGCGGAGAACCGGTATGCCGGCGTCACCGACGTGGCCCTGACGCCCCGAGGCGTGACCCAGGGAGCCGGCCTCGGAGCCTGGGCCACGCACAACGGCGTGGACGCGGTCGCCTGCTCCCCGCTCAGCCGCGCCCGCCTGACGGCGAGTCCCGCGGCGGCGGCGCTGGGCCTGGCGGTGGAGGTCCAGGAGGGGCTGCGGGAGGTGGACTTCGGATGGGGCGAGGGCAGGACCATCGAGGAGATGGCCGAGGAGGACCCCGAAGCCGTACGACGGTTCCGTGAGGACGCCGACACCGGTGCCTTTCCCGGCTCCGAACCCGTCGCCCGGGCCGCGGCGCGGGCGACCGCGTCCCTGCGCGACCTCGCACACCGTCACCAGGGAGGCAGGGTGCTCGTCGTCGCCCACAACACGCTGCTGCGCATCGCCCTGTGCGAACTCCTCGGACTGCCCCTCGGGCGCTACCGGCGGATCTTCCCGCGGCTGGACAACGGGGCCGTCACGGAGATCGAGATCCGCGGCGCCGAGACGGCGCTGCGCTCGCTCAACGTACCCACCGCCTCGCCACCCGCCCCCGCGCCCGGTCCGAGCCCTGCGGGAGACTGACCCCCATGACCAAGAGATCCGCCGAAGAACGCCGACGGCTCATCGCCGACCACGTCGTGGAGCAGGGCACCGCCACCGGCGCCGCTCTCGCCCGGCTCACGGGCGTGAGCCTGATGACCGTCCACCGGGACCTCGACGACCTCGCGCGGCAAGGGGTGCTGCGACGCTTCCGCGGCGGCGCGTCCGCCCTGCCGTCCACGGTGTTCGAGTCGAGCCTCGACTACCGGCTCGGCGTCAACACGGCGGAGAAGAAGGCCGTCGCGCGCGCCGCCGCCGCGTTGGTGGAGCCCGGTATGTCGGTGATGCTCGACGACTCCACGACGGTGCTGGTCATGGCCGGCCTGCTGGTCGACCTCGCCCCGCTCACCGTGGTCACCAACGCCCGCCGGGTGCTCGACGTCTTCGCCGGGTGCGAGGGCATCCGCCTGATCGCCCTGGGCGGCGAGTACTCGCGCACCCATGACTCCTTCCTCGGGATGCCCTGCGTCGAGGCGGTGGAGGCGCTCTCCGTCGATCTCGTCGCCGTCTCCACGTCGGCGCTCGACGCGAGGACGGCCTACCACCAGGAGCAGGACGTGGTGCTGGTCAAACGGGCGATGCTGACGTCGGCGGCGACGAAGGTGATGCTCATGGACCACACCAAACTCGCCCGGACCGCGCTGCACCGGGTGGGGCCCGTCGGTGACCTGGACCATCTCGTCGTGGACGACGGCGCGGACACCGAACTGCTCGGCAAACTCCGCGAACGGACCCGGGTCACGGTGGCGACCGTCGCACCATGAACGCGTCCTCCCGTCATGATGGAAAGCATGTTAATTTCACACCGAGCCACCACCGCGACGATGGACCGCCACCCGATCGGCGGACTGGTGTGAGTGTGTGTGGCCCGCTCCGTCGGGAAGGACGCTTCCGCTATGAGCAGTGAATCCCGTCCCGCCGCTCTCGGCTCTCCGGCTGTGATCGGTATCGATGTGGCGACTGCGTCTGTCCGCGCGCTGTGCGTGGACGGGCGGGGACGTGTGCTGGCCGAGGCGCGGGCCGATCTGCCACCCCCCGTCCGGACCACTGCGGGGACGAGTGAGCAGGATGCCACGTCGTGGTGGCCTGCCGTGTGTTCGGTGCTGCGGCGCGCTACGGGCGTGCTGCCCAGGGGTGGCCGTGAGGTGATCGCGGTAGCCGTGTCCGCCACATCCGGCACGATCGTGCCCATCGGGACCGACGGCGGACCGCTCGGCCCGGCCCTGATGTACGACGACCGGCGGGGCGCCGACATCAACGCCGAGGCTCAGCGGGTGGGCAGCGCCCGCTGGGACGCGCTGGGTCTGTCGGTGGGTCCTACGGCCGCGCTGGGCCGGGCGGTGTGGTGTCTGCGGGCCAACGGCTCCGCCCTGCGCCGTGTTCTGCACACGCCTGAGGTCATCGGCCGCGGGTTGACGGGTCATCCCGTGGCCGTGGACTGGAGTCACGCGTTGAAGTCCGGCTACGACGCCCGTGCGGGGGAGTGGGCGCACGAGGTGTTCGACGCGCTCGGCTTCCCGCTCGGGCTGCTTTCCGCCGTAGGCGCCCCCGCCACGGAGGCAGGGGTCGTCGGCCCGGCGGCGGCCGAGGCCACGGGTCTGCCCGAAGGATGCTCCGTACGCCTCGGGATGACGGACGGCTGCGCGGGCCAGATCGCCACCGGGGCGGTCGAGCCGGGCCGGTTCGTGGGCGTCATCGGCACCACGTACGTCCTCAAGGGCGTCTCCGAGCACCTGGTGCGCGACGAGACCGGAGCGTTCTACAGCCACCGCCACCCCGACGGCTGGTGGCTGCCCGGCGGGGCGTCCAACACCGGAGGGGAGTGCATGGCGGATGTCGCACCGGCCCGGTTGCCCGCGCTGGACGCCGCGGCGGCGGCCCGGGGCCCCGCTTCGTACGTGCGCTACCCGCTGCGCCGCGACGGCGAACGGTTCCCCTTCGTCTCGGGTGCGGCACGCGGTTTCGTGCTGGGCCGCGCCCGGGACGAGGCGGACGCCCACCGGGCCGCACTCGAAGGGGTCGCTTTCGTCGAACGCCTGGCCCTGGACCGGGTCGAGCGTCTGGGTGTCCCGGTGGTCGGCCCTCTGTACGCGGCGGGCGGGGGCAGCCGCAGCGCCGTGTGGACGGCGATCCGGGCCACCGTTCTGGACCGTCCGGTCCGGGCTGTCGAGCGTGCGGAGACGGCGTTCGGCGCCGCGCTCCTCGCCGCGTCCGGCACGCTCCACGAGGACCTCGCGGCGAGCGCCGCCGCGATGGTGCGCGGCGGCGCCCTTGTCGAGCCGGTGTCGGCGCAGCGCCCTGCCCTGGAAGACTCTTACGGCCGGTTCGTCGAGGCGCTGCGCGAACGGGGCTGGCTCCCCGACGCCTGACGCGCCGTGGCTCGCTTCGCCTGCGCGCCGGGCGCGATGCCTACCGGAGACGGCAGTGCCGGTCGCACGGTTCCCCGAGATCCGATCACCGGAGTCTCGCTTCGCCGGTCGAGAGAGCCCCGCTGCCAGTGAACTGCCGGCACCGGACAGCGTCTACTCGTAGTCGGTGCAGAGCTGGGCGGTCAGCGCCGCGCAGGCCCACCTTTCCCAGGCGTCGGGTGACCAGCCTCGGTCGCGTACGAGGATCAGGTACAGCTCGGGGCTGAGCAGCCCGTACAACAGGTCGGCGGCGTGGGCGGTGTCGACGTCGGCGCGGGCGTCCGGCTTGGAGAGGAGCGACTCCGCCACGGCAAGCTGGACGGTGTAGCGCGGGTCTGGGGCGGCGGGCCACTGCGCGGCGATCTCCGGGTCCGTGGCCGACGCTGCCGCGATCACCTGCATGATCGGGGCGACGCGGCCGAGGATCTCGCATACGCCCCGCACGTGGGCGCGCAGTTGTGCGGCCGCGGTGGGCTCGGCGCACGCTGCGCGGAACCAGTCGCGGTCCATGGTGGCGACCGGTTCGGCGTCGCCCGCGATGGAGGTGTCGACGACGTCCTTGAACAGCGCGCGCTTGTTGCGGAACACGAAGTACACGGTCTGGACGGCCACGCCCGCGCGATCCGCGACCTCCTGAAGGCTCGTCACGCCGTACCCCTGCGCGACGAACAGGTCCCGCGCCGCCGCGACGATCTTCTCGCGGGTTCGCCGTGAGCGCTCGGCCTGTTTGTTGGGGCGCTTGGTGTTCTGTCCGTCGGATCCCTTGACCGCATCCATGTCGAAAGTCTATATCTAGAGTCAATCACTAGAGTTGAACTCTAAATATTGGAGGGGTAGCGATGAGTGAAACTCGGACAGCTGCGGAGCTCAACCAAGAGGCATTTGTGCGCAGCGTGTTGGAGGACTTCTACCGGGCCGGCAAGCCGCCGTGGGACAGCGGCGTCACGCCGCCCGAGCTGGTGGCTCTGGTCGAGGGTCCTGGTGCGCCGGTGCCGGGCCGGGTCCTCGAGCTCGGCTGCGGCACCGGGACCAACGCGGTGTACCTGGCCCGTCACGGCTGGCGAGTGGAAGCTGTCGACCTGGTCGACAGCGCGGTTCGGCAGGCGACGCGGAAGGCCGCCGGGGCCGGGGTGGACGTCAGGGTGCTGTGCGGGGACGCCACCCGGCTCGACGAGGTGGGCGTGCACGGCCCGTACGATCTGTTCTTCGACCTGAGCTGCTACTGCGGGATTCCGCCGCACCGGCGCGACGCCTACGCCGCCGGTCTCACCCAGCGTGCCGCCCCCGGTGCACGATTGCTGATGTTCGGGTACGGTCCCGGGGCGTTTGACGACTCGTGGTCCGGTGTCACCGCGGACGAACTCCGCACCAGGTTCGCTGGATGGCAGCTGGTCGACGTGACGCCCGGCACGAACCCGGTTCCGACGTTCTGGTTCACGCTGCACCGTGCCGCCGCCGCGGCATAAATCTTGTCGCATGGCGCGGTTCTGCTGCTCGTCGACAAGGGTCGTCAGGGGCAAGAGGACGCTGCTCGTGCCCAAGGCCGCGCCCGCGCAGATGCGTTACCTGGTCAGGCAACTGGGCGGCACCAGAGTGGTCGCCCAGCTCCTGCGGATCTCCCAGCGCACCGTCGAGCGGTATGTGAAGAACCAGATCAAGAAACCGCGCCCGGACCTCGCGGCCCGCCTGGACCGCGAGGTGAAAGCGCGGTGGCAGCCGCAGGTCCGTGCGAAGGCCCGCCAGAAGGCGGCCACCACCAGCGGCATCGTCATCGATACCCGCGCCCGGATCGGCTACACCGCACCGATCGGCACGACGGACCAGGACCGCCTCCGGCACCTGACCATCGCACTGCCGCCCCGCTACGCCGCCCGCCTCTTCGACGCCCAGGAGCAGGGCGCCACCGAGCAGCGCCTCCAGGAGCTTGCCGCTGAGGCACTCAAGGAGGTGTACTTCCAGGACGGGGGCCGCCGCGCCGGAAGCCTGGAAGAGGTCCGTTTCACGGACATCGAGTACCTCGAGTTCGGCCTGTAGACATCCCCGGTCGCAAGGACCCGGCCCGCGCCGACTGTGACTGATTCCCAATGACCGTTGTCAAGCGCCGAAGGCGCCTACGGGGTCATGCCGATGGCACGCCGGACCCTTGCTCATAGAGAGGTCGGCAAGGTGACGCCAGAGACTTCATCAGGAGAGCCAGCATCCTGTGCGGTGGCGGTCCGCTCTGTTGGGTCCTGGTGAGCGTCTCCGCGGAATGCGACGGCGTCCTCCCCGATCCCGACTACTTCCAGGAGGGTGTCCAGGGCCTTGTCGGCTTGCTCGTGCGGCTGGGTGAGCCATACATACGAGACGCCGACCGGATTGCCGTCGTGCTTACTGATTGCGAAGCTGAAACCCTTCAGCCGGAAAAGAACGACGTCGAGATCGTCCAGCCCGTCCCACGAGCGCTCCACGTGCAGATGCAGCCTCTGAGCCACGGGCTGCACCGGCAACGCCAGCACTCCGATCATCTGGAACAGCGGGGCGGAGTGTTCCCAGACGCTGTACTGGAAGGCGGGGTTCTTGCCGGTGGAGTAGGGCGGTTGTATAGCCGGCTGCCAGTCGGGCTCAGGTCCAGGGACCTCGATCTGTGTCACAGCAGCTCCTCCCACGGCCCCAGCCAACTGGTGATGAACCTACCTTCACCAGGCCGGCTAACGTTATGCGGCGTTGGTCAGGCCCGGTTGTGGTGGCTGTGCTTCCCATTGGCGTTGGTCGCGGATGAGGGCCCACAGAACGTCGAGTCGGCGGCGAGCGAGGGCGAGGATCGCCTGTTTGTGGCTCTTGCCCTCGGTTCGTTTCCGGTCGTAGAAGGTCTTGGACGTGGGGCAGAAGCGGGCGGCGATCTGGGCGGAGAGGTAGAAGACGCGCAGAGGCCGGCGGTGGTAGCGGTTGTGGTCGGCGCATGTTGCCGCTGATGCGACCTGAGTCCCGTGGGACCGGGGCGAGGCCGGCGACCCCGGCAAGCCGCCCCGAGTTGCCGAACGCGTCCATGTCACCGCCGGTGCAGGCGATGAACTCCGCTCCCAGCAAAGGGCCCATGCCGGGCATGCTGAGGACCACTTCGGCGTGGCGGTGCTCTCGGAACCGGACCGCGATCTGTGCGTCGATGCCAGCGATCTCTTCGTCCAGAGCCAGCACGGCCCTGGCCAGGGTGTTGACCACGGCCGCGGCCGTGCTCTCCCCGGCCACAGCAGTGTGCTGCGCCTGCGCCGCGGCGATCGCCGCCTCGGCCATGGCCCGGGCGCCACGGACTTTGCGATTGTTCAACCAGGTCGCGAGCCGGCTCGGGCCGACCCGGCGCAGGCCGGTCGGGGTCTGGTAGCCGGTCAGGAGAATGAGGGCGGCTTTGGAGGCGGCGTAGTCGAAGGTCCGTTCCAGGGCGGGGAAGTATTCCAGGAGCTGTGCTCGCATCCGGTTGGTGGTGTGGGTTCGGTCGGCGGCGAGGTCGTAGCGGCGGGCTGTGAGGATCTTGAGGTCCACCGCGATCTCGTCCCAGTCCTGCAGAGGTTGCAGGTCTCGATGCATCCGTGCCTGGTCGGCGATGACGTAGGCGTCCTTCGCATCCGTCTTGCCGTCCCCGCGGTAGTCACGGGAGGCATGGTGAACGGTGCGGTCAGGAATGTAGAGGAGTCGCTGACTATGGCTGCTCAGGAGGGCGATCAGCAGAGCGCCCCCGCCTGCGTTCAGGTCGACTGCCCAGGTCACCGGGCAGTCCTCGGCCAGTGCGAGAACGTCGCCCATCAGCTCCAGGAGCTCGGGCTCGTTGTTGGGCACCCGGCGCGAGAGCACCTTCGTGCCGTCCGAGTCGATCACCGTGCAGTGATGCGCGGCCTTGCCGGCATCCGTCCCCGCCCACAGCTCGGGCACCCGAGCCTCCCTCGTCGATCGGTTGACTGGTCCCTGCAGACGACCGCGCCGACGTGTCCTTACGAAGCGATTTCTGTTCGCTTATCCCGATGAGTGGCCGTGTCGTCGAGGGGCACTGGGTGGCCAATCAGTCAGAGCCACAACCACGGCATGAGCGCTTCCAGCCTCGGGTCTCCCGATCGTACGAAGGACCTGAACCAACCCGCCAATAAGGTAAGGAGCGCTTCATTTGGCGAGTGAGCAGGTGAGTTGGCGACCGGAGTGCTCGGTGTCGTTGGCGTGGATGAGCTGGTCCGCGTAAGTGTCGAGGAAGGGCTTCATCTGCTGGTAGTAGGGCTGTTCGTTCTGCTTGAGCCAGTGGGTGATGTCGTAGCGGTCTCGGTTCGCGGCCGGAGTCGATGGCCTCGCGGCAGCCGTCTTCGATGAGCCGTTCCAGGAGTCCGACGACACCGTTGGTGCGGCGGTAGAGGGGCTTCGTGCCCTCGGTGAGCGTGCCAGGGCCCGCGTCCAGGAGCCGCAGACCGCTCTGGACTCCGTGCAGGTGCTGGACCCAGGCGGAGATCTGCGGTGCGGTGCTGTAGTGGAAGCGGTCCAGTTCGATCAGGTCGAGGCGCCGTTCGGTCTGGGTGGCCTCCAGCCCATGAGGCTTGGCATGCCGGGATGGAGGCAGGCGCCATTGTCCGGTGGCGGGGTCATGGCGTCCTTCGCGCAGCAGTCCGGAGCCGGGGATGTCGACGCCGACCAGGACCAGGGGTGACGTTCATGCTCATGAACGCGCGGATCAGGTCGAGGGTTCGGTCGTCGGCCCGGTGCATGCGAGGCCTCGTGATGTCGTCCAGGATCAGGACCTTGGTGCCGTGGTCCCGCAGGGAGGCGGTGACCTGGCGGATCAGGCCGGGCAGGTCCGGGCGTGTGTCGATCGGCGCGTCGAAGAAGTTCAGGATCGCTTTGCAGGTGCTCTTCGGTTTCGCGGTCACCGGGGTCCGGACGTAGGCGACCGCGATGTGCAGGTCGCGGCTGCCGGGGCGGGCGTCGGGGTTGAGGTAGTCGTGAAGGGCGAGCCACCGCTCCTCGAAGGCGGCGGCGATCTCGCAGACGTGTTCGGTCTTGCCCTGGTAGCCGCCGCCGGAGACCATCGCCCCGGCCCGGGTGGTGGGCTTGATCTCCAACGCGTTGGTCTCGAAGCGGCCGCTGAGGAGTTTCTCCACCGTCCGGCTCACCCCGGTCCAGCCAAGCCTGTTCTCCCGGGGCCAAAAGAGGCCGTCCTGGACAGCCGCGACAGCTCCTCGATGGAGCGGTCCGCGCCAGGGCAGCCGCCATCACCGCCCGGCGCTTTGGCCGGAAGGGAGCCGGCACCGCGGGCTGCGTTCGCTCGACCTGGTGTGAGCGTCTATGGCCCCACGGCTGTCCCGACGATCTGACGACAGCGTCCCCGGCTGTCCGGCGTGCGGTGGCCAGGCCGCGACGCTGTGCGGTCCGGAGCGATTCCGTGTCGTGATCCGCAGCGTTTGCGGCGCATCGGACTGCTGAGCCGGATTTGAGGAGCTGAGCGGCATCAGCCGCGCGAAACCCGGCCGCGGAGGGCGGTGAAAGCAAGCGTGAAGCTCGCCGATCCCACGCCGATGATGGCGAGCAGTCCAGGCCAGAGATCGGCCCATACCCATCCGCTGCTCAGGAGCGAACGCAGGGCGGCGAGGATGTAGGTGACGGGGTTGTAGTCGGCAATGGTGGCCAGCCATCCAGTGAGCGCGTCCTGCGGCAGGAACGACGTCGTGAGGAAGGCGAAGGGGAAGAACAGCAGGAACGATGAGTTCACGGCTCCGGGGCTGCCGGTGCGCAGGGCGATGGCATAGGGGAAGCCTGTGTATGCGAGGCCCCACAGGCCGGCGATGAAGACGAACACGACCGCGCCGAGCAGACCGGTGTCGAACCCCACTCCGACGGCTACACCCAGGATCAGGACCGGAACGCAGAGCGCCATGACCAGGGCGAGATCAGCGATCATCAGGCCGAGCAGCAGGGCGGAGCGGCGCATCGGGGTGAGCAGCAACCGGTCGAAGTAGCCGCTGCTGATGTCGGTGACCAGCCCGCTGGCGCGTGACACGCCGGTGACGGCGAAGATGATCGCGACCGGGAGCTGGAAGGCCCGGAAATCCTTGACTCCGGTGGCCTCGGCGACGGGTTCGAGGGCGCCGATGTTCACAACGAAGAAGAACACCGGAATGATCAGCGCCGGGATCACGGTCTCCAGGTCCCGGGGGATGGATCGCAGCGCGCGGATCGCAACGGAAACCAGGTCCCGGGGGAAGCCGGCTCGGCGGCCCTCGACGCGCGCTGGGTGATGTTGCTCGCGGGTGGTGGTCATCGGGGCTCCGTGGTGGACCGGCGATCGGCGTCGACCGGGATGGCCGCGCGGTTGCGGGTGGCGATCCGCTCTCCGGTGACGGAGAGGAACACGTCGTCCAGGGAAGGCCGGCGCAAGGAGAGTTCCTGGACGACGATTCCCGGCGCTTCGGAAAGCGCGACAGCTACAGGACTGATCGCGGACGGGCCGTCGGAGACGCTCACGGTCAGCGACTGGTCGCCGGTGTCGATGCGCTGGACGACGTCGAGGCGCTGAAGGGCACGGCGAGCTTCGGGGAGCGGACCTTCGAAGGTCACGACGACGACGTCGGTCCCGATCGCCCGCTTGAGTTCGGCAGGGGTACCCTCCGCCACCAGTTTGCCGCGGTTGATGATGCCCACTCTGTCCGCGAGCTCGTCGGCCTCCTCCAGGTACTGAGTCGTGAGGAACACCGTCATGCCGAGCTCCCTGTTCAGACGGCGTACCTCCTGCCAGACGCGGGACCTGCTCACCGGGTCCAGCCCGGTGGTGGGCTCGTCCAGGAACAGCACCACAGGATCATGGACGAGGGCCAGCGCCAGGTCCAGACGTCGCTTCATGCCGCCGGAGTACGTGCCGACGCGCCGCCCGAGGGCGTCACCGATGTCGATGAGCTCGGTCAGCTCCGCCACCCGGGCTTGGGTGGCGGCGCGTGACAGACCGTAGAAGCGGCCCTGCAGAGCCAGCATCTCGGCGCCGGTCTGCTGATCGTCCAGAGCAGCCTCCTGCAACGCGACGCCGACTCGCAGCCGCACCTCGTCGGCTTGGGTGGTGACGTCGAAGCCCGCGACCTCGGCACGGCCGCCGGAGGGGTTGATCAGCGTGCAGAGCACCCGGGTGAAGGTGGACTTGCCGGCACCGTTGGGGCCCAGGAAGCCGTACACCTCACCGGAACGCACGGCGACATCCACCTCGTCGAGCGCGACCAGCTTTCCGAAGCGCCGCACCACGCCCTCAGCCGAGATGGCGATCTCAGAGGAGACCATGCACGTACTCCCGTCTTCCAGGGCGCTCGGTTGTCGGTGGGCCGACCGCGGGGTCCGGAACTCCGACGGTGGTGATAGGTGCTTTCGTATCCCACCAGAGGGCACGCAGGTTCGCCACACAGCCGCAGGGTGCTGACTCTCCTTACCCTGTGCTGGGCCTTCTCACGAGGCGCCCGCTGTCGTGTCGCCACGTGCGGAGGAAGCACCGCTCAGATCCCCTTGCCGCAGACACCGGAGCGAGGACGCGCTCGGGCGCTGAAGCGAGAGTCAGCACATGACGCTGTGACTCCACGGGTTCCTGGCCCCACGGACTCCCGCAGGGCAGGAGCGGTTGAGACTGATGTCGGCCTTCGTGCGAACGAGCCGAGGAGGCTACGGGAGAAGGCCTTCCCGGAGCTCTCGGTTGCGATGTTTCCAGCGCTCGACCGCAGCCAGGCGCTGTAGTGCCTGGTGGTCAGCGCGATGCGTGCGGGGTGGCGGAGTTCGAGGAGCCGGACGGTGTCGAGGTCGGGTGCGATGCCGCGGGGGAGCGCCCCCTCCAGGTCTATCGCGGGGCTGATGACGAGTACGGAGTTGATACGGGCGGTGCGGCGGTAGGCGGCTACGTCTTCGGTAGCCCAGGAGTCTCCTTGGCATCCGATCGGCGGAGCGAGTGGGGAGCCGGCGTCGCTCAATCCCACCGCCCAGCGGAGGTAGCCGCCGGGGTTCCCGAAGTAGTGCTCCTCGGCGTAGCTGAAGCGGCGTGGTGGTTCGGTGCGGTCCGATGGACACCCGCGGGCGGAAGAGCCGACTGCGGGTGGTGAGGGAGTACATCAGCACGTCGTCGTGCTCGTTGCACCAGGTGACGAGGTAGCCGAGCAGGCCCAGCGGCCACGTTCGCACCGTCAGCTCGACGTCGTCGAGGACGGGCTCGGACTCACCTCCTTCGATGCCGCTCCCGTATATCCGTACCGTCCTCTTGTGCTGCCAGGCGGGCTCGCCGAACTGCTCCGTGAGGTAGTCCACGTGCTCCGAGGTTGCCGGTTTGGCCCCTCGGAGAGGTGGCTTTGCGGTGCGGCCGGACGCGACGGCGGCTCTCGACCAGCCCCGCCCGCGCGCACGTGGCAGACCACTCCGCTGTTCTCCGTCACTCGGCCGTTTCGGGGTTTCCCGGTGTGCGCCGCCGTCGCGGTGGGGGTTGCTCGTGGGTTGTCCAGTGGGTGGTCGTCGCTTCGGTGTCGGGGTGGTGTGGGGGTGGTGTGTGGGGTGGTGTGGTGGCTCGGTGGTGTGGTTGGCGGTCCGGTATCCGGTGGGCTTTCACCGGTTGCCGTGGGCTGGTGCCGTGCGCGTCCCAGGCGAACCGGGGGCGCTTTTTCAAACATTAGAAGGGGGGAGCCAGTTAGTGGGTATTGGGTGCAATAGCACCGATCCGGGAATTCGGATAGCGCCCCCTGGAGGAACGAAAGCGAGGCACGCCGGTGACATCCGGAACAGGCGAGAACACGACCATCAGACGACGGGAACGCCGTACCGGTACCACCCGGAACCGGCGCCTCTACATCACCTATACCGACGCCGAGCTGGAGGTCGTCACCACCGCGGCACGCCGCGAAGGACTCGCCGCCGGGGCGTGGGCCGGATGGAAGCTGATGGCCGTCGCGCAGGAGACCCTCATGCGTCCGCGGCGACATCCCCAAGATGCACACCGCCGCCCGCGCCTTCGAGGCCGCCTGGGGGCTGGCACCGATGTCGCCGCTCGACCGCACCGCGTGCCGCGCCCCGGTCACGGGGGAGAAGGAGAAGGCCTCCCGCCGCGGCCTTCCAGAGGCCGCCCGCGAGAGCCTCCAGCGCACCGTCCGCGAGGCCGCCGCCCGCGCCACCAACACCACCGACTTCCTCACCCGGCTGCGCGACGCAGGCATGCGGGTGCGTGAACACCACGACGCGAACGGCGCCCTGGACGGGTACGCGGTCGCGCTGCCCGGCGACCGCGCCGACCGCGGCAGCAGGCCCGTCTGGTTCTCCGGCCGGACCCTCGCCCACGACCTGTCCCTGCCCCGGATTCGCGAACGCTTCCACCCGCCCATGGCGCCCGCCGATCTCGCCCGCGCGCACACCCGGATCCGCGAAGCCGCGTACCTTCTAGCGCGGGCCGGCCGTGCCGAAGGTGCCGGTGAAGTCGCCGCCCTCGGCGACCTCCTGACCGTCGCCGCCGTGCAGTCCCCGACCCCGGTCCGCGACCAGATCCGTGCGGCGGCGGCCGCGTTCGAGCAGGCCTCCCGCGCCCCCGGAGCCCGCACCCTGCAAGGCGCCGCCAGCGCCAGTTTCAAGGCCTCCGCCCGTCCTGGAACACGCCCCCAGAACAGCCCGGGGCGTCGGCGCACCCGCCGTCCTGACCCTCCTGATCGCCCTCGCCGAAGCCGTCGAGGCCGCCAAAGCCTGGCACCGCGCACAGGAACACCGCGCCCAGACCCGCGCCGCCGCCCTGCTCCGCGAAGCCGCCACCCTTACCGGAGCACCGCCACCCACCCCACCCTCCCGGACCGCGCCGCGCACCGTACGGGTGACGCCTGCCGCAGGGCATGGCCCCGCCCCGCCCGCTACCGGGCGCCGACCCGGCAGCACCTGAACCCGGGGCCGCACCTGCAATCCGGCTCCGGCCCGGAGCGTTCGCGGTGAATGGGTAGGGGAGCAAGGAGATGCCCTCACCTACGGCGGGGCGTACGCCACCACCGCCTACGTCCGACCTCGGCCAGCCGGGCCTCTGCGATGGCGAGGTTGTTGCGGCTGGCGAGGCTGTCGGAGTGATCATCGCCAAGGACGCGTTCACGATCGGCGACTAAGTGCCGGTATAGATCGGCGGCCTGCAGGTGTTCGCCGAGCAGGTCCAGTGCGACGGCGAGGTTGTTGCGGATGCCGAGTGTGTCGGGGTGGTCGGGGCCAAGGCCCCGCTCGTGGCTGGCGAGGTTCTCGCGGTGGAGGTCGACGGCTTGCCGGTGCTTTTCGAGATCGTGCAATGCGTTGGCGAAGTTGTTGCAGCTGGCCTGGGTGTCCATATCGTCGGGTCCGAAATGATCATTCTCGGCGTCAAGAACACGTCGACGGGGAGAGACCTCCTCGTATGACGCCCCTGCGGCGCTGAGGATGTAAGCGAGATCGGCCAGGGTGTTGCGGGCGCCAACGAAGTTGTGGGATGTGCTGCGGTCGAGGTGGGCTGAGAGGTGAGGGGCGAGAAGGCGTGGGGTTGGCCATCCGGTCCGGCCGGGCATACCCGCGACCGCGTCCACGGCCCGGGCGAGGTGGTCGTCGAGTGCCGTGAGCCAGGTCTTCCTCCTCCGTGAGGTCGGCGTTCCCCGTGACGCGACTGAGAGCGGCCAAAGCTGCTTCGTCACCCGCCATTTCGGCTCGCGTCCGGGCGACAGCCAGCAGGTAGGTCGGCTTGCCTTCGTGGATGTCGTCGCACGACGGTTTCCCCGCTACTTCCGGATCGACGAAGACCCCGAGCAGATCGTCTCGCAACTGGAAAACGATTCCGGCGCACCGGCCAGCGAAAGGAGCTGCCTGGCGTGCGCTCGGACAGCCCCTGACAAGGGTTCACCAGTCTTCGCCGGAATCGGCGACCTGCGGCCGTGCGCGGTTCAGCTGACGGACAGCGACTGAAGCTCCCGCAGGATGCGCTCGCGCATGCCACCCGACATGAGCGACATCAAGACCGCGAGCTCCTCAGGGGCCGGGTGGGGCAGGGGCCTCGCGGGGAAGGGAGGGCCCCACACGTCGACGTCGTACTCCAGGGCGGTCTGGATCGCCCTGGCGGTGGGGGCGTCGGTGAATTGAGCGGCCACGTGCAGGGCGACGTCCAGGGACGAGACGGCGTTGGCACCCGTCACGTACTTGCCGTGGGCGACGAGCCGGTCCGGAACCTCGACCGCGCCCTGCTCGGGCAGGGGCACGGGCTGAGCCGCGACGCGGACGCCGTGCAGGAGCCCCGCCGCCCCGAGCAGGGCCCGTCCGACGCACAGGGCGGTGGTGAAGCGGGTGCCGGCGTCGACCTTGCGGATCCACGTCAGCAGCCGCTCGTCCTTGAGAGAGGGGACGATCCGGCCTCCGGGGATGTAGAGGATGTCGGCGTTGTCGATGTCGTCGATGCCGGCCTGGGCGGTCAGGACGACCGTGCCGGAATCGGAGACGACGGGTCCGGCCTTGTCGGCGACCGTCAGCACGGTGAAACCCGGGACGAGCCCGATGGCCTCGGTGAACCCGACGGCCTCCAGCGCGTTGAAGCCTTCTGGAAGGTAGACGAGTGCGGTGTATGCGGTGACCTGGTCGTTCATGGGATCTCCCTATTTCTCTCCGTCGCCGCTACTCGGTGATGTCGCGGCGGAGGAAGACAACGGCGGCGGTCAGGTAGACGGCGACGACGAACGCCGTCGCGCGCAGGACCGCCTGTGAGAAGGACAGTTCGTCGGAACCGCCGGTGGCGACGGCCGCGAGGACCTGGCCCGGCAGGATTTTCGCGGCGCCCGGCACGATCGCCGCGAGGAGGCTCTCGAAGAGGCCATAGACGAGGCCGAAGCCGATCGCTGCGATGGAGGACCGCAGCAGAAGTGCCAGCCCCGCCCCGATCGCGGCGAATCCAAGGGTGGAAGCCTGAACTCCGCCCGCGGCCCGGAGTGTGGCCCGCAGGCCGGCGGCGGTCGCCCACCCGTCTGTGGGGACGCCCCAGGCAGCCGCGGCGACATAGGCGGAGGCCAGGACGGTGGCGGTGGCCAGTGCGCTCACCGCGACGACAAGCACCGCGAGTGCCAGGGCGCGCCCTGCCAGCCATCGGGCGCGCGAGGGCAGCCGGATGAGCTGGTGGCGGACGGTGCCGGAGGTGAACTCCGTGGCAATGGACGCGGCACAGACGCTGAGGGCAACGGCGCCGAGCACCATGGCGAGACGCCCCACGAGGTTGCCGGGGACATTCGCTGCGCCCATGTCTGCCACGAGCAGCGGTGGATCGCTGAGCCGGGAGCCGCCGGGGCGGGCGGCGGTGATGAAGGTGCCCGCGGTGAGCGCCACCGCGAAGAGTGCTGCCGCGCCCGACGCTGAGAGAAGAGTCAGAGGGCGGGAGAGAATGATCCAGGAGGCGAGGAAAGAGTTCTTCACCGGGTGGCCCTGTCTTTACCGGTATGGGTGTCGGCTGTTGTCATGGCGAGGAAGGTGTCCTCCAGGCCGGAGCGGACGACGAGCTCGGCCAGGGTGATTCCGGCGTCCGCTGACGCGCGGTTGATCTCCGCCGACGCCGCCGGAGGAGCTGTGACGTGCACGCAGCCGTCCCGCTCGCCGCGCCGGGCCTGGTGGCCGAGCCCGGCGACAAGAGCGGCGAGAGGCCCCAGGTCGCCGGGGTTCTCGGGGCGCAGCAGCAGTGCTCCGGAAGCAGCGCGGTGCAGGTCATGGCTGGCCCCTTCGAAGCGGACGCGGCCATCGTGCAGGACGACCAGGTGGTCGCAGGTGTGCTCGATCTCGCCCAGCAGGTGGGACGAGACAAGGCTGGAGACGCCGTCAGCGGCCAGGTCGCGCAGCAGGCCCCTCAGCCAGATGATCCCCTGCGGGTCCAGGCCGTTGGCCGGCTCGTCCAGCACGAGGAGTCTCGGTCGCGGCAGCAGGGCGGTGGCGATCGCGAGGCGCTGGCGCATGCCGAGCGAGTACCGGCGTACTCGTTCCTTCCCGCGCCCTCCCAGTCCCGTCTGATCCAGGACCTCATCGACCCGGGAGGTAGGAATGCCGCCGAGGCGGGCGTGGACAAGGAGGTTTCGTCGTCCGGACAGTCCGTCATACAGGGCGGGTCCCTCCACGAGGGCGCCGACGGAGGGGAGGTGGGCGGCACGGTCCGCGAGGTCATGCCCGAGTACGCGGGCGGTTCCGGACGTCGGGGCCACGAGCCCGAGCAGCATGCGGACGGTCGTGGTCTTGCCCGCGCCGTTGGGGCCGACGAAGCCGGTGACGCTTCCGGCGGGGACCCGGAAGTGCAGCGGGCCGATTCGGCGGTCACCCCCGAAGTCCTTTCCCAGACCCTCGACGACGACAGCGTCCTTCCCGGGCGGCGCGTCCGGGAGGTGGCCCCTCACGAGGCACCATCCCGGCGGTCGGGCCGTGCGGCCCTCGCCACCCGCCGGAGCATGAGGGTTCCCCCGATACCGGGCACGAGGGCGTACCAGCGGCCCGGGCGCAGATGTCGTACGAGGAATCCGAACATGACGACCAGCACATACGTCATGCCGTGCAGGGGGCCGACCACGGCGGGAAGTGACTCGGCTTCGAGGAGGAAACTGTTGGCCAGGAGAACCGGCAGCGTGAGCGCCTCGGTCAGGGCGGCGATACGAACAGCCTGCGGGGGCTGATAGGTGCGGGGCTGGTGCAGCGACGTCAACTCAGGCCCCCGTGGTGGAGCCGGGACGGATGATCATCAGGACCAGCACCACGGTCCACAGCAGTGAGAAGACCCCGGTCATCATGGCCAGCGAGCGCGTGGAGGCCTCGGCGGTTGCGCGGTCCTCCGCTCCGGTCTCTCCGTCGGCGGTGGCGAGCGCCTCGGCTTGTCCGGGCAGGATCCGCGCCATCAGGAGCCCTGCGGCCAAGGCGGTCAGAACAAGCGAGACCATGACCCATGCGTCGTTGAGGACGCCCATCGACACCGCCGTGGCCACTCCCAGTACGGGCACGGCGATGCCTACCCACGCGTAGGTCCGGGTCACCCGGTGCAGCAGACGGACCTCGGGCATCCGCGCGGTGTTGCCTGCGAGAACCGCCCGCATTCTCGGTGGGAAGAGACTGCTCGCCACTGTCACGGGGCCGACGGCGAGGACGGCGGCCACCACGTGCAGGCTGAGGAAGAACTTCGACATAGGGGATCACTCACTCCACTAGTATTAGCTTAGCTAAAACTTGGGTCAGCGTAGCAGCCCGTACGGTGTGACCATCGAGAGGGAGAGAACTAGTGACCTTGACGCCCGACGGGAGCGCGAATTCACCAACGGCTGGTGGCGGACGCTCTGCCGCCCCCGCCCAAGGGGAGCCAATCCTGCTCATCGCAGCGCTCGGCCGGCAGGTCCGCGCCGAACTGGAGGTTGCGCTTGCTCCTTTGGGGCTGACCATGCGCCACCTCGGCGCGCTCGGTCATCTCTCGCGGAACCCGGAGGCGTCGATCAGTGAACTGGCGCGCCGAGCCGGGGTCAGCGTCCCCAGCATGCACGCCACGATCCGCCGCCTGGAGCAGGACGGACGCATCGAACGGGCGTCACCGACCGGGCGCGGCAACACCGCACGCCTGCGCGTTACCGAGAAGGGCCGGCAGGCTGTTGCCGACGCCCGCGAGCGAGCCGCCGAGCTCGACGAGCTTCTGCTGGGCGCACTGCCCGCCGAGACACGGAAGACCCTTGTCAGCGTGCTCCGGCGGACCGCCGAGGAGATCAATGGCCGGGCGCGGGACGCCTGACTGCGCGGCAGCGTTACAGACGGCTCGCGGATGTAGCCCTCCTCGGTGAGCCCTGCGCGTTTCATGGTGCGGGCGGAGGCGGTGTTGTGGGGGAAGCGGGCTCCCCAGACCCGGTGGAGGTCGAGGTCTTCGAAGGCGCAGGCCAGTAGCAGGCGTACGGTCTCGGTGCCGAAGCCGTTGCCCCAGACGTCCGGGTTGAGAGCGAAGCCGAAGGTCGCGGCCCTGGGTTGGTGGGGGTCCGGGGCGAGGCGGCCGAAGCCGATCAGCCGCCCGTCACCGTCGCCCGTGGCGGCGGCGACGGCCAGGGCGTACGTCGGCACCTCGGTCGCCGACAGCTTCTCCCCGAGCGCCAACGAGCGAGTCCGGAACGGACTCGAACGGCTGAAGGTCGACATCGTGCACGACGGCGTGACCGAGGCCGCAGAAGGCGTCGTCCCCCTGCGCTCGGGCGACGCTTTCCCCTCCGACCTGACCCTGTGGGCGATCGTGTCCCGGAGTCCCCGACCTCGTTGCCCGCAGCGGTCCTCCGGTCGCCGGAGAAGGCCGAGTCCTCGTCGACCCGTACCTGCGCTGCGTCGGCGACCCGCAGATCTTCGCCGTCGGTGACGGCGCGGCCGTACCCGGAGCCCGTTTCGCCTTCGCGTGCGTCGCCCCCCCAGGCGGCTCACGTAGCGAACATCCTGTCTCGGCTGGCCAAGGGTCACACCCCCAAGCCGCACGCCCTGCGTTACGTCGATCGGGCGGTGACCCTCGGACGGACGAACGCGGTCGGCCAGTTCACCCGCCGCGACGACACGCTCCGGCGAGGGTACGCAACCGGGCGCGCGGCGGTCGTGCCTAAGAAGCTGGCCACCCGCGGGGAAAAATACGGGGCCCGTGCTGCAACGGGACCATGACATCGGGGTACCTCTCGCGGACCTAGCCTCCATGACAGGCCCGGAGGCGCCGCCGGGACGGACACGGCTTCAACCGCGAGTCCGGGGGCACGTGAACTGCATGACCACTGAGGGGTTCTGCCCCTCCCCGACCGACGCTCTCTCACAGGAGTCAGAGAGCCGTGAAAGACCCTGACGACCCCAACGCAACACCTGCAGCCCTCACGACGTCGGCCCGCTCGCCCGAGTCGGCCCACGGTCTCGCGGAGACGGGTATCCCTCTGCGGCGTACAACTCGGCCTCCCCGGCGGGCAGTACCGCCCTGCTCGTCCTCGGGACCCAGGGTGCCGTCTTCTTGATCGCCTGGGAGAAGAGCAAGAAGTCCACAGCCAGTGAGCCGCCCGGAATGCCGCTTCGCGGCATCGCCCCCTAGGAGCAGGATTTTGACGATCGCACTCGGCGGAGCTCCTTCCGCCTCCCTTCACCTAACCGACCTGGCCTTCACCCCGATCGGCGACTCCGCCCTGGCGACTATCGTCCTCGGTGTCATCGCCGTGGTCGGAGTCGGCGTGGGCACGATGTTCCGCCAGCGGCGGGACGCGAACAAGAAGCGGAAGGGGTGAATGGTCGCAGCAAGGGCCGCATCCGCGGGCGACGAGGAGAAGGTGGCCGTGACGACCAGCGAGGCGAGCCGTAGGCGCCACACAGGTGCAGAGCGATGATCACGGTGGCCACGAGGGCCTGGAGCGCCAGCACGGCAATCAGCCCAGCACCGCCGGACAGGGCGCTGCCGCGGCATGGGTCGGCGGCGGACACGTCCACGATGGGATGTGTGAGATGGACGCAGTTCGCGCCGCTGTGACAGGCCGTTGAAGTTGCGAGCCAGCACGGCGGCGCCGCCCTTCGACGGGGGACCAGCCATCGCGGGTCCTTGAGGTCAATCTCGGTCCGCCACGCGCCGGCGCCGCCCGGGGACGGGCCGATCATCGTTGGCGACCTGCCGGTCGACCGTTGCGGCATGCTATTCGGTGACGCGCTGGCACTGGACTCCTGGACCATGGCCGCAGTCATAGTCAGGCGCGAACAACTCGGGAAGGGTCTTGTCGAGGGTTCCGGCGATTCGATGAATCGGTGCCCAAACCGCCGGATCGTCGACAACGCGGCTGAGGTCCGTCATCTGGAGCTTCTCCAGCCAGTGCGACAGCACCAGTGCCTCGTCACTCGTGAGCTTGATCGTGATCTGGCTATCACTCATGCACACCTCTACGGCTCGGCCTGCCCTTGACCACACGAACCTACTGGCGTCGGACCTTGACCAAACACATAGGGGCACCCCCCGCGGGCTGCGCTGGCGGGGGATGGTTCGAGGGTGACCACACCGCACGCACCGACGATCACATGACTTCGGTGAGCCAGGGTTTGCGCGTATGGATCGGCGAGCCCGGAACTCTGGGTGTACCTGGAGTCCCTGCACCACGGCGACCTCCCGTCCGGCACCGTCGCGGCGATGGAAGACCAGGTTCAGGCAGTGTTCCGGTTGGCGTGGCATCTGCCGCGTCCAGGGACGCGGGGGCTCTACGGGAATCCGGACAGGAGTGGACCGCCGTCCACGCCAACAACCGGCGCATCCGCGAGGCCGCTCACCGTCCCCTCCACCACCTTTGTTTGGCAATTGGCACCTGCGTCGGTGCCCTTCACGTCGCTCTCGCCCATCGGCTCAGCAGCGCCGACAAGGTGGGCACGCCGATGAGTGCCGTCAGTACGCCGACCGGCATCTCGCGTCACCGGGCAACTCCCCGAGAAAGACCGGGGCCCGGTGGCGCTTCTCCGGGTCGGCGACAAGCAACAGCGCCCCGCGTCCTCACGGACGCGGGGCGCTGTTGCTCGGGGGTGGCCGACCGTCAGGTGCGGTAGGCGTAGTACGCGGCGTTCGGGTAGGACGAGATGATGCTCGTCATCGAACGGCGCAGGGTGTTGGTGGAGTGGTACGTCAGGTACGGCACTCCGTTGCGGCGGGACGTGACGATCATGGTGTGGTCCTTGGACCCGTCCTTGTCGAAGTCGACCTGGAGGACGTCGCCGACGTCCAGCTGGTAGACGTTGGCGAGGCTGGTGGTGCGCTTGGAGTTCTGCGCGAACCAGGACCACTCGTTGACGCCGACGAAGGAGTGCGACTGGATGTCGGCGGTGCCGAACCAGCGCGTGTAGTCGTAGACGTAACCGGGCACGTGCTTCCAGCCGCCGGCCTTGAGGGACTGGCTGACGAAGTTGGTGCAGTCGCCGCCCGCACCGGCCCCGTTGAAATCGGGGTAGGCCGGGTTGTAGTTCGTCCAGTGCTTCTCCGCGTACGCGGCCATCGCCTGGTAGTCGTACGCGCCGCCGGTGAGGTTCTTGGGGGCGGCCGGCGGGCGCTTCGTGATGGCGGCGCGGGGCGCCGACGGTGTGGTGTTGGTGGCCTTGGCCGCCACGGTGGTGGTCATCGGCCGGGCGAGCTGGTTGACCGCGAGGTAGCCGTCGCCGGTCTCGCGGATCTTCGTGACCTTCCAGGAGCCCTCCCTGTCCGCCTTGAAGGTCAGTTCGTGGCGGGCCTGGAAACCGGTCGTGCCCGGCTCGCCGCCGGCGACCTTCGCGTAGGTCAGGGTGGTGTTCTCGGTGACCATGACGACGGCGGTGCGGCCCTTGACGGCGGTGCGGTCCAAGGTGACCTTGGTGCTGCCGGCGCTGTACTTCTCGCCGTTGCTCGCCAGCCGGTTCTTGCGGGCGTCGAGTTGCTTGCGGGCGGCGCTCTCGGTGCGGCCGATGCCGGCGGAGAGCTCCACCTTGCCGGAGAAGCCGTCGGCGAGTGCCTTCTTACCGCCGTGGCGCGGCTGGTCGACCAGCGCGTTGGTGCGGTCGGTGAAGACCGCGTCGGCCAGGCTCTGGAAGGCGGCCTTGGTCTTGGCGTCGACCTGGGGCTCGGCCGCCGTGGAGGCACCCGCGTTCCAGTTGGGCAGCAGTGCGACCCCCGCGACGGCTGATGCGGCGGCCGCCGTGAGTATCGTCGCCCGGCGTCGGGTGTGCTTGAGTCTTCTTGACTTCACTGGCGTTCTTCCCTCTTTTCCCGGCATGGGACCGCCGAGCTAAGCGGCATCTTGGCATGCCTGGTGCAGCTGGTGTGAAGGAGGTGGGGCGACTGATGCGAAGAGGTTTCCGAACTGTCACCGCAGGTGGGATCAACGGCGGTTGGCCGCTCACTTCACGACGGTGGACCAGTCCGGCGACTGGGCGGGGTCGAGGCTGCGGAGCCGCTCCAGGGTGGCGGGCTTCTGGACGTCCATCCAGTCGGCGAGCTCCTTGAAGGACACGCACTTGACGTCCTTCTTGGTGCACACCTTCTCTATCATCCGGTCGACGGCCTTCATGTAGATGCCGCCGTTCCACTCTTCGAAGTGGTTGCCGATGAACAGTGGTGCGCGGCTGCCGTAGTAGACGCGGTTGAACCCGGCTATGTAGGTGTCCAGGGTCTCCTGCTGCCATTTCGGGTGCATGGCCGGGTCGCCGTCGGTCTCGCCATCGGACTGGTTGTAGAGGAAGTTGAAGTCCATGGACAGGCCCTGGTACTTGCCGCCCTCGTAGGGAAGCATCTGGAGCGGGAAGTCCCATATGCCGTTCTTCTTCTTCGGCCATATCTGGAAGTCACCGGCGGAGCTCGCGTCGTAGCGCCAGTCGTAGCCCTTGGCGGCCTGGAGGAGATTGGCCTGGCCTTCGAGGCAGGGGGCGCGGCCGCCGGCGACCTCGCGGCGTATGTCGAACGGCAGCGGGTCGAGGTCGGTCCTGCCGGTGTTCGTCTTCCACTTCTCGACGAAGCCGTAGAACTGGTCGATCTCGCTCTTCCACTCGGGCACGCTCCAGTCGCCGCCGCCCTTCGGGCCGCAGAAGTGCCCGTTGAAGTGGGTGCCGATCTCGTTGCCGTCCTTCCAGGCCCCGGTGAGCTGCTCCAGGGTGGTGTAGACGTGCTCGTCGGTGGGGAAGCTGATGGCCGCGCTGCCCCGGGAATGCTGCGGCGGGTCGTACAGGTCCCTCTTGCCCTTGGGCAGCAGGTAGATGCCGGTGAGGAAGAACGTCATGTGGGCGTTGTGCCGGTTGGCCATCTCTCGGTAGTGCGCGAACAGCCCGTCATCACCCTGGAGGGCGCCGTCCCAGGAGAAGACCACGAACTGCGGCGGCTTCTCGCCGGGCTTGAGGGGCCGGGGCTTGAGCTGCCCCTTCTGCGGGCCGGTGTAGGAGGTCGAGCCGTCGCCGATCACCTTGACCTTGCCGTCCCAGGCCGGTTCCCCCGAGGCCCCGGACAGCGGTTGGCGTGGCGAGCGGTTCGTCGCGGACGCGGTCGGGGTGGTGTCGTCGGTCCCGGACAGGGCCAGGTAGCCACCGAGGGTGGAGGCGACGACGACGAGTGCCGCCAGGGCGAGCGTTCGGGGGCGGGCGGGGAGACGGCGGGGTGCGGGGTCCTTGCGGCGTCGGCCCGACGGCTTGTTCATCTGCGGCTCAATCTCTCGGTGGCCTCGATCTGCCGGAGGCGTGGAAGGGGACGGTGTCGGTCGCGCCGGTGGTCAGCCCAGTGGCGTGAGGGCTTTTGACCAGATGCCGTACGGGACGCTGTCGGCGATCGTGCCGCCCAGTCCCTCCAGCGGCAGGGGTTCGAGGCTCTTGGCCAGGTCGATGCGGTAGACGACGACCGCGGTGGACACCTTCTTCTCGGTGCCGACGTACCAGGCGGCGGTGTCGTCCTCGGTGGTGCCTCTCTTTCCGGCTACCGTGCCGCCCGCCTGCGCTGCGGTCTCCGGATAGGCGGTGCGGAAGGCGTCCGTCAGGGCGGACTGCACCTCGGCGGCGGTGTCGGCGTCCACGGCCCGGCGCGCCACCGGGACGTCCGTGGCGACCTCGTGGCCGTTGCGGGTGACCTTGAGGATGGTGTACGGCTCGGTGTGCCGGCCCTCGGCGGCGAAGGTGGTGTAGCCGCTTGCCATCCGGATGGCGCTGGGCCTGGAGCTGCCGGTGGCCAGTGCGGGCACCTGGGCGCCGAGGCTGGAGGGCAGCAGTCCGGCTGCCTTGGCGGTGGCGCGGACCTTGTCCAGTCCGGTGTCCATGCCGAGCTGCATGAAGGTGGTGTTGACGGAGTTCGCGAGGGCGCGGTGCAGGGATATCTGCCCGTAGGATCGCCCGCCGTCGTTCTTCGCGGCGACCTTGCGGCCGCTGCGGTCCCAGTAGGGCCCTTCCGGCGTGGTGACAGGCACCTTGTCGTCGCCGACGTACACCGTCTCGCCCATCACCGGCGCGGGGGCGCTCTCCCGGCTCTTGCGCACGCCGTGTTCCAGGGCGGCGGCGTAGACGAACGGCTGGAAAGCCGATCCGGCGGGCACTGTGGTCGCGTTGGACTCGTTGTAGCCCTGCTTGCGGTGGTCGGGGCCGCCGTGGATGGCCAGGATCCGCCCGTCGACGGCGATGGAGGCGGCGCCGTAATGGATGTGCTTCGCGGCCTTCGGGTTGTCCTTGCGGGCCTTGTCGCGGGCCGTGCCAACGGCCCGGGTGAGCTGGTCCACGCGCCTCTTGTCGAACGTCGTGTAGATCTGGTAGCCGCCGCGGTCGAAGTCCTTGTCGGAGATGTGCGCCGCCTTCTTGGCGTACCGGGTGGCGAGTTCCACCAGGTAGTCGCTCTGCTCACCGGTGCTGTAGAGCGGGTTGCTCTCCAGCACCTTCGGGAAGGTCCGGTAGCCGGCGCGCTCCTCCGGCGACATCTTGCCGATCTTCACCATCCGGTCGAGCGTCCACCGCCACCGCTCCTCCGCGCGGGCGCGGTTGGCCGCGCTGAGCGTCGGATCGTACAGTCCGGCGCCCTTGAGGAGGGTGGCGAGGAAGGCGCCCTCGCTGGCGTTGAGCTCGCTCACGTCCTTGCCGTAATACGCCTGGGCTGCCCGCTGGATGCCGTAGGTGCCGCGGCCGAACCAGCTGGTGTTGAGGTAGCCCTCCAGGATCTCGTCCTTGCTCATCTTGTTGTCGAGCTTGAGAGCCATCATGGCCTCGGTGAACTTGCGGCTGTAGGTCCGCTCCTGGCTGAGGTAGGCGTTCTTGACGTACTGCTGGGTGATGGTCGAGCCGCCCTCGGTGCTGCCCTGTCCGACGGTGCGCAGGAGGGCGCGGGTGAGGCCCTTGGCCGATATGCCGGGGTCGCTGTAGAAGCTCTCGTTCTCGGCGGCGAGCACGGCCCAGCGCACGTCCTCGGGGACGTCGTCCAGCTCCATCTCCTGCCGTTGCACCCAGCCGGCGCGGGCCATGGGGGTGCCGTCGGCCCAGAAGTAGACGGTGTCCTGCTGGGTGGCGAAGGAGTTCAGGTTGTCCGGGATGTCGGTGACGGCGTAGGCGACGGTCAGGGTCAGGACGCTCAGCCCGAACGAGGCGAGGGCCGCGCCCCCGGTCTGCCGCCAGGAGGGTACCCAGCGCTTCCAGCCGTTCTGTCCGGGCCGGGGGTAGTGCGGCCGCACGCGGCGCAGCCAGGGGCCGAGCACGGGGACGACGACGGCGGAGGCGGCGGCGAACGCGGCGGTGAGGCGGGCGGTGGGCGCCGACTTGGGCGCCCTGCGGCTGCGCCGGGTGCCCGACCTGCCGGGTACGGCGTCCTTGGCGTCCGCGCGGCGGGACGCGCGGAATCCGGAGGTGGCCGCCGGGGAGTCGCCGGTTGGTGCGGTCCGTCCGGTTTCGTCCGTGTCGGAGGGTGTGTCGGCGATGTCGTCGGACATCTCGGGCCGCCCTCCGCCGGGTATCGACGGCTCTTCGGCGGGGGTGGTGGGTATGCCGCCCTCGGGTACTCGGAGCTGCATCGTCTCGTCGGGTACGAGCCGCTGCCCGGGGGCACGCCTCTGTGCCGAGGGCCTCGACTCCGAGGAGTCTCCCTCACCTCCCTGAGCGTGCGCTCCCTGCCCTGCCTGGGTCACGATCGGCCTCTCTCCGTACTCCCTACGCGCGCGCAGGCAGTACAGACGTACAAGGGTTTGACCCAGTTACCGTTATGGCGGTCGCAAACCCTGACTTCCCCCCGACCTCACGGGATCGCGGCTCTCAAATTACCAGCGCGCTTCGCACGATCTCCACACGATGTTCGGGCGAATCCGATCACATCATGGCTGACCGCTGCCTGTCGGCCCCGCCTGGCGCCCTTCCCCGGCGCGACGAGCGGCAGGGGCCGGAGGGGCTGGAGGGGCCGAAGAATCGATTCAAGCGATCGGCATCGTCTACGACGACCTCGGCCGTACCACCACCCAGGCCGACAGGGTCCGCGTGCCGCCACGGCCATCCAATCGACAAAAGTCGGACCAAGACCCGGCCGACTGGATGTCGCCTCAACCCGGAAGCCCAGTGCCGGTACGTGGGGGAGTGATGGCAACCGCGCTCCGCTGGGAGTGCACCGCGGATGACCATGAACTGAAGGCGCTGAAGGTGCGCGGCGAGGGTTCGTGCGGGGACACCATCGTCCGTTAAGCACGGTTCGCCTGACCACTCGTCTGCTGAGAGCGGAGGGAGGGTGGGCACGAGTGCCTCCCTGGGCCAGAAGTTCCTTTCCTGCTCTCCGGTAAGGGCAGCTGGGCGTCCCGGCAACAACTTTCGTCAACCTTGAGTGATCTGCGTCACAGCCCTTCGTGCTCGTGGTCCTCGATGTTCTCCTTCCAGTTCCAAGGCAGTGGGGCCTCCGGCAGCGGGTGGCCTGTGCGCCGGGGCGAATGTCGGCCCAGCGAGGCATGGAGGGCGGTCGAATCAGGGTGAACTGACAGACGTTCGGCGGTCGCTTCGGACAGCTGGTCGTTCTCAGGGCGTGCGGATGACAGCTCCGGAGACGAATCACTGCACCAAGGCGGCGGGCGAAACGGGCGAGTGCCCTGGCGAGGTCCTGGTCTTCGCGCAAGGCGGCTACCTCTCATGGCTGGAGGTCTGCTCTTGGAGCGATGACGTCGAGGTAGATCTCGCCGCAGCGCGGCGCTGGCTACAGCCACCGTCCTGAGCCTGCCGCCCCCGTACTGGGCTGGAAACGAGCGGAAGGTCAACTGGCTGTTGGCCCGGTTGAGTTGATCTTCAAGATAACGCCTCTGGCCTGCCACAGGATGTGGAAGGCCAGAGGCACGCAGGTCTCACCGAGCGCCTCCCGCCCCGCGCGACCTACGCGTCCCTTTGCCTCAGAGACCACCACCCTGCCACCACCGCCGCGCCCGCCCACAGTGCCGTCACTCCAAGGCCTGCCAACGGCGCCAGGTCACTCGGCGGGTCCATATACAGGACTTGCTGTCCTGCGCGGTCGGGGAGGTAGTCGGCGACGGAACCCGACGTCTCGCCCAGGACCATGGAGACGATGAGGATGAACGGGATCAGGATGCTGAGCACGGCGAGGCCGCTGCGCAGCACCGCCGTCAGGCCGGCCGCGAAGAGCGCCATCAGCGCGAGGTAGACGGCCCCGCCCAGGCAGGCGCGCAGCGCCTCCCCGTCGCTCAGGCTCAGCGCCGCGTCGCCCAGGAAGGCGCTGCCGCCCAGGAACGACACGAACGTCGTCACCAGGCCCATCGCCAGCGCGAGACCGGCCACGTTCGCGAGCTTCGCCGCGTAGAACAGGCCCCGGTTCGGCACCACCGTCAGCGACGCGCGGATGGCTCCCCCCTGGTACTCGGACGACAGGGCCATCGTGCCGAAGGAGATCGCCGCGATCTGGCCCAGGTTGAGGCCGAGGAAGACGGAGAAGAGCGGGTCGAAGTCGGCGCTGCCCGTCTCGGAGTCGCCGGTCGCCGCGTTGGCCGCGACGGCGAAGCCGGCCGTCAGCAGGAAGACGGCCAGCAGCGACCACGCAGTTCCGCGCAGGGTCCTGATCTTGATCCACTCGGAGCGGACTACGGCTGCGGTGGACATGGTCAGGCCTCCTGCGGGGCTCGTGCGGAGAATTCCGTGGCGGCAGCGGTGAGGTCGAGGTAGGCCTGCTCCAACGTAGCCTCTTCGGCAGCGAGTTCGAGAAGAATGATGCCCTCCTGGGCGGCCAGCGGGCCGATGGCGTCGATCTCGGCGTCGTCGATCAGCATGCGTCCGTCGTCCGACTCGACGGGGGTGTGGCCGTGCCGCAGCAGCACCTCGCGCAGCCGTGCGGGCTCCGTCGTTCGGACGCGGACACGCGGTTTGACGCGGGCCGCGATGAAGTCCTTCGTCGGCGTGTCCGCCAGCAGCCTGCCCTTGCCCAGGACGATCAGGTGGTCGGCGAAGGAGGCCGTCTCGCCCATCAGATGGCTGGAGACCAGCACGGTGCGGTTTTCCCGCGCGAGGCGGCGAATCAGCTCGCGGATCCAGATGATGCCCTCGGGGTCGAGGCCGTTCGACGGCTCGTCGAGCAGCAGCACCTGGGGGTCGCCGAGCAGGGCCGCGGCGATGCCAAGGCGCTGGCGCATGCCGAGGGAGAACGTCTTCACCCGGCGGGACGCCGCGCTCGCGATGCCCGTCAGTTCCAGGACCTCGTCCACCCGCCGGTCGGGGATGCGGTTGCTCGCGGCGAGAGCCAGAAGGTGGCTGCGGGCGGTGCGGGAACCGTGCGGCGCCTGGGCGTCGAGGAGGGCGCCCACATGCCGCAGGGGCTCGTCGAGCTGCGTGAACGGGCGGCCGCCGATCGTCGCCGTGCCGGAGCTCGGGCGGTCAAGGCCGAGCATGAGGCGCATGGTGGTGGACTTGCCCGCGCCGTTGGGGCCGAGGAACCCGGTGACCTGGCCGGGCCGGACGGAGAAGGTGAGGTGGTCGACCGCGCGCACCTGTCCGTAGACCTTGGTCAGGTCCTCCACATCGATGGCTGTCATGGTGACGACGATGCCGTCCAGAGGAGGGTGTCTGCTTCCCCCGGCGGAGGGAACGTCCTCCCCCACGTGGGGGAGGCAACTCTTCTACCTCGCTGGGATCATGGCCCTCATGAGGCGTCTCGATCGGCTGCTGCGGCCCGTGTCGCGTGCGGTCACGTACACCCGGTGGCTGCACCTGTTCATGGGCGCGGTGGCCGCCGTGGCGGTGCTCGGGGTGGTCTTCCCGGGCCTTGATGACCCCAGCGCGGACATGTGGCTGCTGCTCTTCGTGCCGTTCCCGCTGCTCGCGCTCGCCGCGCTCATCCCCGGCACCCGGGTCGCCGAGACGATGCAGGCGCGGCTGCTGCTCTACCCCGGGCCGCGGGCACCGCACGAGTATCCGGCGCCGGAGATCGCCGGTTCGCCCTCGGCCTCGTGGGGCGACCGGTGGCGGGTCTTCGTGTGGCTGACCCTGCGGCTGTGGCTCGGCTTCGGGGTCACCGTGGTCACGCTCAACGGCATCGTACTGACGCTGGGTCTGCTGATGCCTCCCCTCTGGCCGCCGTTCGGGCCTGCGCCCATGCTGCTGCCCGAGCGATGGGGGTGGTGGTACCCGCTGCTGGCCCCGGTGTCCGGCGCCGCGCTGGTCGCCGTCGTATGGGGGGCCGGCGCGCTGATGGCCGACCTCGCACCCCGGCTGCTCGGCCCGTCCCCGGCGGAGCAGCTCGCGGAACTTGAGGAGCGGACCGAGCGGTTGCTGGAGCGCACGCGGCTCGCCCGCGAGCTGCACGACACCATCGGGCACGCGCTCACCATCGCCGTGGTTCAGGCGGGCGCGGCGCGCGCGGCCGGGACGCCGGAGTTCACCGACCGGGCACTGGCCGCCATCGAGGACACCGGGCGCGAGGCGCTGTCCGAACTGGACCGGGTGCTCAGGCTGTTGCGCCAGGACGCCGACCCGACGGCGCAGCGGCCCACGCTCGCGCACGCCGGACGGCTGGTGGAGTCGGCGCGCGGGGCCGGGGCCGACGTGACCTCCCGGATCAGCGGGGACCTCGACGCCGTGCCCGGGCCGGTCTCGCGCGAGGGCTACCGGATGCTGCAGGAGTGCCTCACCAATGTGCTGCGGCACGCGGGCTCGGTGCCGGTGACCGTGCGGATCGAGGTCCTCGACGGCTTGCTGGAGTTGGAGGTGCACAACAAGCAGCTGGCCGAGTCCGGCGGGTCCCGCGGCGGCGGCTCCGGGCTGCGCGGGCTGCGCGAGCGGGCCCTCCTGCTCGGCGGTGCGGCCGCGTACGGGCCGTGCGACGGGATGTGGCGGGTGCACGTCACCCTGCCGCTACAGTGACCGGCATGCCGATCACCGTCCTGCTCGTCGACGACGACGCGCTCGTACGCGCCGGGCTGCGCGCCATCCTGGAGGCGCAGCCCGACATCGAGGTCGTCGGTGAGGCGGCGGACGGCGCGGCCGTCATTCCCCTGGTGCGGAAGGTGAAGCCGGACGTCGTCGCCATGGACGTACGCATGCCGCTGATGGACGGCATCGAGGCGACCCGGGCCGTGCTGCGGACGGTAACCGACCCGCCGAGGATCCTCGTCATCACCACGTTCGAGGAGGACGAGTACGTCTACGGGGCGCTGCGCGCCGGCGCCGACGGGTTTCTGCTGAAACGCGCCCGGCCCACCGAGATCGTGCACGCGGTGCGGATCGTCGCCGAAGGCGAGTCGTTGCTCTTCCCGCCCGCGCTGCGCTCCCTCGCCGCCGCGCACAGCAACGAATCGGCGCGGCGCGCACTGGAGAAGGCCGCGCTCACCGAACGCGAGGGCCAGGTGCTGCAGTTCGTCGCTCGCGGCCTGACGAACGCGGAGATCGCCGCCGAGCTGCACCTGGGCACCGAGACGGTGAAGACGCACGTAAGCGCGGTGCTGGCGAAGCTCGGCGCGCGCGACCGCGTCCAGGCCGTGATCACGGCGTACGAGTCGGGCTTTATCACCGCGGGGGCGGACGAGTAGCGGCCCCCGGCCGCGCGGTGGCCCACGGGCAGCGCCGGGAGGGGCACTTGACCGTGTAGTCCGGTGACAGAACCGCGCCCGCCCGCGGGGCTGGCCTCATTGTCCATCGAGCCCACGATGCGATACACGAGGAAGCAGATGAGCGGTGTGGAGGAACTCCCGGAGGACTGCACCACGGTGGATCTGGCCGACCCCTGTTCTTCCAGCTCCACGACCAATACGAGCTGTGGCGCCGACTCCGGGCCAAGAACCCGGTGTTCTGGACGGAGCCCGGCGAGGGCCGGCCGGGATTCTGGTCGATTACGCGCTTCGAGGACGTGCAGCGCGTCTACCGCGACAACCGGCGGTTCACCTCCGAGCGCGGCAACGTGCTCACCACGCTGCTCGTGGGCGGCGACTCGGCGGCGGGAAAGATGCTCGCGGTCAGCGACGGCGAGCGCCATCGGGAGCTGCGCAACGTCATGTTGAAGGCGTTCTCGCCCCGGTTCCTGCGGTCCGTGGAGCACCGGGTGCGGGACATGGCCGACCGGCTGATCTGTGAAGTGGTGGCGCGGGGAGGCGACTTCGCGACGGACGTTGCGGACAAGATCCCGATGGGGACGATCTGTCATCTGCTGGGAGTTCCGGAGAGCGACCAGGCGTACCTGCTGACCCTCACCAAGTCCGCGCTGAGCTCGGAGCACGAGGACGGGACCGAAGAGGCCGCCGTACGCGCGCGCAACGAAATCCTCCTCTACTTCCTGGACCTCCTGGACGGCATCAGGAAGACGCCCCGCGAGGGCGCCATCGCCGCCCTCGCGGACGGAGCGGTCGGGGGCCGGCCGCTCACGGCGGAGGAGATCGCCTTCAACTGCTACAGCCTCGTCATCGGCGGGGACGAGACGAGCCGACTCTCCATGATCGGCTCGGTCCACGCGCTGGCGGAGCACCCGGAGCAGTGGAAGCTGCTGCGCGCGGGGGAGGTGGGGACGGGCACTGCCGTGGACGAGGTGCTGCGGTGGACTACCCCGGCCATGCTGCTCGAGCGCCCCTGGATCGTGGCCACGGCGCACCAGAGCTTCGGCTGTTCGGTGGAAGGTGTGACCCTGTCGGCCAAACAGGCCGACTTCGCCAATGGGCGCGCCGCGGAGCTGGGCATCGACGACCACGTCCGCGCCACGGTCTGCAACATGCTCTCCATGCCCTTCGCGACTGGTTCGGCCGCGGCCTCGTGGAACAACGAGTCGAGCATGTACGTGGACCTGGACGACCTGTTCGCCGAGCACTCCCGCGTCCTGGAGGTCGGCGGCCGCTACGTGACCATCACCGGCTGCTGGAACCCGCGCTACGGTCAGCCGTCGAAGTGGGTTTCGCAGATCAATGCGCACTTCGAGTGCAACATCCACTCGCGCCGGGAGTACCTGCGCGCCATGGCCGACAACCGTCTCGTGCCGCAGGCGGTGATCGACCTCACCCCCGACACCTTGCCCTACTGGGAGCTGCGGGCCACGTCCTCACTGGTCACGGGAATCGAGGACGCGTTCATCAATTCTTACCGGGACGGATCCTTCCAGTACGTCCTCATCGCGGCCGACCGCGTCTGACGGTTCCCTGCCTATGGCCAGGCCGGCACCAGGGAGCCTCCCGGCGCCGACCGGCCATGTCGAGTCCGGCACGAGGCGGCCCGGCCGCCGGGCCACGTCGGGCAGGCCATGGAACGGGTCCTGCCCTGCCCGACGTGGCCACAGCGCACCGCGGCCCGCTGCCGCAGAGCGCTGTGGCCACCTTCACGATTGAGGGCGCGCGGCCACGGGCGGGTGCGCATCATCGCCCGCGGTGCTCTCTGGCCCGCGCCCGGGAGAACCCGGCCGAATCAGCATCGAAGAGGTAACCTCGGCCGAAAAGTGAAACTCCCGGCCGCGAGCCGCCACGTCGGTCCGAGCGCGCTCAGCGTCCGGGAGCCCGGCAGCGTCGCAAGTCCACCCTGCTGGCGCGGCAACTGTCTGCAGGTTCCCGCAGTCCCGGCGCGGCCTGTTCAGCCTCGGGTTACGGCTCTCGCGGTGGATGGTGCATCCGCAGCCTCCGACATGCGCACGGGCCATGCAGCGCGCCCGGCTGGGTGCAGACGTACCAACCTAGCCTCCCGCTATCGCGAGTGTGAGAGCCCGAGGCTTGGTCGAAGGAGCGAACAGCGGCGCTGACCTGGGAAGATGGGACTTGTCTAGGGTCCTGTTCGTCGCAGAGAGAGCTGCACTCCTCAGATGAAGAAGCGCGTCGGGTCGTACCCGTGTGTGCGTGTCGGGGGCGCGGTCGTGGAGTGGCGGGGCAAGCCATGTCCGTGCGGCTGGTGGAGACGGCTCGCAGGGTTGGCCTGGACGTGGCGATCTCGGCGGCGTCGGCACCGTGGCGCAAGCCGCGGGCAGTACATGATCCGGGCGAGATCCTGCTGGACGTGGCGCTCGCGGTCGCACTCGGCGGGGAGGGCCGTCGCAGTTCGAATCCGGGGCGATGAGTGGGAGGGGGCTCCGTGTTCACGGTGTCCTCCGTCTGGGCGGCCAGTTGCTACTGGTGCTTGAGAATGCGCCGGATCCCGGGCCGTTACGGCCCCGGACGGGCGAATATCTCGAACGTGAATACGAGTCCCGCTCTGCGGCAGGAGTCACCTGCCTGGTCACTTGTGACTTCACACGTTCGAGTGGTTGGCGACGTGCGGCACTCGATCGGGGGCTTGCGCGGCACCCCGCAAACCTGTGGCGGGGAAGGCGGCGACCGGCGCGGAGGACGGGTCGTGGTGAATGCTGTTGCTCCTTCCGATGCCCGCCGGAAGGCCGCGTGAGGCTGATGTTGATGTCTGCGTGCCGTGGTGAGGCCGTCGCTCGCCCGGTTTGCCGCGGGACTATCGGTGAGTGGCTTTGTCAGCGAGTTACGGGTTCTGGCACAGATCTTGGGAAACCGTCGCGGAGAGTGACTCTTTGTTCGGTTGCCGGGGGGCGCGAGCCCGAGGCCCGTCAGCGTTCACGCATTCTGGTCCACCACCAGCCGAACACCGCCAGTTCGATGTAGTTGGGTTCCGGCAGGGTACGGCGCTTGAATTCCGCGTCGATGCGTGTGATCAGCCGTCCCAAGTCCCTCTGGGCTCCAGGTGGAAGGTGCAGCATCGCCCGCTCCAGATCGTCACGAGCGTCTTCCACCTCTATCCCGGGCGAACAGACCTCGGACGCGTTCAGGTAGCGACCAGGCTGCTTGAAGACCCACTCGAAGCGAAAGAGCGCGTTAGCGACCGCGTTGGGCCGCATCTCCTGGTCTTCGACCCGGCGGATTGCTGCACGAGTCCGCGCGGAGACGCCGGGGACCCTCAGGACCGGATACTGCCATCGTGGCCGCCACTGCTCTGCACGGACGGCCTTGGGACGCCTACGCGGCATTGCCCTTTCGGATCAACATAAGGTCATCCTGTCACGGCTGGGCCCCTGCATGGCCCCCGTCCACACGCTCGCCTGCGTCAAATGCTCCTGCTTCTCGGTTCTCGCGCAAATCTTGAGGGGCGTCTTGGAGCGCTACTGGAGCAGGATCAGTTTGCGTAGGAGTTCGAATCCGGCCCGGCCGTAGAGCTGCCGCTTGATCTTCTTGATGCCGTTGACGGCGCCCTCGATGCTGCCGGAACTCCAGTCGAGAGTGAGGCCGGCGGTCACGGCGTCGAGGTCTCGGTTCAGGTGGAGTGCAAAACCGGTGAGCCCGGGCAGCCGGCTGGCGTCGACGGCGTCGATCCAGGCAGGGAGCGTGGTGCCGCGGCGGCCGGTGAGCATCTCGACGAAGTCCCGGACGTGTCCGGCTGCCGTGTCCAGTTCGGGGCAGCGGCCCAGGACGTCCTTCAGGCCGGCTCGGTCCTCCTCGCTCAGGGGCATGGGATGCCGGGTGAGCCAGCCGGTCACCTGCCGCACCGTCGGCGGCCGCGTCGGTGCGGCGGGCGGAGCCCCGCGCAAGGTGGCGATGTGCGCGCGGACCATGCCGTAGGTGACCGGAGCCTGCTCGGCGACCAGCTCGCCTTGGAGCTGGGTGACGCTGGTGCGTCCCTCGGCGAATCGCCGTTCCAGGTTGGGCTTGTAGGGGTCCAGTCTGTTGGGCCGAGGCCGGTTCTCGCGGATGGTGTCCTGCCAGCGTGCTGCGTTCGCGTACCGGAGCACGGTGTTCAGGCCCCAGCCCAGGTGCCGGGCGATCGCCCGACGTGAGTGGCCCTGGACGAGCATCTCGTGGACCAGGGCGTGTGCTGCCTTCTTTCGCGCGGCCCGCCGACGGGCGGGCTCCGCGTCGTCTTGCGATCGCCCTGAAGTCGGTCGGGTGGCCTCGGGCAGCGTGCCGGTGGGCGCCGGGGTGCGCAGGCAGTCGCGGTGGGCGGCGACGCAGGTCTCCACGGCCCGGCTCAAGCCGTGCCACAGATGGAACCGGTCGGCAACCTGCCAAGCGTCGGGTGCACCGCGCCGGGCGCCCTCGGCGTAGGCGCCAGCCCGGTCCCGGCAGATGATCTTCACGCCTGGGTGCTGGATCAGCCAGGCGGCCAGTGGCCCGGCTTCGCGGGTCGGGAGCACATCGACCACGCGATGGCCTTCGACGCTGGTCAAGACCGTGGAGTAGGTCTGGCCGCGGCGGATCGCGAAGTCGTCACGCCCAGCACACGCGGTGTGCTGAACCGTGGATCGGGCAATGCCATGACCCTGCGTAACAAGGTCATCCGTCCCGCACCGAAGCCGAGCTGGGCCGCCAGCCGAGCGCCGGCTCGTCCCGCCAGGGCGAGCCCCACTCGTTCCAGGGCGTGGTTGAGCCGTGTGGTGAACCGCGCGTACGGCGCGGCCAGCCGGGAGCACGACTCGCCGAATGTCCGGCGCGGACAGTCCGCCGACCCGCAGATGAAGCGCCGGACCGTCAGCCGGATCACAAAGCCCTGATCAGCGAGCGGAAGGTCGTTCAGCCTGCGCTGGTAACGGTCGTGGACTCGGTCGGCGAAGCAGCCGCAGTTGGGACACGCCGCCACGGCCGTGCGACCTCTCGCCACCACCTCGACCGTGCCGAACGCGGCCGTAACCGCTTCGACACCTCCACCTCGTCGATCCCGTCGAACACCAGCGAATCCCAGAACGGTGCATCGGTCTGCATGACCAGCACCATCGCTGTCCACGGCCAGCCAGAGCAACGAACGAAATGCACCTGAGGGAGCGTCACTTCCGGCCGTCGGACACCAAGGCGTACGCCGTCTCGCATGAGCCAGTCGCTCGCAATCGAACACCGATGTCACGCTCCGCGACGGTTCCCCAAGTCTTGTGCCAGAACCGAGAAATGACGGCACTGTGTGAATGCGACATGGAGCCGGCCAGAACCCGCAGGGCGGCTGGGCGGCGAGGCGGGTAGCAACAGTGGGAGAGCGCAGCCCTGATGTTCGCGCGGTTTCGACTGACGTCTAATCACTTGACCCGGTCCATACGGTGTTCGGGTGAAGGACACTCTGATCAACGAACTGCGCACCGCGTACGACGCCCAACTCCGTGGTGTCACCCCGCCTGGCGGCAACGCTCGCATCGAAATGGACGGCCCGTTGACCCGTGTCGTCGGGTGGCACCGTGGTTTCGTCACGGGCCCACGCGACCTTGGCGTGTGCGGGGCAGAACTCGACACACTCATAGCGCGGCAGCGTGACTTCTACGCTGCCCGTGGTGAGGCCGTCGAATGGAAGACTCGCGCCCATGATCTCCCCACCGACCTCACCGACCGACTAACGTCGGCCGGCTTCGTCGCCGAGGACAGCGAGACCGTACTCATCGGGCAGTCCGCCGACCTGGCCGCCGACCCCGTCCTGCCCAAAGGCGTGACCCTCCGCCGTGTCACCGCCAGATCAGACCTTAAGCGCATCGCCGCTATGGAAAGCGCCGTCTGGGGCGAGGACTGGAGTTGGCTCGCCGGCGACCTGGCCGCCCGGATCGAGAACGCGCCAGAGAACACCATCGTCCTTGTCGCCGAGGCACGCACCGAAGTCGTCTGCGCCGCCTGGCTGGTGTTCAAGGAAGGCATCGACTTCGGCGGCCTCTGGGGCGGCTCAACGCTCAAGGAATGGCGCGGACAGGGCATCTACCGGGCCATGGTTGCCCACCGAGCCCAACTCGCTGCCGCCCGCGATGTCCCCTACGTCTACGTCGACGCCTCAGCCGACAGCGCCCCGATCCTCACCCGCAGTGGACTGCATGCGGTCACCACGACGACGCCGTATGTGTGGTCGCCCTGAGCTCAGCCGGCCACCCCGAGCGCGGCGGCCGAGCTGTGCCTGGCCGCCGTGCCGTACTTCGCGCCCGGTCACTCTGGCCAGCGCCGACCTCGACGGAACGCCCGGTGGTGAGCAGAGCACCCTGTAACCCCAGCTTCCCGCCGATCGGCGGGAAGCTGCGAGCCTCTGACCTGTTTTACTAGCTCGTCAGGTGCGGCCCAGGGCCGTCACGGCATGCTGACCGTCGTGGGGATTCGCTGACCGGCCGCCCGCATCCGTGCGGGGCCGGGGTGTTCAGGGGCGGTCGATGATCTGTACGCACGCCGTGCGGCTGGATCCCTGGTAGCGGGCGCAGAGTTTGCCGTCCGGGAGGGCGCCGGGGGCGAAGGTGGCGATGAGCTGGCCGCGTGAGCGGCGGGCGGTGAGGGTGTAGCTGTGGCCGCCGGGCTCGGTGATGTGGACCGTCGCGGACGCCTTGTCCCGTGGGGGGTTGGCCCAGGCCCTGGTCACCCTCCCGGGGGTTCTCGCTGCCCGACGGGCCGTTGGTGGAGATGCAGACCTGCGGGCCGGAGAAGTGGTGTTCCGTGTCAAGTCCGAGCGTGTTGTGCTGGTAGCCCCTCAGAGCCCGGCCGGGTGGCTGGAGAGCCAGGAGGAGTGCCGGTCGCGAAGCCGGTCCCGCTCTTCGGCCGTGGGGAGGAGAACGTCTGCACCGCCGTCATAGGGATGGTAGATGCGCTCCATTCGGGCGTCGGCGATGAGGACACCAGCCGTCTTGTAGTCCGCAACCTCACGAAGCAGGGCGTCGACGCATCCGTGCTGCCAGGGCCGGCGGGCGGCGAAGAGGTGAGAGTAGGTACGGAACTCCGGGTCTGGATCGTCCTGCGTCAGCAAGGTCTGCCAGTAGTCCGCGTCCGGCTGGTGCTCAGGAACGTCGGGCTCCGCTGTCCAAGCGGACGTGATCACAAAGACGTCTTTGCTGGCGAACAGCTCGTCCAGGACAGTGTTGTAGCGTTCCAGGATGACGGCGTACTCGTTCTCGTCATCGGCGTACCGCTTCGAGCCTGGCAGGCTGTGGAAACGCACCCACACATCTCGATACCAGTCGCGGAGCATGTAGCCGATGGGAGGACACGCGGGCCAGCGCTGCTGCCACATTTCTGTCAACGCCATCTGTTCGTTCCCAGACACCTGCGGCACTCATCCTTTCGCCCGGCTGTGCATCAGCAAGCATGATGTCTGCGGTTGATCATCGAAGGAAGCGATTTGCTACTGATGCCGGGCGGCTTCGCCGAGCAGGCTGTCCTGCGGCGGAAGCTGGGCTTCGATGATGAGCACGGTCATGCCCGTGTCGGTCCAGGTCTCGTGTTCCTCGCCGGCAGCCCAACAGGCGGCCTGGCCCTGAGCCAGAGCCTTGGGTTCGCCGTCCGTGCCGCTTGTCCAGCCCTGGCCGTCCGTGACGATGAGGACCTGGGGAACTGGCGCGACATGCCGGCCAAGGCGTCCCCCTGGGGCGATGTCCATGATGTTCACGGAGGCAGGGCCGCCTCCGCCGTGGACACGGACGCGTCGGACACCGCTGCTGCCGTAGGCGCTCGTCTCCGTGCCAGCGATCGCGTTGAAGTTGAGGATCTTCAGGGGTGATTCTGCCGACGCTCGGGCTGTCGCGGGGAATCACGGCGAATATGGCAGCACCTAGGAGGAACTGCCGGCGGCTCACTCCCGGTTGTGGAGCGGCAGCACGACGCCCCCGGGTTGGCACTGTTCGCGCAGTTGGTGGTTCTCCACTTGCAGGACGTGAATGATCCTGGCGCACTGGTCGACGCGATTGGCGAGCTCGCTCCGGTCGGCCTGGGCCTCCTTCAGCTTCTCGGTGAGGGCGGTGATCTCCTGCTGCAGTCGGTCCGCGATCTTCGGGCGGCGGTCCTGGGCCTTGATCAGGGCATAGAACAGGTCTTTCAGCCCGGTGTTCTTATGCGTGAGCTTGTTGCGTCTCAGTCCCGCCTCGACGGCCAGGGTTTTGACCGTCAACTGGCCGTCGGAGTGCAGTGGCAGGCAGATCAGGAGGCGGATCATCGCCTGGGCGATCTGCTGGACTTCAAGCGCGTCCTCGGGCTTGAGTGGTCCGGCATGGGTGGCTACTGCATAGACGACGGCGGCAAGATCCGCTTTGTTGAAGGCGGCGGTCTGGGTTGGTGCCTGGGTCTCGGTCACGGCAGGCTCTCCGGTGCCGGGAGCGGGCGGGCGGCGGTGGCATGGTGATCGGCGGCGATCTGTTCGAGTTAGGCTCGTCGCTGCTGGAGTCTTTGGCGAATGGGCAGGGGCGTCGGGTCAGCGGCGAGTTCTTCGTCGATGTGGGTGATCTCCTCGCGGATCCGGTGGATGTGGCTACCGGTGCGGGAGATGTTCGCGCATCCCTTCTGGGAGCGGTTGTGGCTCGGCGTGGTCTGGGCCTGCTTGCCGGTGCCGTTCCTGTCGATCGCGCAAAGTGTCTTCGCTGGACCGTAGTTGCAGGCCAGAAGGGTTTGGTCGTGGTCGAAGACCTGCAGGCGGTAGTTGGCCAGCTGTCGGCGTACGGACTTTTCTCCCCAGTTGCGTACGGGTGAACATCCCCAGGTCTGGGTGCGGGCAGCGGCCGCGCGGTAGAGGATCCCGGTTGAGATCGATGTCGCGACCAGGGACACTCGCGCGATGAGTCACGACACGTCGCCTGAACCGATCGAGCGAGGGTGGGACGAGCCTTGGTATCGGGTCCGCATGGAGGGCTTCGAAGCGTCGTTCCTGCCCAGCGACGGCGAGGACTTGGACGAGGGCTGCAATGTCGATGTCTTCGTGACATTGAAGGATGGATCTCGTTGGACCGCGACCGTGTTCACTGTCGTGGAAGTCGAGCGTCTGATGAAATTCTGGGCAGGGACAGACGAGGCCCTCGGGGGCCGGTACTTCTGGGTCTCGGACGGCCTGATCGTCAGGGACCCGGGCATCGACAACATGACCGACGTGATCGCCGGACTGATCGGGAACGGCGAGCTCTCTGAGATCTTTCAGCCGGTGATCGACGACTGATCAAGTGTTCGGTCGTCGGACGTGGCGTGGGTCGTCAGGCCACGTCGTTCTCTCGCTCGATGGCCTTGAGGCGGTTCTTGAGCCGGTAGCTGGGGCCGTTGATGGAGATCACTTCGCAGTGGTGGAGGAGGCGGTCGAGAATGGCGGTGGCGAGGACCTCATCGCCGAAGACCTGGCCCCACTCGCTGAAGGTCTTGTTCGAGGTCAGGATGATCGAGCCCTTCTCGTAACGCTTCGAGATGACCTGGAAGACCAGGTTCGCCTCGGCTCGTTCGAGGGGCTGATAGCCCACCTCGTCGACCACGAGAACGCTGGGCCGCAGGTAAGTGCCGAGCTTGTTCGTCAGACGGCCGGCGGCCTCAGCGGTTTTGAGGTTGCGGACCATGTCGTCGAGGCTGGTGAAGTAGATCGAGTAGCCGGCTCGGCAGGCCGCGACCGCGAGAGCGACGGCGATGTGGGTCTTGCCGACCCCGGGCGGCCCGAGCAGGGCGGCGTTCGCCTTCCCGTCGACGAACGAGAGGGTGGCGAGGTCCTTGACCTTGCGCGGGTCGAGGTCCGGCTGGAACGAAAAGTCGTACTCGTCGAGCGTCTTGTGGTGCGGCAGCCGGGACAGTATCAGGCCCTGGCGGAAGCGGCGGTCGTCACGGACGGCCAGTTCCTCGGACAGCACCAGGTCGAGGAAGTCGAGGTAGCCCATCTTCCCCTCGTCGGCCCGCCGGGTGTATTCCCTGATGGTTTCCGCGAGGTGGGGCAGGCCGAGCTTGCCGGCCGTGTTGCGGATGCGGGTGGAGAACAGCTCGCTCAAGACGTTTCCCTTGTGCTCGGACGGGTGGTGAAGGGACGGGTTCCGGTCAGCTCGTCATAGACCGACAGCGGACGCGGAGCTGCGCACCGCCCTGCGAGAAAACGACGGAGCCCTGCACCACCGGCTCCTCGACCTGCGACAGAGCGCGGGCTTGCCCCAGACGGTCAGCGCGCTGCGCGTCGCCCACGTCGCGATATGGATGGCCCATCCCGCCTCCGGCCACCGCTTTCCCTGAGTACCAACCGGAAAGACACTGGCTGCCGATCTTCAGACGATGAGCTCACCGCTCCCCAGCGGCCGGGCACCGAGCCCCTGGAACCACCCGCTGTGTGCTGCGGACGATCAGCAGAGCTGGTCGAGACCGACGGCTGCCAGGGCCGGGGTGCCTCCCTGCAGCGTGCTGGCCCGTGGTTCTCACCGGTCTTGCGCGAGTTTGTGCAGCTCTGCGAACAGGCCCGCCGTATCCAGCAGGGACTGGAAGGTCCCGGTCTCCACGATCCGGCCGCGGTCGAGGACGATGATGCGGTCGGCGATGCGGGCGTTGTCGAGGTTGTGGGTGACGAACTGGATGTGCAGGTGCAGCCCGGGGTGGGCTCGGCCGGGTAGGGGTGGTAGAACTGCTGCCCTTTCCCCCCGGGTCGGCGCTTTCACTCAATGAGTAGCACAGTCAGTTCACCGAGCCACCCCACGTCTCAGGTGGCAGACCTTGAGTCATCTGTGCGGGCTTCCGGAGTAAAGCAGGGGACAACGACAGCAGCCACTAGGCAGACTTGCGGCATGCGCCTGCTCTCCTCGCCTGCTCTCGGCTGCGCCGCTGAGATCGCCAAGGACGTGTTCTCCAAGTCCGACCTGCGACTGCTTCTGATGAAAGCCGGGCTCGACGTCTACGCCCCCCGGAATTCTTACAGCAAGCAGGACTTGATCACTGACACGATCTACGAGGCCAAACGCAAAGCCGAGCCCAGCGACTCGGCCGCACGCCAAGGACTCGCGGAGTTCGTCCGACTGGTCGCCGAACGCGTGGCTCCGGTCGACCCGCACGATATCGCCGCAGCCACCCCCTTCTGGCAGCTGCGCGAGGCCCTGCGCGCCGACGGCATCGACCTGCGCGCCGACTACACAGGAGAGCTGGCGAGTGTCCGCCTGCTGCCCCTGGACGAGCCGAAGACTCCGCTCAGCGACCAGATCACGGCACTGGAGGCCGACTTCGACCAGCTCGGGATGACGGTGGCGAAGAACTCCTACCAGCAGGCGGTGGACAATCTCGTCGAACAGCGCTTCGAAGCGGCAAACGGCCAGATTCGCTCCACGTTCGAGGCTGTCATCGTCCAGGTTGCCGCGAGCCGGGGCTTCACCTCCAGGAAACAGGGCGACGGGGGCCTCGCCCTGGCGTACCTGATCGATCAGGACCACCTTCCCGAACGGGACGGCGGTGCTTTCATCAGGGGGCTGTGGTGGATCACTCACACCAACGGTCCTCACCCGGGTACGTCGGATGCCGGCGAGGCGTACTTCCGGGTCCAGGCAATCACGAGCGCGGTCCGATACCTGATCGACCGGTTCCTGCCCCGGCAGTGACGACGAAAACCCGCCCTGTGCCGCCGTCTCCTCACCGCCCGCCGCCCACCTGCGGTGAAGCCCACCTGAAGAGGTTCCGAGGGCCGGCCGCCCGACTACGGACCGCCATGCCGTTGGACAGACCGTCCGGTCCAGGGCACCCGGCGCGTGCCAGAGGCCGGGATTTGGCGCAGACCCTGAAAGCCTTCCTGCCGCAGGCCATCGCCTGGCAGGTCAACGGCCAACCCGTGAACTTCCTCGTCGTCCTCGAATTTCACCGACAAGCCCGACGGCCTGGGCCGCGCCCACTGCGCCAACACCGGACGGCCGCCCAGTGTGACGCCTTCCGCCTTCACCTCCCGGCTGCCAGCGCGGGCGGGCAGGGCCGCACCGCAGTCGATGAGCAAGGCGCGCCTTCGCGACTGCCGGAGGAGGAGGGTCGGCTCGACCGTCGGGGTGGCGACGTCGTGGCTGGAGGGCTGCGGGCGGGCGGGTCTTTCCCGGCTTCGCGGGTACCGCCGCCGACCTCACCGTCCGTCCGGCCGCCTGACCCGCGCCAACGGACCCCCTGCCCCGCGCCGCACCCGGCACGGGGCAGCACCCGCCTTCCCCCCCGCTGCCCACCATCGGCTTCGTACGACGCCGAGCCTTCCCCGGGCCGGACCCCACCGCGAGACCCACGCACCGCCGGGCGCTGCGGTTGAGCCGCTCAGAACACTGGCGGTACCGCAGTCGTTCCGTGCCCGTACACGCCTTTGGTCTCGCCCGCCATCACGTGGCACGGGACCGAGTCTTCGTAGCGTGGTGGACCTGACGAGATGTGCGCCGGAGTGCGGGGGCGTGGAGGTGTTCGACCTCGCCGGTGATCTCGCGTTGGCGGCCAGCCTGTTGTGGGCCCCCGGGCCTGAACCGGCACCGGCCCGCAGAGCGTCCATACGGGCATCTGCCAAATGTCCTTGGAGCCGCCGCACCATGAGTACCTCTCTACTGCTGTCCCGGCAGCCCTGCGGGCACGGCGCGGATTCGGCCGGCGACCCGGTCGGCTGCCGCGGCTCTCACGTCCCCGGCCACACGGTATGCCTGGCCCACCTTACCGACACCACCCGCACCGACTACCTGACCGGCCTGGCCCCCGGCGCCGACATAGACCACCGCGGCACTCCCTTCACTCAAGATCTGCTGGAGGACCTTCTCCACGCTCTCCACGACCCCTCCACCGGCAAACGCCGCCTCGGCCGCGCCCTGTTCATCGGTGCGCAGTTCTTCGGCGAAGCCAATTTCATCGGTGCGCAGTTCTCCGGCAACGCCCAGTTCCACGGAGTTCAGTTCTTCGGCGACGCCCGGTTCAGCAGGGCGCAGTTCCTCGGCGACGCCAGCTTTGTCGAGGCGCAGTTCTCCCGCCGCGCCATGTTCGTCGATGCGCAGTTCTCCAGCGACGCCCGGTTCAGCGGGACGCGGTTCTCCGCCAACGCCGTGTTCGTCGAGGCGCAGTTCTCCAGCGACGCGTGGTTCGTCGGGACGAAGTTCTCCGGCGCCGCCAGATTCGACAGGACGCACTTTGAGGGTGCGTCGGATTTGGGACCATTGGTGTGTGCGGGGCAGGTGGTGTTGTCCGGAGCGGTGTTTGTGCCGCCAGTGACGCTGGAGATAGCCGCAAGGGAGGTGGTGTGTGAGCGGACGCGGTGGGAGTCGACAGCCACCGTGCGGGTGCGGTACGCGACTGTGGACCTCAGCCACGCGGTCCTGACTGCCCCCGCAGCCGTCATCACCCACACCGCCCCCTTCACCCACGCAGGCAGGACGGTGGGGGAGGACCTGCTGACAGGCCCCGTCACGCCGCCTCGCAGCTCCGACCGGGCACGGGTCGTCTCGGTGCAGGGCGTGGACGCCGCGCACCTGGTGCTGACCGATACCGACCTCACCGACTGCCTGTTCTCCGGGGCCTTCCACCTCGACCAGATCCGTCTGGAAGGCCGCACCACCTTCGCCCCCGCCCCCACCGGCTGGCACCGCCGTAGCACCCGGCCGGGGCGCTTCACCCGCCGCCGTGTCCTCGCCGAGGAACACCACTGGCGCGCCTACACCGCCGGCCAGCCCGCCCTTTCCGCGGGCGAAGACCCCGAGCCCCACCTGTGGCGTCCCGGACCACACCACACCGGCCCCGCCCGCACCCCTGGCCCGGAAGACGTTGCCGCACTGTACCGGCAGCTGCGCAAGGCGTTCGAGGACGGCAAGAACGAACCCGGTGCCGCCGACTTCTACTACGGCGAATGCGAGATGCGCCGCCACGACCCGACCGGCACCACGAAGGGAGAACGCCGCCTGCTGTGGTGGTACTGGCTGCTGTCCGGCTACGGCCTGCGCGCCTGGCGCGCCTTCACCTGGCTGCTCGCCGCCATGTCCCTGACCGTGCTGTTCCTGATGGGGTTCGGCCTGCCCACCAACGCCCCCGACCCCGCTACCAGCGGAACCCTCAACGGCAGCAAGATCAGCCTCAACACCAGTACCCCCACCCCTGCTCTGCACGGGGGATTGCCGCAGCGCATGACGTGGGCCCGCGCGGAGAAAGCCACCCGCGTCGCCGTCAACTCGGTGGTCTTCCGCTCCAGCGGGCAGAACCTCACCACCGCCGGCACCTACATCGAGATGACCTCCCGCCTCCTCGAACCCACCCTCCTAGCCCTCGGGGTCCTCGCCATCCGCTCACGCATCAAACGCTGACCCACCCCCGGCCCGGGTGCAGCAAACCGAACACCCAACGGCCACCCGGCGCCGGTACTCCTCAAGGACCGCCACAATCGAATAGGAGTCCCGGAAATGGTTCGGCCTAACCGTTCCCGGCCGTACGCGGTCGGCCCCGGGGGCCGCGACGAGACAGCAGCGGTACTTTTCCGGGCAAATCCCGAACAGAGGCTCGGACGGTCCTTTCTGACGGTTCAATTGTTATGAGACTGCCCGCCCGGGTAGTGCCGCACGCTCTCCCACGCCTCGGTCACGGTCGGCGTGTGAAGCCGTTTCCGCTGCCCGACCGGCATCCGGAACGGGTGTGCGGTGCTCCGAGCGGGAACAGACGACCGACCGCCTCCGCATCGTGTCGTTCCTGTCGGACTCCTGCCTGCCATCCAGGCCTGGGGCCGTAGCCGCGTACTCCCGTACCCGCTGCCGCCCCGCCGCCTTTGCTGCGGAGCTGGCTGGAAGGAACCTCGATGGCACAGGCCTTCATCCCGCCACCCGCCGTCGACCCGCACGGGCTCCTGAACCGCCTGCAGCCGATTCAGCCCCCTACCGGCCAGGCTCGCACCGCGCTCGTCAAGCAGTTCAAGGGCGACCCGCTCGGCGAGCTCGTCGCCGCCACCGCCCTCGGCCCCGAGGCAGCCAAGCACATACGCGCCAAGTTCCCCAAGACGCTGCCCAGCGGGGACAGGGCCGAGCTGCGGATGTTTCAGTCGAGCCCCCTCGCTGGCGCTCTCGTTCTGCAACCGCGCCTGGCCGATGCCGAGGCATCCCCCGCCGACCCGCTTTACGACCAGCTCATCGAGGCGATCCAGAGCGGTGACACCCTGCCGGACCTGGACGACCTCGTCATCAGCGCCGGCAGGTTCGGCAGTGAGGACGGCTGGCTCGTCCTCGATGTCGACAGTCAGGACAGACTCGAAGTCGCCGTCCGCCGCATCACCGACCAGACCCAGGAGCGCAACGACAAACGCTTTATGATCGCCACCGAGGGCATCTCGGACCGCATCATCATGGTCCCCCTCGTGATCCGGCATGACGGCAAGGAGACCCGACGCTTCCTCACCGTGGACGGCATCTCGCGCACCACTGCCGCCTTCGCCATCCTGGGCCTGGATCCCGCGTATGCGCGGTCATGACCCAGGACAGCGTCGGCGACCTCATCCGCGAGAAAGCCCGTGAAGTCAACGGGGAACTGTGCGACCTGCGCGAAGAGTCGACCCGTCTCCGTGCTCAGCCCGAGGAAGCCCGCAGTGAGGGCGAGGTTAGCTTCGCCACGCGCGTCGGCGAGACCGCTGCCCGCTGGCGCGCCCTGCAGTGCGATGTCGAGCTCTGGAGCCCAGCCCTTGATGTGGACGTGCACCGCTTCGTGATGGAGGTCGTCAGCCTGATCCACCACCAGCAGCAGGCCCACTCCCACACCTCCAAGCGCCGCACCATCCACGAGGCTGTGCTGTCCGACTTGACACAGGCCGCGCCACCGTCCCTCATCGAGCGCCAGCGCCAGCAGGATCGCGGCCCGCTCCGCAGCGGATGGGACTACCTCGACTGGGCCTACCAGGCCATCGCCGATCTGATCGATCCCACATGGCGCCCGCACATCGCCGCGACCTTGCGCCGCGAACTGAAGATCAGCCGGTGCAATGTCAAGCAGTTCAGCGAGCTGGCCGGAGCCGTCATCAGCCGCCCCCTGCAGTCTCTCGACCGCAAGCACTGGAAGGGAAACGAGCACCAGCAGTCCCGACTTGAGATCGGACAGCGCGCGTGGACCCGCGATGCTGTCCCCAAGCACGTATGGAACCGAAAGGACCGCCTGCCGGACTACCGGGTGACGAAGGAGCAGCTGAAGGAATCCGCAGAGGCTGTCAGCAAGGCAGCCGCCGCCGCGCCCCAGGGGCTCGTGAACGACGACAAGCGAATCGAGACCGACGACGCGACGCTTGGCAACCACATCGCTTTCCTCCTCGTCGTCGGTGCCATCGCCACGACGTTCACGGGGGCACTGCGCACGGACACAGGATCCGGCCGCCAGACCGAGGAGCTGCCGGAGGAGGACATCCCGGCCGCCTTCACCACGGCCCCGGTGTCGGTTGTCCTGGAGATGATGCACGCCTCACCGTGGGGCCCCGCGCAGCTGGAAGAGAACATCACGGCGTTCGTGACCTCCTTCGATGAACGCCGACGCGCCAACCCCCGTCGGATCTCCCCACAGTCCCCGTACGGCCCGCTGGAGGACTCAGACGCCGACAGCGCGTACATCCGCACCTTCGCGGCCAGCATCGAGAAGGGGCAGGCGGAGAAGCGGGAACAGAAGAGGCTGCACGAGCGCGCCAAGCAGGCGAACCCGGTGGCCGAGGCGCTGGAGGTCCTGCCCAGCCAGCTGCGGGCCGCCGAGACGTCCGTTCAGACGCTGCACAAGGCGAGCCTTTCCAAGATCACATGCCCGGCGGCGCTGATGGCCGCGCTCCACGAGCATGCGGACACAGTGGCCTTCCGACTGAAGGGCCTGAAGATGAATCTGCAGGAACGGGAGCAGAAGGAGGCGGACGCCAACCTCAGCCGACCCGAGGAACCAGGCGAAGGGGACACCCTGTGACGACGCTTCCCCCAGGGACCGCCCCACTGCTGCCAGGCACACCCCTGCGCAGGTCCTACGACCTGGCCGCAGACGCCCTGGGAGACCGGCTGCTGCGCCGGCAACCGGCCAAGATCGCCCTGTGGGCTCTACCCGACTACGCGGGCGACGAGCATCAGGCGGTCTACCTCCTCGGTTCGGGAACGTTCGACCTGCTCTACACGGGGTCCACGGGCCGTGGTCTCGGCACTGTCAGGGCGCGGGTCGACGAGCACCGCCGGGACCCGCGCAAAGCCGAGGTCACCTGGGTACTGGTGCTCCCCATACAGCGCGACGCCGATGCGGAACAGGCCGAAGGGGAAGTCGGCCGTCTGCTAGGCAGACCGCGGCTCTCTCGGCGGCTCCCGCAGGCACACCGCACAGGCCGAGCAGTCCGGCCGCCCACGAGCTGACCGAAGACCCGTGCTGCGGGCCTCGGGCGGGACACCCCTCCCGGGGCCCGCCGTTAGACCGCGTCAGAGCGCGTCCGGGTGCGGTAGTGGACCAGTTCCATGCCGAGGACGAGCAGCAGCTGCCGCCCGGCCTGGTCGAACTGCTCCTGGAGCGTGGGCTCGCCAAAGAGGTGGGCTAGCTGGCCGGCCTCTGCGACGAGGCCAGAGTGCTGGGCGAGGTAGTTGGCCGTGCAAGCGCGGTGGATGGCCCGCTCCAGCAGCGCGCCGTCCACCTTCCCGTCCAGGGTGCGGCTGAGCGCGTCACGCAGGGCCTCGACGCGCGTCACGACCGTTTCGGCGGTCATTGGTGTCTGCGCGGGCCCGAGCGCGCGAACGAGGCCGCTGGCGGCGAACACCGACTCCGGTTCCATCACGTCCCGTACGGCGTCCAGGAGCTCGGCCCGCCCACGCACCGTCAGCGCCTTGCTGTTGCCCAGTTCGGTGATGATGCGCACGAACCGGGCCCGCGCGGTCGGCGTGGCCAGATGGTGCCCGACCTGCTCCAGCAGACCCACGGCGCCCTTGCGCGCCACCTCCTGGCTGCGCTGGCCGCCACCCACGTCGCCTAGGCCCGCTGCGCCTGCCCGCGTCGGGTATTTGGCGAAGACTTATCTCAACCCGCATCGACTTGCTGCCGGCACTCTGAGGAATCTGTGGTGTGCCCAGGTCATCGAACGCCCGGCTCAGGACAGTGTGGGTCAGGTTGCTCAGTGGCGCGACGGCCGAATCGAGCAGAGTGCGAGGTGTCCCTTCCCACTCGACGTTGCAGTGACGTCCGGCGGCCAGCTGGAAGATGAAGGATTGACGCGAGGCTGGCGGCCCCGACGTGTGTCAGTCGGTCTTGCATTTTCCGGGCGTCGGTGCGGCAGGCCGGAATCGTTCTCGTCGGCGAGTCATTGTCAAGACCTGTGGATTGGCGACCCAGTGGGGTGGAAGCACCAGCGTGGAGACTGGGCTTGAGTCTCCCGTAGGGGGAGGCACGAAGGTGCAGGCATGGACGGCGACACGCTCTTCACGATTGGGGCCCTGGCCCGGCGGACCGGGCTGACGGTCAAGACCATTCGGTTCTACTCCGACACCGGAATCGTGCCGCCGACGGACCGCAGCCCGGCTGGCTACCGTCTCTACGACATCGGCGCACTGGCGCGTCTGGATCTGGTGCGCACCCTGCGTGACCTGGGGCTCGACCTCGCTGTCATCCGGCAGGTGCTGGACCGCGAGGTTTCGGTGCCCGAGGTCGCGGCTGCACACGCCGACGCCCTGGAGGTACAGATCCGCACTCTCCGACTGCGGCGCGCGGTGCTGCGAGCGGTGGCCAAACGGGACTCCACCCCCGAGGAAATGGACCTCATGCACAAGCTTGCCAAGTTCTCCGACGACGAACGACGACGCCTCATCACCGACTTCATCGACGACACCTTCGGCGGGTTCGACGCCAACGCCGACTTCGTCGACATGATTCGCTCGGCCATGCCCGAACTGCCGGACGACCCCGAACCTCATCAGGTCGACGCCTGGGTGGAACTCGCCGAACTCACCCAGGATCCCGACTTCCGCGCCGCCGTCCGCCGCATGGCGGAGTACCAGGCAGCCGAGCGCGCCCAAGGCGACGTCACCGGCTTGCACCACGACCTCACCGAGACCGTCCGCGACAGCGTCGGCCGCGCGCTCGAGGCCGGCATCGCTCCGGCCTCGGCCGAGGCCGCACCCATCATTGACGCCCTCACCGCCCGTTACGCGCACACCTTCAGCCGCGCCGACGACGCCGACTTGCGCCACTGGCTGCTGACTCGCCTGGAGATCGCTGGCGACCCCCGCGCGGAACGCTATTGGCACCTGCTGGCCGTCATCAACGGATGGCCCGCCCCGCCCAGCCTGGCACCGGTGTTCACGTGGTTCACAGAAGCCTTGCGCGCTCACGGGGGAAGGCCCCACACCCCACGGCAGTCCCGCGTGCAGTAGTCCCACGCCTGACCGTCGCTCCGATCCTCGCGGCTTCGATCATGCCGCGAGGATCTCGGAGCGTTCGACAAGGAGACCGCCCTCGAACCGGGCTCCGGCGCGGACAAGGGCGCCGAGATGAGGAGCGTTCACCGCCCGCCAGCGGGCCTGTGCGGACTCGACGAGCTTGAAGACCATGGCCAGGGCGGCGCCCGCGCTGCTGGCGCCTCGCTGACCTTTGTTCGCAGGCGGAAGGTGGCGAAGGTCGACTTGATTGGGTTCGTGGTGCGTAGGTGGATCCAGTGCTCGGCGGGCTGGTAGCAGAACGTCAGCAGCTCGTTGACATTGTCGGTGATCTTCTTCACCGCCTTGGGGAACCTGGCCCCATGGTCGCGGTCTTCGGCGTTTCCGTACGCCTCTCGCGTCCAACCCCAGCCGATTTACAGGTCATGAGCATTGCTCCTCGTCGGCCGCTCGGCGCATCTTCGCGACCGCGTCCTTCATCAGGTCGTCGGTGCGCTCGCTGTGCCAGACGGTGCCCTCCCACTTCACGTACTGGTCTTCGCGCTCGCGGAGAAGAACCGGCTTGAGGTGTCCATGGAAGAGGAGGTAACGACCTTGGTTGCGGCGGCTGCGGCTGAACCACTTCGCACTCCTCTCGTGCGGGCGAGGCGGTTGGCCGCGAGGCCGGGGAGGGTGCCGCGGACGCGGCCGGGCGTGTAGGTGATCAGGGGCCAGCTGGGCGGGCGCCAGGAGTCGGCGAGGGCCCAGTGCGCGACGGCATCGCTGCTGCGGTCGGGCGGCTTGTAGGGGTAGGTGACGCGGCGGGCGACCTCCGCGAAGAACCGGTTCTGCTCCGCCTCGGTGCCGCCGGCCAGGCGCCGCCAGGAGGCCGAGGCGATGAGCGGCGCGAGGGAGACGGCCTCGGGATAGACCGCGGCGAACAGGCGGGAGGTGCTGAAGTCGGCGTAGTCCTGCTTCTCCTGGTCGAAAGGGATCAGGATGTCCAGGCGGTCGTCCCAGGCGTCCCAGGTGTCCCAGGTGCCGAAGGCAACCGGGCGCCCGTCCGGGGACCAGATGTGCGCGCAGAGCATGAGGCCGGTCAGCACCGCGTCATAGGTAGCGGCCCAGCCGTAGCGCCGCAGCATGAGCAGGTGGCGCCGCTGTGCGTCGACGATGTCCGGGAGTCGGGTGAGGTCGACGGCGGGGTGGTCGATGTCGGGCGGGCCGATCCAGGTGTGGTGCCGCAGGCAGACGTAGGTGTGGTGGGGCAGGAGCCGGACGACCCGCCCGCCGGGGTGGCGGGCGTCGCAGAGGTGGCAGCCGGTCTGCGGCTGATGGCGGAACATCTCCCAGTTCGGCGGCGCATCGCGTAGTTCCGGCATGGCCCCGGGCAGAGCGTGGACGCTGCGGCCTGTCAGCGCGGCGAGCCGTTCGGGGACGACGACGCGGCGACCGGCGCCGGGATAGGCGGGGCGGGTGACCTGCGACCACAGACCGTCGACGTCCAGTCCGTGCAGGATGGCCAGTCGGCTGATGTAGGACGGGGGGATCTCCTGCCGGGCGGGAGGAACGGGGTCGGGCAGCGTGCGCAGGAGCATCAGGCCGCGCGCCTCCGCCGCCCGGTCGCCTTGGCCGGGGCGGTGAGCTGTTCGGACTGCTCGGCGGCGAAGTCGACGGGAACGAGTTCGAGCACTTCCTCGGTGACGGCCTCGCTGCCGTCCTCGATGGCCAGCACGGTGGCGCCGCGGATGAGCTGGGACAGGCTGCCGATCATTCCGCCGGTGCGGTGGAAGAGGTAGTCGCTCATCGCCGTGAGCGTGCCCGGCGCGTGCTCGTGGAGGCGGAGCATCGTCTCCAGGGTGCTGTCCAGGCCCCGCCAGGCGTCCTTGTCGGCGTTGGTGGCGTAGGAGAACGGAGCGGCGGGGATGACAACGAAGCGCCCGGCGATCTGCCGACCCCGGGTGCCGGCGAACAGGCCCTGACTCTCGACGTCGATGCCCGCGTAGGCGAAGGTCGCGGGCAGGCGCTCGGCGAAGTACTTCAACTGGTCGGAGGCTTCCGCCCCGGCCCGGTAGCCGAGGTTGAGGTTGTGCAGCTCGTCTACCAGGACCAGGTCGACGTGGACGTGGGCGGCGGTGGCGCAGACCGCGTCCACGATGTCGGTGTGGGTGGCGCGGGCGGGGAACGTCAGCCCGAAGAAGCGGGCGAACTCCGTCGCGAGCATCTTCGGTGTGGCGGCCGGCGGGACGGTGACGTAGAGGACCGGCAGCCGGGAGCGGTCGCGCGGGTGCCGTCTGCGCGTGGCCAGCTCGTGCGCGCGGCCCAATTGCGTGAGCGCCGTCGTCTTCCCGGTGCCGGAGGCGCCGGAGAGGATCACACCGCGGCGGGCGGAGACCTGATGGCGGTTGAGCTGAACCAGCAGGCGGGAGGTGGATATGACCTTGCGGATCGTCGGCGTGTTCACCAGCGGAAGGTCCGCGTGATACTCCCGCCGCTGATCATCCTGGCGCCCCCGTTCCCGCGCGGTCAGGGCGGCCCGCTCGGCGGCGCCCAGCAGCGTGGGCGCCGCGGTCTCGTGCTCGAGGTAGCGGCGCCAGCCCTCCTTGGTGGTCAGCGGGGAGTCCGGCGGGGCCAGGTCCTCGGTGTCCGGCTGCGGCGTCATGCTCGCGGGCGTGCTCATAGCCACCTTTCGGCTTCGGCGTGGGGGTCGAAGACCCCGAAGGGCACCGGTAGCGGGCGCAGAGTTTGCCGTCCGGGAGGGCGCCGGGGGTGAAGGTGGCGATGAGCTGGCCGCGTTGGCGGCTGGCGGTGAGGGTGTAGCGCTGGCCGCCGCGCTCGGTGATGTGCACCGTCGCGGACGCCTTGTCCCGTGGGGGGTTGGTCCAGGCCGTGGTCACCCGCCCGGGGTTCTCGCTGCCCGACGGGCCGTTGGTGGAGATGCAGACCTGCGGGCCGGAGAAGTGGTGGGTGCAGGCGGAGGCGGCGGTGTGCGCGGGGACGTCCAGGCTGATCGCTAAGGCGGTGGCGGTGAGGCCCACGGCCAGGACGCGGAGAAGTCGGCTCATGCCCGGTCAAACGCCTCATCGCCCGGCACGTCACGCTGTGGCCCGTCTCCGGGGCTGCCACGGCCAGGAGCCTCTTGTGGGCTGTGCCCGTACGGCGTCCGGGGCGGTTAGCCGGGCATGACGCTTTCGCACCTCCCCGCCCCCAGCGATGTTCCGTACGAGCCGTGGGAGGGGGAGGCCGAGGCCCTGGCGGCGGCTGCTGCCGTGGGGCGCCGCGCGGCCGCCTGGCTCCGGTCGCTGCCCGCGCCACCGGACACCATCCTGGGCGAGTCCCTCGCGGCCGCCGTCGAGTCCGTGACGGCCGGTCTCGATCCAAGGGACGAGAACCGGCCGGGCCCGGACTGGACCTTCATCGAGGGCCAGGGCGGGGCCGACTCGGAAGCGATGACCGTGCTCGCTGCGGTGCCGTGCGCGGCCCCGGCAGCCACCTGGCTCACTCCCGACCAGCAGGTGCGCATGGTGGCCGTCGCCTCCCTCGTGGTGGGGGCGGTGCGGGTGCTGGTCCAGGACCCGGGCACGGCGATCCGCAGCGAGCTGGCCGTGATCTGGGCGCTGCTGGACCACGTCATCGCCTGGCCGCCGACATTGTGGCGCGGCGCTACCGTCGGCAGAACCTGTTCACCGACCAGGGAAGTCCGTTCGGCGACACAGGTCCCCTCTGGAAAGGGCCAGTTGGGGGGACGACTTTCAGCGACACTGCGGCAATGAGGATGTCTGAGAGCTACGCAACCACGGTGGCGGCTGTCGCGCCCGTGATCATTCTTGTCGCCGCTTTCGAGCTCACCACTCACAGGGCCCGGATTCGGGAGATATACGTGCGGGCGGCCCGAGGTCGCGAGGCGGTGGACGCCCTCTACGCCGATGGTGCCACCCCGACGCGGGAGCAGATCCAGCAGACAGAGCGTGAGTTGGAAGCGCTGCGGAATGGGGAGTGGCGGCTGCTCGGCATGGCCGTGTACCTGTTGCTGTCCAACGTGTTGGCCGCCCTGCTCTGCTCGGCGGAGTTCTACGCGCTCGGTTGGCTGGTGAAGGAGGACCCCGGTCCCAGTCCTGGCGTGGCTCTGTTCTGCTTCGTGGCGTTGGTCATCGGGTTCGTATGGGTCGGCGTGACACCCCTTGCTTGGTTGGTGGTTTCCGTCCTGCCTCTCCTTGGGCCTCTGCGGTCGAACCCCAACCAGGTTCGGTACAAGCAGGCGGTTGCCGATCTCGCCCCGGAGGCCGAGGGAAGCGGGCGGGAGCCGATGATCCCTGAGCCGCCTCTTCCTGCTCGGGACGACGTCGGCCCGGGTGGAGCTGCGCCGGGCCGGTGACCGGCCCGGGCCGAGATGAACGTTCTGCTGGACCGGGTCGCCGGGCTCATTGAGCCTCGCCCGGATCGTCCGTACCGCCATCCAGATCGCCGACGCCGAAGGGCTCTCGGCGCTCTCCCTGCGTGGCGCCGCGGCCCGGCTCGGCGTCGCGGCGATGTCGACCTATCGGTACGTCCCGAGCAAGGATGATCTCGTCCCGCACATGGCCGACGCCGCGTTCGGCGAGGAGCCCTACCGCGCGGACGCCCCCGAGGGTTGGCGTGCCCGCATCGAGCTGGGTTCCAGGACCCTGTGGAGCCTGTACCGCAAGCACCCGTGGCTGGCCCGGCTCGGCTCCCGCACACGCCCGCTCGGCGCCCTCGACGGCCACGGCCTCGACCCCACGACGCTGTTCGACATCCACGTCCTGCTCTACAGCCCTGTCCAGGGCCTGGCGGTGCACCTGGAGATGGAAGCGGATGCCGAAGCCTCCACGGGCCAGTCGGAAGACCAATGGATGGACAGCCGCGCCCCCGCTCTCCAAGAACTGGTGGAATCCGGCCGCTTCTCGACCTTCACCAAGGTGGTCGCAGCATTCGAGGACGGCTACGACCTGCGTCTCGACGCGCTCTTCGAATTCGGCCTCAAGGCAATCCTCGACGGCCCTACTTCCATCGTCGAACGTCAGGAAGCTGTCACGTAGAAACATGAGCGAGTTCATCTAGGAAGGGACCCACACGCCCCTTCGCGCTATCGGGGCACCCGCCGGCGACGTGGCGGATACGACCAGAGATCACCCGTGTTCATGCCCCCTCGGATGGTCGACTACGAGCCTGCCCTGGCCCGTCCCGTTCGGACTCCGCCGTTGATGGGAGGGCCGCGGCGATGCAGTCGAGAACACGCTGGAGCCCGTACCGGAACTGGTCGTCGCGGCTCAGGTGCGGCTGGCGCGCCTCCATCACGATCTTGGTGAAGATCGGGTACTCCCCGCTCTTCACCAGCCGGTCGACGTACGGGTAGCTCCGCTCCATCCATTCCGACTCGCTGAGCCCGCTGCGTCGGACTTCCCTGGCCGTGCTGATCTCCTCGCGGACGGTGCCCTCGACGTAGCTGTTCAGCAGGGCCACGAGGCCGAGGTTCTCGTCGATGGGGACGAAGGGGTCGAGCACCCCCATCAGCCGTTCGACCAAGAGCAGTTGGTTGGGACCAAAGCTGGGAAGTGACCGCTGCACGGTGGTGATCCACGGGTGCCTGATCCACATGGTCCGATGCTCGCCGGCGTAGTGGGTCAGGTCAGCGCGCCAGTCACCCGAGGGCATGTCCGTGACGTCGATCTCGCCCATCACCTGGTCGGCCATGAGCTCGACCAAGTTCTCGCGGTTCGGGACGTACCGGTAGAGGGACATCGCGCCGGCGCCGATCTCGGTGGCGATCCGCCGCATGGTGGCGGTCTCGAGACCCTCGGTGTCGGCGATCCGGACGGCCGCCTCGGTGATCTTCGCGCGGCTGTAGACGGGAGTCGGCCCGTAGGCCGCGCGCTCGGGCCGCATCCAGATGTTCACGTACTCGGCGTCAGCCACCGTTCCGCCTCCTTGGTTGCGTACATAGTACCCAGTCGTTTACCGTGGCCGCCATGACCGCGTACAAGGTACCCAGTGGAGGGGTTATGCCTGATCCGATCGTGGTCGCCGAAGGGCTGCACAAGTCGTTCGGCGATACCCAAGCCCTAAGGGGTTTGGACCTGAGTGTCCCGAGAGGAACGGTCTGCGGTGTGCTGGGGCCCAACGGAGCGGGCAAGACGACCGCGGTGCGGATCCTGGCGACCTTGTCCGATCCTGATGCCGGGCATGCCCACATCGCCGGACACGACGTCGTCCGCGAGGCCGGCAAGGTGCGCGCCAGGATCGGGCTCGCGGGCCAGCATGCCGCCGTGGACGAGAAGCTCACCGGCCGTGGCAACCTGCGGATGTTCGGGCGCCTTTCCCACCTGTCCCGGCACGAGGCGCGTCGGCGGGCCGACGAGCTGCTCGAACGCTTCGGCCTGATGGACGCTGCCGATCGGCAGGTCGCCGGCTACTCCGGCGGCATGCGGCGGCGCCTTGACCTGATCACCAGCCTCATCCTGCGCCCCGAGGTGCTCTTCCTGGACGAGCCGACCACTGGCCTGGACCCGCGCAGCCGCGGCGATATCTGGGACAGTATCCGCGAGCTGGTGGTGGACGGCACCACGGTCCTGCTCACCACGCAGTACCTGGACGAGGCCGACCAGCTGGCAGACGACATCGCCGTCGTCGATCACGGACGGGTGATCGCCACGGGCACCCCCGACCAACTGAAGGCCACCATCGGCGACCGCCTCGACGTCGAACTCGAAGACCCCGCCACCCTCCATCCGGCGGCGTCCGTGCTGAAGGCTCTGGCCGGGATCGACCCCACGGTGACTGGCGCCGACCGCCTCAGCGTCGCCCTGCCGGGCCGCAGCTTGCGGTTCACCGACATCGTGCGCGAGCTCGACCGAGCCGGTGTCGCCGCGGCCGACGTACAGCTGCGCCGCCCCACCCTCGACGAGGTATTCCTGCGCCTCACCGGCCAAAAGGAGCTGGTCTGATGAACGACCTCGCCCCGCCGCTGGGCCACCGCCTGCGATGGACGTTCACCGATGGGCTGACCCTGGTAGGCCGCGAGCTGGGACGGCTGCGGCAAGCTCCCGGCGAAATCGTCGCGGCGTTGATCTTCCCGGCTGTCATGGTCGTGCTGTTCGGGTACGTCTTCGGCAGCGCGATCAAGGTGCCGGAAGGCGGCGACTACCGCGAGTACCTCATGCCTGGCCTCTTCGCCATGGTGACGTTCTCCGCGTGGTTGGGGGTCATGACGCGGATGGCCGCCGATGCCTCCCGCGGTGTGATGGACCGGTTCCGCTCCATGCCGATGGCGCGCTTGGCGGTGCCGTACGGGCAGACCGGCGCCGACATGCTGACGGGCTTGATGATGCTGGCCGTGATGGTGAGCACGGGCCTGCTCGTGGGCTGGCAGCCGCACCGCGGTCTGATCCCGACCGTCCAGGCGTTCCTGCTGATGATCGTGCTGCGGTACGCGCTGAGCTGGGTGGGCGTCTATGTGGGCCTTGCAGTGAAGAACGACCAGGTCGCCGACGCGATGGTGCCGCTGGGCCTGCCGTTCACGATGTTGTCGAACGCGTTCGTCCCGACCGACGGCATGCCGGTCTGGCTGCGCTTTCTAGCCGACTGGAACCCAGTGAGCGCGCTCACCGCCGCCGCACGGGAGCTGTTCGGCAACCCGGGCGCCCCGTCCGGAAACGTGGCCTGGCCACTCGAGCATCCGGTGAACACGGTCCTGCTCTGGTCGGCCGCGCTGCTGGTGATCTTCGTCCCGCTGTCGCTCCGCGCCTATATCCGCAGAGGGCGCTGAATGCTCCGGAACCGCGCTGCCACACACACCAAGACCAGCACCATGGAGACGTCATGAGCCTGTTCCGACTCGACGCCAGCATCCTTCCCGGCACATCCGCCAGCGCCGAACTCGCCGACCTCGTGGTATCGGAGTGGACCGCAGTCCACCCGGACGTGCCCGTGGTACGCCGCCATCTGGGCACCGACCCACTGCCCGCCGACGCCTGGGCGCAGGCCCACACCGGCAACTTGACGCCCGAACCCGACCGCACTCCCGCCCAACGCGATGCGCTCACCCTCGCTGGGTTGCTCAACGCGGAACTCGAGGCCGCCGAGGCGGTGGTACTGGCCGTGCCGCTGTACAACTTCGGCATCTCCCAGCATTTCAAGACCTGGGTCGACCTGGTCATCGCCGGGGCGCCCCTGGGCAGCCCGGTTCTCAAGGACAAGCCGACCGTCCTGGCCACCGTGCGAGGCGGCGGCTACGCCCCCGGTACTCCGCGCGAAGGCTGGGACCACTCCACCCCCTACCTCAAGCGGATCCTCGCCGACGTATGGCAGGCCGACCTCGTCGTCATCGAACGCGAGCTCACCCTCGCCGCCACCTCGCCCGGTATGGAACACCTCCAGGACCTCGCCGCCGACGCGCAGGCCAAAGCCCTGGCCGCGGCCCGCGACGCCGGCCGTGAGACCGCAGCCAAGTGACGTTGCCCGCTTCGGTGCACTCGATGGCGTGTGCTGGAACGGGGCCGCTCCCCGGGGGTTGCTCGGCTTGCGGGCTCGGTCGGGCACGCGCGACGGGTCTGTCGGCGTTCAGGACGGTGCGCCTGCCGTTGTCGGTGAGGAGCTCCCCGACTGTGGGGGCCTGGTGCTCCTGGTCGTCGATGCGGACGGCTCCTGTGCGTCCGAAGCGGTTGTGGGTGTGGTTCGCGCCTGCGCGACTGCGTCGTACAGAGACTTCGGGTCGTCGGCGTGGAACCTGATCAGCTGTACGGGGCGGGGGGCGCCGAGGAACTTGGGCACGTTGAGCGGTTCGGTCAGTTCGAGGGTGATGGAGGTCTGCGAGCCGATGGGCATGTTCAGCTCGTTGTCCTTCTTCACATGGGTGAACAGGGTCTCGCGACGGATGGAGGTGATCTGGCCGAGCGGCACGAGGAAGTCGACGTGGGCTGCCTGCCGGACGCGCAGGGCGCCGTGGGCAAGGATGTGCGGTCGTGTGACGGAGGCCGCGTGCATGCCGAGGACGAACAGGACGGTGTAGACGTCGACGACCAGGAAGATGCTGTGAACGAGAGGCCAGTTGGCAAGGAGGAAGGACACCACGACGGTCTCGATGACGCAGGCGAACGTGAGGCCGTACATCATGGCGGCCTGGTCGCGGCCGTGTGTGAAGACCGCGTCGGCCCCGTTGACGCCGTGCGGGCGGCGGCCGATCCACCGGAGCAGGCTCGCCATGATCCGCAGTTCGTGGGTGACGAAGCGCAGAACGGACTCGGGCGCGAGCTGCTTGAGCGCCTCCCGCCGGGACAGTCCGTGCCGTCGCAGCCGCAGCCAGAAGTATGCCTCGGCGCCGATGAGTACGAGCAGGAGCAGCTTGCCGCCGAGCAGGACGGCGCCGGGTATCGGCACTCCGCCGTTCAGACAGGCGAGGAGCACGAGCTGGGCGCCCAGTGCGATGCCGCGGAGCTTCTGGAGTGCCGGGCCGCGGCGGGGGGCGGTGGTCTGGGGCACGGTCGGCCGGCCTTCCAGCGTCGTCATGATGGTCCTTTCTGCTTTTCGGTCACGAGTTCCATCGCACGGGCGATGGCGGCTGACTGGGCCGGGGCCAGGTCCGCGAAGATGCCGTCGGCCAAGGTTCCAGCGCTCTTGTCGGGGAAATGTGCTGCCAGGTCGTCGGGGAAGAAGTCCGCGAGTGCGGCTGCGGTGCTGGCGACTTGGGGGTCGTCCGGCTCGGCGTCCGCGAGGGCGTCCAGGAGGCCGTATGCCTCGTCGGCGTGCTGTTTCATTCCGTGGAGTGCGGCCATGAGCCGACGCCGGTCGCTCTCAGGGACCAGGGCGTCGAGGAGGGCCAGGTGTTCGCGGTCCTGTGCGGCTATCGGGGAGCGCGTCACCTCGCCCAGCCCTTGCAGCAGCGTGGCGAACTCCGGGGACACCGGCCCGTCGGAGTCGAGGCGGCCAGCGAGGGCCTCGGCCAGCAGGGGAGCCAGCCGCACCCGTTGCTCCCGCAGGGCGCTCTCCTGTCGTTCGAGATCTTCGTCCAGTTCCTGCAGCACCTCGGCCAGCTCGCGCCCCTGGTCGTCCGCGAGGACGTCCCGCACCTCGTCGAGACCGAGCCCGAGCTCGGTCAGCCGCCGGATCCGGGCGAGCAGAACGGCCTCGCGCATGCCGAAGTCGCGGTATCCGTTACTGAGTCTCAGGGGCTCGGGCAGCAGCCCGAGGTGGTGGTAGTGCCGCACGGCCCGCGGGGTGACCCCGACAAGGGCGGCGAGCTCGCCGATTCGCATGAGCCCAGTACAAACCATGACGTAGCGACAAGGTCAAGAGTGACCTGATCGACGGGCCAGCGCAACGGCACCGCCTGCGGCGGATGCTGCCGAGCGGCCCCTGCGACCATTTGACCTTGACGCAGCGTCATGGTTTTCACTGAGTGTCATCCGACCCGGAGCGTCAACGAGCTCCGGGGCAGACACCCGAGAGGACCCGAGATGACGACCACTGTCGAGCAGAACATGGCCTCGGTGCGCACCGCGTACCAGCTTGTGGAGAGCGGCGAGCTCGACGAGGCCGCCCAGATGCTGACCGAGAACTTCATCGCCAACGTCCCCGGATCGCCCGACCCGCTGCACGGTCGCGAGATCTGGTCTCACGGCACGAAGATCATGAAGGATGCCTTTCCCGACCTGAAGATCACCGTTCAGGACATGTTCGGGGTCGGCGACAAGGTGACCGTGCTGGTCCACTTCCAGGCCACGCACCAGGGCGCGTTCCAGCAGTTCGAGGCGACCGGCCGCCAGGTCAGCTACCGGAGCGTCGAGGTCTACCGTTTCGAGGGCGGCCAGATCGCCGAGGAGTGGGTCGCACCGGACCTCATGAGCCTCATGCAGCAGATCTCGCCCACCCCTGCCGGTCACTGAGCCGGCGTCCGCTCCCGAAAAGCGGCCCGGCGCCCGCACGGCGACGTGATGGCGAACGGGCCGCTTTTCAGCACTGACACCTGAGCCGACCCCAGGCCGGCGACTCAGCACGTACGGGCAGCGAACCGGCTCGTCCGGCCGGGCAGCAGCCCAACGGACCTGAAGCGCGGGTAGCCGCCCGCTCCGCACAAGGTGCCCAGCCTCAGGTCAGCAGGATCGGGGGCCAGTGACCCCGGTGGCGCTGCTCTTTCGTGATCACCAGCGGGTTCGATGCCCCGGCCGCCGACGAAGCGGCTCCCGCTCCCAACTCCGTGGCAAGGGCCCGCGTGAACCCGCCGGGGCCCGCTGTGGACAGCGGTCCGACCGGCGGGCGAGTCGCTGCGATGCGGCACCTGGCAACCCCCGGCGAGACCGCGCCGTCACCCCGGCCGTCAGCAGGCGCCGCGCCATGTAGCCGTGCCGCGGTGCGTCCTGCGCGCCAACTCATTGATCAAGGACTATTCACGTGGCCACACTCCTCTACCGGCTCGGCCGGTTCTGCTTCCGTCGACGGCGGGCCGTCGCTCTGTTCTGGGTGGCGCTCCTGACTGTCGTCGGGATCGGCGCCGCTTCCGCGAACACCGCAGGCGACGACAGCTTCTCTATTCCGGGAATCGAAGCGCAGAAGGCGTTCGACCTGCTGGAGCAGCGCTTCCCCGACATGAATGCCGATGGCGCTCAGGCCAACATCGTCTTCCGCGCGCCCGCCGGACACAAGATCACCTCGTCGGGCAACCAGGCGGCTGTCACGGCCGCCGTCAGGGAGCTCGGCTCGGGAAGCGACCAGGCCGCACACGTCACTGACCCCTACACCACTGGCGCGGTCAGCAAGGACGCCAGCACCGCGTACATTTCCATCACCTACAAGGTCCAGCCGACTGAGCTGACCGAGGCGTCCAAGCACACCCTGGACACCGTGCTGGAGGGGGGCCGGGACGCTGGGCTGACCGTCGAGGTCGGTGGCACTGCGACCTACGAGGCTGAGGCAGGCGGCGGCACAGAAGCCATCGGCATCCTCATCGCCGGGATCGTCCTGGCGGTCACGTTCGGCTCGCTTGTCGCGGCCGGCCTGCCGCTGCTCACCGCGATCATCGGTGTCGGCATCGGCGTCTGCGCGATCACCACGCTGACCAGGGTGCTCGGCCTGTCCGGCGACGCCGCCGGACTCGCCTCGATGCTGGGCCTGGCCGTCGGTATCGACTACGCGCTGTTCATCGTCTCCCGCTACCGCGGCGAACTGACCCAGGGCAGGCAGAACGAGGAAGCCGCGGGCCGGGCCGTCGGCACCGCGGGTTCTGCGGTGGTCTTCGCGGGCATTGCCGTGGTCATCGCACTGGCGGGGCTGACGGTCGTGAACATCTCGGTCCTCACCGAAATGGGTCTGGCCGCGGCCGGCACCGTCGCCGTCGCCGTGGTCATCGCACTGACCCTGATCCCCGCGCTGCTCGGCTTCGCCGGCGACAAGGTCTTCAGCCGCAAGGACCGCAAGAAGGGCCCCGCCCCCGCCGGGCCGGGCATGGGCTCACGCTGGGCCCGGTTCGTGTTGCGGCGCCCGGTAGCAGTCCTGATCACCGCCACCGCCGGCCTGGTGCTGATCGCGGTCCCGGCCGCCGGCCTGGAACTGGGCCTGCCCGGCGACGGCCAGAAGTCCACCGACACCAGCCCCCGCCGCGCCTACGACGTGATGGCCCAAGGCTTCGGCGCGGGAGTCAACGGACCGCTGCTCGTGACCGTCGACGCCGGCACCGACGGCGACGTCGAGGCTCACGCCGAAGATATCCGCAAGACACTGAACGGCCTGAACAACATCGCAGCGGTCACCCCCGCAGTCTTCGACCGGGCTGGGATCACCGCGGTCCTGACCGTCATCCCCGTAACCGGCCCCGACACTCAGGAGACCAAGAGCCTGCTTGCCGACATCCGCGATACGACCGGTGATGAGGTGATGGTTACCGGCACGACTGCGATGAACGTCGACTTCTCGGACAGGCTCAACGACGCACTGGTGCCCTACCTGCTGCTCGTCGTCGGACTCGCATTCCTCCTGCTGGTCCTGGTCTTCCGATCGGTCCTGGTCCCCTTGAAGGCCGCCCTGGGATTCCTGCTGTCGGTGGCGGCCTCCCTCGGCGCGGTCGTCGCCGTCTTCCAATGGGGCTGGCTCGCCGACCTCATCGGCGTCGACCAGACCGGCCCGATCATGAGCCTCATGCCGATCTTCCTGGTGGGCGTCGTGTTCGGCCTCGCCATGGATTACGAAGTCTTCCTCGTCACCCGTATGCGCGAAGCTCACGTCCACGGCGCGAACGCCCGCCAGGCGATCATCACCGGCTTCGACCACGGAGCCCGCGTCGTCACCGCCGCCGCCCTCATCATGATCAGCGTATTCGCGGGATTCATCGGCTCCAGCGACGCCATGATCAAGATGATGGGCTTCGGCCTGGCCGTCGCCGTCCTGTTCGACGCCTTCATCGTCCGAATGACCATCGTCCCCGCCGCTCTCGCCCTGCTGGGCGACCGCGCCTGGAACCTGCCCCCATGGCTCGACAACATCATGCCCAACGTCGACGTCGAGGGCGAACAACTGCACCAGCAGAAGCCGGCAGAGCAAAGCGACAACCAGAAGCCTGCCGCCGTCTGACCCGTGCCGGTCAGCCGCCGGGTTGTGATCAGGATCAGCACATCCGCGTTCGGAGACCGAGCGCCGCACCTGGCCATACGTGCCAGGTACGGCTGGTGAAGTCGGCCCGGGGCGCGGTTCCGGTCTTTCGACCGGCCCGTTTCCCCGGAGCCGCTTCCCGAACCGGGCATGCGACTTGGCACCGCACC